>JBBIUX010000016.1:0-39111 GCA_037440025.1 Candidatus Fraserbacteria bacterium | reverse complement strand
GTACACCGTGCCGCCTGTGGCGGCACGATGTACGGTGCAGGCGAAGCCTGCTGGCGCGCCCGGAGGGACTCGAACCCCCAACCCTCGGTTCCGAAGACCGATGCTCTTCCCATTGAGCTACGGGCGCACAAGCTTCGCTTGACCTTCATCTTCGCCGGCCTGCGGCCGGCGAAGGCGAATAGTCCAAACGAAGTCTGGCTGAGAAAATTCTAGGGCATAACCCCTGAGTGTGCAACTTGAACCTTCTCCTTCTCACGAGCGACTCACAGATGTATAATCACAACCGGAGCGCACGGATGCAGGATGAGATCGCGTGGATTCGTCAAGTGGTGCAGGGCGACGAAGGGGCTTTCGCGAAGCTTTTTCGCGGCTATGCACCTAGAATCTTTCGCTTTGCTATGATCTATCTCAATGATCGGACACAGGCCGAAGAGGTCGTCCAGGAGACGATGATCGCCGTCTGGAAAGGAGCCAAGAACTATAAAGTGCAGAGCCGAGTGTCGAGCTGGGTCTTAGGGATTGCGAGAAATAAGGCTCTAGATCGGGCGCGGGCCCGCGGGCGCGCGCCGGAGTTTGTCCGAGAAAAACTGGATCGTCAGGCGTCGGCGCGAGCTACTCCAGAGCAGCTCACTCGGCAAGAGATTCAGATTGATCGCATACGTGCGGCTCTGGCACAGCTAACTCCAGAGCACCGCGAAGTGATGGTGCTCGCATTTTATAGCGATCTTTCTTACTCAGAGATCGCCCAAGTGCTGAACTGCCCAGAGGGCACGGTGAAGAGTCGGATGTACTATGCGAAAGAACAATTAAAAGAGCTTTTGAGTCTCAGAGGCGGTGAATCTCGATGACACAGAATCGCTGTTCGCGAGAGCTAAAAGAACTGCTGCCCTGGTACGTCAACGAGACGCTCACGGGCAACGAGCGAGCGAGAGTAGAAGCCCATCTTGTCGGCTGTGAGGGTTGTCGTAAGGAGCTAAAGGAGTTGCAAGGGCTGAAACAGCTAGTCGTTATGGATGAGGACGTGGCCGTGCCATTGGAAGGGTTGTTAGTCCAGACGATTGAACGAATTCACTCCGGCGAGCGACGGACTATCGCTCAGCTAAACTGGCAGCTGTTTGCTCTGGGCTTCACGGTCGGAGTGTTGTACGAGCGCGGGCGGTTCAAGATCGAGCCTGAGGTAGAAGCCCTGGGCTGGGAACTGAAACGAAGAAGGGGGTGAACGCAGATGGTCAAAGAGGACTGGGGGCCGGACGAAGTGGCCCAATTATTAGATAAGGTCGCTGAGAAGATCCCGGCGCTTCTGAAAGGCTTGCGAGAAGTCGTCTATTCAGCCGAAGCCGGCGAGCAATTTGGCAAAGCCGTTGGCGCTTTTTACAGCGAGCTGGTGAAGCAAGGCATCCCGCAAGAGCAAGCAATGGAGATGGCGAAGAACTATATGATTAGTTTGAGAGATCTAGCCAAGCCCAGCTTAACCCTAGGGGAGAAAGAGAAGAGCGAGAAGGAGTCGTGAAGACGGTGAAGCCGTGGCGCTGGGTGAGAGCGATAATATTGGGCTTGTGGGCTGTGGAGGGCTTGTTTTTGAAGTTGGGCTGGCTGGTGTTGACGATGTGGTGGAGCAAGCTCCGGGCGGTACGGCGCTACCGATGCGAATTGGAGCGGGCGGGGCTGCCTTCTTCGACAGTACAAGAGCTGGTCGCGGCCTACGACGTGTCGCTGAGCGATTTTGTGAGGTTGAGCTGGCGTACGAGAGCGAAACGACGAAAACGAAAGTAGCTACCATTGTGAATTTCGATCCGAACCCTTGATAAACAAAACAGTGTTATGTTACAATGCTGGCGTCGGGACGATATCCCGCCAAGTAAAGGAGGCAGCAATGTTCAACATGTTAGATGAGTTGCGTATAGGAATGGCCGCAAAAGCCGAGCAAGACCGCCTTGCGCGCAAAATAGAGGAACAGAGAGTGTTGCGCGATGCTCGGCTGCAGAGACAAGAGGGTTCTCCAGAGTGGCTCTCGTTGGGCCAACTGCTGGCTCTCTTTTTCAGATCCATGGGCGCAAATGGCCAGATGCACTGGAAGCTCTAATTTTTTTGCCGTTGTGAATAAAACAGTGTTATGTTATAATGAACGTGTCGGGGCGAAGGCCAAAGGAGATTGATCATGGCCGAAGAAGAGCTGATCAGCAAAAAGGAAGTCTTAGAGCTGGCGGGGATCTCGTACGGCCAGTTTTATCGCTGGAAGCGCGAGGGACTTATCCCTGAATCGTGGTTCATCCGCAAGTCAACGTTTACAGGGCAAGAGACGTTTTTGCCTAAACAAAAGATCGTGGAGCGCCTAGAAAAGATCAAGGCCTTGAAGGACAGCAAATCGTTGGAAGAGATCGCGCAGCTGCTCTCGCCGGAGCTGAAGGACCGGCGCTTTGAGCGAGACGAAGTCTTGGGGCTGGGCTGGCTCAGCCGAGAGGTCTTAGAGTATTACGAGACGATTCGCAGAGAGTCGGGGTCCTTCAGTTTTCGCGAGCTGATCTTCCTCGCCGTGATCGAGTCGTTGCGGCGCTATGAGCTTGACCCAGAAGAGCTCAATGTAGTCATCTCGACGCTGTTGGAGAGCGATTTCACCAAGCTCCAATCGAAAGAGTTTTTATGGACTCTTGCTGTGGCGAGAAAGGAGCTACCGGGGAGTTTCGCGCTGACGAGGCGCAAGCCCCATCTGAGCTTCTGTCTGCTCTACACCCAAGAGTGCCTCTTCGATCCTCAGACGCAAGCCGTGGCCAAAGTCGAGTTGAACAAAGTCTTAGAAGAGGTCAAACTGAAGCTGGGCGCGCTCTGAACTTTTTTCCGGAGAGCGCGACAGACCCAACGAGTCCCAAGGAGGCCGATGATGGTCATTCGCATAGGAGGGAGAGAGATGCGCGGTCCGTTGGCGTGGTTGGTAGCTGTTCCGGTGCTCTTTTTAGTCGGGCTGGTGCTTATCCCCGTATTGTTGGGAGTGGGAGCGGTCGTCGTCGGGGCCCTGCTCTTGGCGGGTGTGATCGTCTTGGGGGTGCTGGGAGTGGTGCTCTTGCCGATCTTAGGGCTCCCGTTGCTCTTACTGGCGCCGCTGCTGCTGCCCTTGGTAGTGATCGGGTTGATTCTCAGTCTTGTGGCCGGTTCGCCGTTGTTGATCTTTCTCTTTGTCGCGGCCCTGCTCTATTTAGTCTATCGCTGGTGGCAGGTGCGCGCAGCGCGAACGTAGAGGAGGGAGCAGCATGTCTGAGCAAAAGCGCACGAACGTCCATTTGGCTGGAGCGGGCCGCGTGAGCGGCGGCGTCTACGATACGGTGACGGTCGCCGGTTCTGGGCGCATCGAGGGCGACGTAGATGCGAATCTTATCAAGACGGCGGGCTCGTGTCGCATTGACGGGGACGTCAAGACAAAAGAGCTGAAGACGGCTGGCTCCTGTCGGGTGGCCGGTGACGTCAAAGCTGAACTGATGAAGACTGCCGGCTCGTGCGTCATCGAAGGAGATGTGCACGCCGACGAAGTGAAGATTGCCGGGACGCAGACGGTCGAGGGCACTTTACGCGCGAAAGAGATCACCAGCGCGGGGTCGCTCAAGGTGAGCGAGGACGTCGAAGCCGAAAAGTTCTTATCGCGCGGGGGCTTTGAGATCGGCGGGTTGCTGTCTGCCGAAGAGGTCAAGATCGAGCTGGGTGGCGGCAAAGTCTCTGAGATCGGCGGGACGCGCATTGAAGTCCGACGGCGCGGGCCGTTTTGGGGCTGGCGGCGGGAGCCGCGCGTGCATATTCACATGCGGCGCGGGCCGGAGGGCTTGGGCGAGACGTTGGAGAGCATCTTCGAAGACCTAGGGCGCATCGGCGAAGAGGTCGGACGCGCTGTTGGGGAGAGTTTTAGCTACACGTTCAGTCACGGACGTTCTAGTAGAGGCGCAGGCTATCTGGAAGCCGACACGATTGAGGGCGACGAGATCTTTTTAGAGAACACGAAAGCGCGCGTCGTCCGGGGAAAGAAGATTCAGATCGGCGAGGGTTGCGAGATTGAGACCGTCGAATACTCAGAGAGTTTAGAAGTCGCGCCCGGGGCGAGCGTGAAGGAGCAAGAGAAAGTATGACAACAAAACGCGGAAATCTGGAGATCTCCGGTGCGGGGAAGGCGACCGGAGGACTTTATGAGCGCGTCACAATTTCTGGCGCGGGCAAAGTGGAAGGTGATGTTGAAGCTGAGTCGGTCGAGATCTCCGGCGCGGGGAAGATCACCGGCAAAGTCAAAGCGAGCAGAGTCGCGCTGGCTGGGGCGTGCAAGATCACGGGCGCCGTGGCGGCGCAAGCGTTTGAGGCTGCGGGAGCTTGGAAAGTCGGCGGCGACGTCTTCAGCGAGCGATTTGGCGCTTCCGGGGCAGGCAGCGTTGCCGGGAGCGTGCAGACTCAAGAGTTTTCCAGTTCGGGAGCGGTGAAAATAGAGAAAAATCTGCGGGCGCAGCGTGCGAAGTTCAGCGGGGTCTTGAAAGCCGGGGGAGATGTCGAAGCGTCAGAATTCCGCGGCAGCGGAGCCTTTCGCATCGAAGGGCTGCTCTCGGCAGATCAGATGGAGATCAAGCTGCATGAGCGTTCCTGGGCGCGGGAGATCGGCGGGGAGCGCATCACCGTGCGCAAGAGAGGATCGTTTTGGGAGTGGCTAGCGCGCTGGTGGGGACGCCAGATTGAGCTCACGACAGAACTGATCGAAGCTGATGAGATCTATCTCGAGGCGACGAACGCTAAGACCGTGCGGGGCAAGAGAGTTGCTATTGGGCCGGGGGGCCGGATCGAGCGCGTCGAGTATTCGGAGTCGCTACAGATAGATCCAGAAAGTGCCGTGAGAGAGCAGGTGCGCATATAGGGCGGTTTCAGTAATCTATAACTTATGGAACTGACAGAGCTCCAAGAGAAGCTGGTCGAGTATGCGCGGGCCAAAGGGGTTGCGGTTCTCTATCTTTTCGGCTCGGCTGTCCACGGCCAGATGAGTAAGCTCAGTGATATAGATGTGGCGGTGCTTCTGCCCGAAGAGATCGCTGTTGAAGAATACTTTGACACGCGCCTCCAGATGACGCTTGATCTGATGGAGCTCTTGAACGAGAGCAAGGTTGATCTGGTCATCCTCAACCAAGCGCCGTCTTTATTGAAATACCAAGTCGTCACCGCAGGGAAAATCCTGTACAGCCGCAATGATCGAGAACGAGCTCGCTTTGAGAGCCGCGCGATCTTGGAGTATCTAGATTTCAAGCCTATCTTGGATGTGCAGTTTGAGTATCTGAAGCGCCGTCTCAAGGAGGGGAAGTTCGGTGTTCGACCGCAGTACCGTCCAAGAACGCTTGAAAAAGCTTGAGGAGCAGTTGATATTGCTCCGCGAGGTGCAACAGGTCGGCAAGGAGAAGTTCCTCGCCGATCCGCGCGAGCATGTCTATGCGCTCCATCTGCTGCAAACAGCCATTCAAGCGATGATTGACATCGGGACCCATCTGATCTCTGGCCTGAACTTGGGGCGGGTAGAGACGTATCGAGATATTGCTCGGCTGTTGAGCCAGAGGGGCATCATCCCTGAAGAATTCCGCCCCAAGTTCGAGAGCATGATCGGCTTGAGAAATCTGATCATCCACGAGTACTTGAAGATCGAGTTTGAGAAGATTTACACAATCCTTCAAGACAATTTGGAAGACCTCACGGAGTTCGCCAAGCACATTCAAGGATTCCTTACTCAGAACGATGGTGGAGGAGGATAAGTGATGTCCGACGTCGTACTGGCTGTCAATCATCTCACAAAAGTCTATCACAGCCGTCGTCGGGGTGAGACGGTCGCCGTAGACAATATCTCGTTCAATGTGCACAAGAACGAAGTCGTGGGGCTGCTGGGGCCCAACGGTGCGGGCAAGACGACGACCATTAAATCTATCTGCACCATCTTGCGTCCCACGTCCGGTGAAATTTGGATTGATGACGCCGATGCGATCAGAAATCCGCGCGCGGCGTTAGAGAAAGTCACAGCCGTCTTAGAGGGCAATCGTAATATCTACTGGCGTCTCAACGTTCGTGATAACTTAGAATTCTTCGCGGGCTTGCAGGGGCAGCCATTGCGTTCGGTGCGCTCGTATATTGATGAGCTGATCGAAATGTTTAATTTGAAAGAGAAAGTTAAAGAGCAAGCCCGCACACTCTCGCGCGGGATGCAGCAGAAACTAGCCGTAGCGTGTGCTCTGGTGAAACGCACGCCCATTTTATTATTAGATGAGCCGACGCTGGGACTCGACGTCGAGACGAGCTACGAGCTGCGTTGGATTCTCAAGCGCATGGCCCAACAGGGCCAGCGAACTATCTTATTGTCCAGCCACGACATGAACGTAGTGCAAGATATTTGTGAGCGTGTCATCATCATTAACCACGGCAAGATCGTGGTAGACGACAAAATCGAAAATCTGCAAAAGCTCTTCACCGCGAGCGCCTATCGCTTCGAGATCGAAGGGCATCTCAGCAGCCATCAAGAACAGCAACTCAAAGAACGTTTCGATCTGTTAAAAATCTCCGTCAACGGGCAACGAACCGTCATCGAGGCCGAACTGCTCGACAGCCAGCGTGTCTACGAGATCATTGATGTGTTAAAGGGCAACGGCTGCCAGCTGGAGTCGGTCGGCAAGCAGTACCCTGACTTAGAAGAGATATTTCTCAGGATCGTGAAAGGGGACAAGAAATGAGACACTATTACCTACTGAAGGCCATGATGAAGAAGAACTTTCTCATTATCTGGCGCTATCCGTTTAATTTGGTCGCGGGGATCACCAGTATCATGATGATCTTTCTCATTATTTTCTACGGAGCCAAGTTCATCGATGGGGGCAATCCGAGCTTCGGCAGCACTTTAGAAGGCATCGTCATGGGCTTCATGCTCTGGACGTTCATCATCTTTGCGTTCTCTGACTTAACTTGGGATTTCATCAACGAGGCCCAGCAAGGCACATTAGAACAGCTCTATATGTCTTCGCTGGGCTTTGGCTGGGTGAGCATCAGCTACGTCTTGACGTTTCTGGTTATCAATCTGACCTTGACGCTGAGTATGTTCTTTCTGATGATGGCCGTGACCGGCAAGTGGCTCCATCTGGATTTTCTCAGTCTGATCCCACTGATGCTGCTGACGGTCTGGGGTGTCTACGGGTTTGGCTTTGCGATGGGCGGGCTCGCTTTAGTCTTTAAGCAAGTGCAGGCGGCTTTCCAAATCTTTCAGTTTGTCTGGTTGCTTTTTGTGTTAGCGCCAACGGTGATGGAGAGTTTGCCGTGGGTCAAGTTCCTCCCCGTGAGTTGGGGAGTCTATCTCATCGGAAAAGTTTTGATGGGAGGAGAATCGCTCTTCGCCATGCCGCCGATGGACGTCTTTTTTCTCGTTATGAACTCTGCGGCGTACTTCACGGTGGGCTACATAAGTTTCAAATACCTAGAGGGCAAGGCACGCGACAGAGGGCTGCTCGGGCATTACTGAGGGTGAAGAGCTTCTATCTCAGCTTCCGTCGAAGAGCGATAAGTTCGATGAGGCTCTGAGCAGCCTCAGCCCCCTTGTGCACCCGTGCCCAAGCCTGCTCTTCAGTGTAGGACGTGAGCACCCCGAAGACTATCGGCGTTTCACACTCCAGCGTCAGGCGCATCAGCCCGTCGCTGACTGCCCTAGCGATGTGATCAAAGTGCGCGGTCTCCCCTTTGATCACACATCCCAACGGCAAGATGCCGTCATAGCGCCCTGTCTGCGCCAAACGCCTGACAGTCGCCGGAGTTTCAAAGGCCCCCGGCACCCAGATAATATCTATATCAGTCACACCCAATTCTCGAAGCCGAACCTGGGCGAGATGGAGCATCTCTTCAGTGATCTCTCTATTAAATTGGCTGACGACGATGGCGATCACTAAGCCCGTCCCGTCTCCGTGACCTTCAAACGTTTGACTCATCGTTTAGGCTGACGCTTTCAAAGATGCTGTCGAGCTGGTGCCCCAGCTTCTCTTTTTTGGTCTTCAGGTAGTCATAATTGTATTCGTTCGGTGAAACTAAGATGGGAAGCTGCTCGACGATCTTCACCCCATAGGCTTCAATGCCCACAAGTTTTTTCGGGTTATTGGTCAAGATGCGAATCGTGCTCAGCCCTAAATCCTTGAGAATCTGCACGCCGATCCCGTACTCGCGCAGGTCTTCTTTGAAGCCCAATTGTCGGTTCGCTTCGACGGTGTCCAGCCCGCGGTCTTGCAAATGATAGGCTTTGATCTTGTTCCCCAGGCCGATCCCGCGCCCTTCCTGGCGCAAGTAGACTAGCACTCCGGCGCTCTCCTCGGCGATCTGTCTGAGAGCTTGGCGCATCTGCTGTCCGCAGTCACATTTGAGCGAGTTGAAGACATCTCCCGTGAGACACTCCGAGTGCACTCGAACTAAAACGTTCTCCTTCCCGGCAACATCTCCTCGCACCAGCGCAATATGTTCTTTGCCGTCTATAAGATTGCGATAGGCATGAATGGTAAATTCACCAAACTCTGTGGGCAGATAAGCCCAGGCGATCTTTTCTACTAAGTGCTCTCGCTGGTGCCGATAGCGAATGAGATCGGCAATGCTAATGATGAACAGCCCGTGACGTTGCGCGAATTTTTCTAAATCCGGCAGCCGCGCCATCGTTCCGTCTTCGTTCATCACTTCGCAGATGACCGCTGCGGGATAGAGCCCAGCCAGCCGGGTCAGATCAACGCTCGCTTCGGTGTGGCCGGCTCGCTGCAGAACCCCCCCAGGTCGGGCGCGCAACGGGAAGACGTGCCCCGGCTGCACCAAGTCCGATGGTTTGCTCTTGGGGTCAATCAGCGTCTTAATCGTCTGTGAGCGGTCGTAAGCTGATGTTCCGGTGCTGATTCCCTCCCGCGCGTCCACTGAGACAGTAAAGGCGCAGCTCTTGCCCCCGAGCTCGCTCTGCACAATGAGTTTGATCCCCAACTCGTCCAGCCGCTCCGCCGTCATTGGTGCACAGATGATCCCACGGGCCTCCTTGGCCATAAAGTTGATCTTTTCCGGCGTAACGTGTTCCGCAGCTAAGACGACATCGCCTTCGTTCTCGCGATCTTCGTCGTCCACAACAACGATCATCTCGCCCCGTTTCATTGCGTCAAGAGCGTCTTCGATCCTCGCAAAACCCATTTCAAAAGCCTCCTCTGTGTTTCAGCAATTTTTCTATATACTTGCCTAAGACGTCAAATTCGACATTGACTTTATCTCCCGGATGGCGACCTCGGAAATTCGTCTGCGCTAATGTATGGGGGATAATCGCTACGTCAAACTCTCCCTCGCGAATGTTAAAGACCGTCAAGCTAATGCCGTCGAGCGCGACCGAGCCTTTTTCGATCAGATAGTGCGCATATTTTTTGTCTACCAGGAACCGAAAGACAGCCCCCTTCTCTTTTCGGGAGATCGAGATGATTTCTCCTATTGTGTCTATATGCCCTAGGACAAAGTGCCCATCTAAGCGCTCCGAAGCGCGCAACGGCAGCTCCAGGTTGACGAGATCGCCGCGGTGCAGTGAGCCAAGGTTAGTTCGCTCAACGGTCTCAGGGCTCAGCTCAGCCGAAAAACTTTCAGAGGTGGGGCTCAGCTCGATCACTGTCAGACACGTCCCATTGACGGCTATACTCCGTCCTATGTCCAGTTCAGCAAAAAGCTTTGCGGTGTGAATACTTAAACGGGTTGGCGAGGCGTGTAAAACCTCTCCGATATCGACCACGATGCCGGTAAACATATGATCTTTATAATATTATAAGTTCGTCTGGGGCAAAGCAACTGTTAGCCCCACCGTGAGGGCGGCCAGCTCCTACTTAACGAGGCCCAACTCTGCGAAGCGAGAATCCATGCTGATAACCCAGCGTGAGAACTTAGAGAAAAACAAAACGGGGAACGAGTCTCATCATCTCGTTCCCCGCATGATAACTAAGCTTTATTTGCGGACCTCCAGCCTCCCTCCTGCTTCCACGACGCGTAGGCTGCGCGACAACTTCTCGCGAAGCCCTTTGCCGGGCTTAAACGTTGGGACGACCTTGCGCGGCACGCGAATCCGCTCGCGCGTCTGTGGGTTGATGCGGTTGGACTCGCGGCGGGCGCGCGGCTCGAACTTGCCAAACCCCGTCAACTGCACAGGCTCGTTCTTGCTGAGCGTTTCGGTGATCAACCCGAAGACGGCGTCTACAGTCTGGCGCGCGCCCCGCTTGGTCACATTGAGCCGGCCGGCCAACTTCTCGATGAAGTCATTCCGATTCACTGATCCTCACCCCCTCTCTTTGGCGTAGTCCGCCGCAGCATTCTCTTAAAGAGATACAATGCTGCTAGCCTGCGTTGCCATAAAGAAATCTTGCCAACAGCTCCTTTTGACTGTCATTCTCTCTACTATTGAAGGCTCATTCCCTGGTCTCTTCCGAACAGCAGTACCTTGAACACCCCTTCAAATGAAGATTCTAACAGACGGCCACGAGAAAGTCAAGGTTTTTTCTGTGAAAAAGACCAAGTTTGGGTTTCTCACCAGAGCACACCGCCCTTTTGATCGTTGCCGATGAATGTTTGACAGATGCAAAGGAGTCTGCTATACTCAAGCGCTCAACTCGAAGGAATGTACAGATGGAGGAGAGATTGGCGCTGAATCGCTCTTACGAAGTTATGTATATCGTGCGGCCAGACCTTGCCAAGGCTGACCTAGAAGAAGCTATCAAGAAGTTCCAAAAGGCCGTCAACGAAGGCGGCGGTCAGATCCTCAAAATAGACGAGTGGGGTCTACGGCTGCTGGCTTACCAGATCAAGGACTTGGACAAGGGCTATTACGTCCTCATGGAGTTCAACGGGACACCTGATCAGGTGCGCAAGCTCGAGGAGCGTTTCAAGCTGGATGGAAATATCTTGCGTCATCAGGTTGTCCGCCAGTGAGCACAGATGCCAAGCTTGAATCACGTCGTACTTATCGGTAATCTCACGGACGATCCTGAGCTGCGCTACACGCAGAGCGGGATGGCGCGAGCGCGTTTCTCCATCGCGATCAACCGTCGTTGGCGCGATCGCGATGGCAACTTGCAAGAAGAGACGACCTTTGTTCCCATTGTCGTCTGGGGTCAGCAGGCAGAAAATTGCGTGAACTTTCTGGCCAAGGGACGGGCCGTCGCGGTAGAGGGCCGCTTGCGTATTGATACGTATCAAACTGAAGAAGGGGAACGGCGTAAGATTACTGAAGTGGTGGCGCGCAACGTTCAGTTTTTGGATGGCCGCCGTGAAGGAGCACCGGAGGAAACATCCCTGTCGGAGAAATCCAATGAAGTCAAAGAAAGCTCATCAGAAGGAGAGGAAGAAGTTCCGTTTTAGACGACCATGAGAATGGCAAGAAGAGATTCGACGAATGGCAAAGGACGAATGCAACGAGGCAAATTAAAAGGCCGTGACGAGTGCAAACTGTGTGAGCACAAGATCACGCTGAGTTACAGACAACCTGAAGAACTGAAGAGACTGATAAACAAGCTCGGCAAGATTCTGCCACGCCGCGCCTCGCGCTTGTGCGCCAAACACCAGCGCCAGTTGGCCCGCCAAGTCAAACGCGCCCGCAAGATGGCGCTCCTTCCCTACGGTTTGGAACAGCAATAGACCTCTCCCCATCACGCGGACCTCGGCGTGGTTGATCGTAGCACAAAAGCTCGGTTTAATAGAGCCGGTGGTCTGCGATGCCAGCAAACCTGCCGCCAGAGTATATTGAAGCTGAACTGCGCTTCCGCGCGGCTAAGAGCCCCAACGAAAAACTCTCGATACTGCGAGAACTGATGTCGCTGGTGCCCAAGCATAAGGGCACCGAAAGACTGCGCGTTGAACTGAAGCGCAAGTGGACAAAGCTTCAAGAAGAAATCCGGCAACAACAGAAAAAAGAGAAGAGTGCGCGTGGCCCAAGCTACGATCACATCGAGCGCGAAGGAGCTGGGCAGATCACGTTAGTGGGGCTGCCCAATTGCGGAAAATCATCGGTCCTGGCTGCTGTCACGCACGCAAAGCCAGAGATTGCCGAGTACCCCTTCTCAACATTTCGTCCCACGGTGGGCATGATGCCCTTCGAAGATATTCAATTGCAGCTCATTGACTTGCCGCCGCTGTCGGAGTTCACCGAGCCGTGGGTCTACAGCCTAATTCGCCAGTGCGATCTTGTCGCCCTCTTAGTTGATCTCTCAGCCTCCACGCTGGCGGAAGGCTGGTTGCCGGCGCTGGAATGGCTGGAAAAATCCCGCATTCGCTTGATAGGCACGCGGGATGCTCCTTCTCGTGCTGATAATACTACGGAAGGGGCCGTCAAGCGCGCTGTCATCGTGGGGACAAAGAGCGATGCCGAGCAGGCTGCCCAACGCCTGCGGGAGCTGCAAACTGCTGTAGACGCCCAGTTCACCGTCACCGGCGTGTCCATCTTCTCCTCAGAGCAATTGGGGCGTTTGGGGAAGACGCTCTTTGAAGGACTCAAGGTCGTGCGGGTCTACACGAAAAAACCGGGACAGCCCTTTAAGAAAGAACTCCCTTATGTCTTGCCCCTGGGGAGCACCGTGACGGATGTGGCGCGTGCCATCCACAAGGATCTCGCGGAAAGATTCAAATACGCGCGCGTCTGGGGCTCGGCTCAGTTTGAAGGTCAGCGCGTCGAGCGACATCACATCGTTCACGATGGGGATGTACTGGAGTTTCACGAGCGTTGAGGGGACAGAGGTACTTGATCGAGCAAAAGGCTATAGGCTATACTAAAACACTAAGAGAGGGTTCTTTTATGAAAATTCGCGCTATCCAAGCACGAGAGATTCTTGACTCTCGTGGCAACCCGACGGTTGAGGTGGAGGTCGAACTGCAAGACGGAACGTGCGGGCGTGCGGCTGTGCCTTCAGGCGCCTCGACCGGTGCAAAGGAAGCCTTAGAACTGCGTGATGGAGATGAGCGTTACGGGGGCAAAGGCGTGTTGAAAGCCGTGCACAATGTTAGCGAGAAGATCGCTCCGGCGCTTGCAGGGCGCGAGCTCTCGTGCCAAGACGAGCTAGACCGTCTTCTCATCGAGCTGGATGCGACTCCCAACAAGAACCGTCTAGGAGCCAACGCGATCTTGGGAGTCTCTTTAGCTTATGCGCGTGCGGCTGCGCAGTTTCTAGAGCAACCGCTGTTTCAGTATATCGGGCACAAGGCCCTGATGCCCATCCCCTTGGTCAACGTCCTCAATGGGGGCCTGCACGCCGATAACGCGCTCGCCATTCAAGAGTTCATGGTCGTCCCCGTTGGGTTTCGCTCATTTCGCGAGGCCCTCCGCGCCACGGCAGAGACATTTCAAGCCCTCAAAAAACTCTTGCAGCAACACAAACTGAGCACCGCCGTTGGCGACGAGGGCGGCTTTGCCCCTCAGTTACAAAAGAATGAAGAAGCCCTTCAGGTTCTCGTCGAAGCGATTTCAACGGCCGGTTATCGAGTTGGGCGCGATCTCGCCCTGGCGCTTGATCCTGCAGCGAGCACGTTGTATCAAGATGGCTGCTATCACGTAGAAGGGCGAACCCTTTCTGCTAGGGAAATGATCAACCTGTACGAACAGTGGTTGAAAGAGTTTCCCATTGTCTCGATTGAAGATGGCCTCGCCGAAGACGATTGGTCCGGCTGGCAAGAGCTCACAAAACGGCTGGGAAAGCGAGTGCAGTTGGTCGGCGATGATGTGTTCGTGACCAACTCGGCGTTGATCCAGGCCGGCATTCGCGAGGGCGTCGCCAATGCCGTGCTCATCAAGCCAAACCAGATCGGCACATTGACAGAGACGCTGCAGGCCATCGAAGTAGCGCACGCCGGCGGATATAAAACGGTCATCTCGCATCGCTCTGGGGAGACTGAAGACACGTTCATCGCCGATCTGGCTGTGGGCACAGGGGCCGGGCAGATCAAAACCGGCTCGGTCAGCCGTGGAGAGCGTACGACGAAGTATAATCAACTGCTGCGCTTAGAGGAACGCTATGCGCTTCCGCTGGCGCGTCCGTTATGGTGCGAGCACACACGAACCTGATCGGGGTTGAGCAAGGTCGCATGCGCCGACGGCGATGGCTGCTGGCCGGGGTAACGCTGCTTATGGGATTCGCATTCATCGCTCTGTTTGTTGTCCGCGGACTTGAGATACATCGCTTGCGATCTGAGCTATTGCAATTGGAGACGGAAAAAGCGAAAATACTCCGGGAGATCGAAACCCTGTCAACTCGGCTCAAAACCCAAAACGATCTGAAGCTTATAGAATATCTGGCCCGCAAGGAGTTGGGCATGGCCAAACCAGGGGAGGAAGTGTATATTATCATCGAAGACGAGGAAGAGCGATGAGTCAGTTTGTTCATTTGCACGTCCATTCCGAGTACAGCCTGCTCGACGCGATGTGCCGCACAGAAGAATTAGTACAGAAGTGCGTGGAGCAGAAAATGCCAGCGCTGGCGCTCACCGATCACGGCAATCTCTGCGGCGCGATTGAGTTCTACAAAAAAGCCAAAGAACACGGCATACAACCTATTCTGGGGTGTGAACTCTACGTTGCCCCCAAGAGCCGCCATACCAAAACCAAAGAAGATGGGATGAAATACTATCACTTGACCGTGCTGGCACGCGATGAGGCGGGCTACCGCAATCTCGTCAAGCTCACGAGCTTGGGCTATGTCGAAGGGTTGTACTACAAGCCCAGAGTAGACAAAGAACTGTTACGCCATTATAGCCGCGGGCTCATCATATTATCGGGATGTCGCAGCAGCGAGATCTGCCGACTGCTCGCCCAGAATAAGTTTGAAGCCGCGTATGAAGTCGCCCAAGAGTTTCGCGCGATGGTCGGGCCAGAGAATTTTTATATTGAACTGCAAAACCACGGCCAGCCCGAAGACGATGCGCGCAACGAACAATTAGTAGACATAGCGCGTCGCTTAAACGCCCCCTTAGTGGCCACGAACGACGTGCACTACATATCCCGCGACGATCGTGAGGCTCACGATGTGTTGCTCAACATTCAGGGCGACAAGACACTGGCCGACGAAGATCGTCGCTCCTACGAGGGCGACGAGTACTATTTCAAGAGTTTTGATGAACTGGCACCGCTCTTCGCCCGCTGGCCGGAAGCTCTCACGAACACCGTGCGCATTGCCGAACGGTGCCACCTCGAGTTAGATTTCTCCAAAGCGCATCTGCCGACGTTCGATTTGCCTACGGAGTATCGCGATGCAAACGAGTATCTCCGCGCCCTGGCTTCTGCTGGCGCGCGCGCGCGCTTCGGCGAGCTGACCGCCGAAATCACAGACCGTCTCGAGTATGAGCTGCACGTGATCGCTGACATGGGGTATTCAGGGTTAATCTTGATCGTTCAAGATTTCGTGAAGTTTGCCAAGAGCAAGGAGATTCCCGTGGGGCCGGGGCGTGGCTCAGCCGCAGGAAGTTTGGTGTGCTTTAGCTTAGGCATTACCGATGTGGACCCTTTACAGTACGGGCTGATCTTCGAGCGTTTCTTGAACCCCGCGCGCGTCAGTTTACCCGACATTGACATTGACTTTTGCATGCGTCGGCGTGACGAGGTCATCCAGTACGTTGAAGAAAAGTACGGTCGCGGGCGGGTCGCGCAGATCGCCACATTCGATAAGATGAAAGCCCGCAGCGTGGTGCGCGATGTAGCCCGCGTGCTCGGCTTCTCGTACTCGGATGCAGACAGAATCGCCAAGCTCATCCCCTTTGGAGCGACGCTCGATCAGGCCATCGAAGGCGTGAGCGAACTGCGACGGCGCTCTGAAACGGATGCACAAGTCCAAAAGCTCTTAAACACAGCGCGCAAACTCGAAGGTCTTTCCCGCAACGCCGCGACCCATGCGGCCGGTGTGGTCATCACCCCTGGAGAGGTCACCGAGTTCGCGCCGCTCCTGCGTATCAGCGATGGCTCTATCCGTACTCAATACAACATGAAAGACCTCGAGGCCATCGGGCTCCTGAAAATAGATTTTTTGGGGTTGCGCAACCTGACGGCGATTGACGACGCGCGCAAGTCCATCAAAAGGCTCACTACCCAAGAGATCGATCTGCAGACAATCCCCTTAGATGATCCCCAGGTCTATGAGCTCTTGCAGCGTGGCCGCACGAGGGGGGTCTTTCAACTGGAAGGCTCAGGAGTCACGACACTGCTGGAGCGCCTCGAGCCGACAGAATTTCGTGATCTCATTGCTGTGCTCGCGCTCTATCGTCCGGGCCCACTGGAGAGCGGCATGGCGAATGACTACATCGAACGCAAACATGGGCGTCAAAAAGTGACATACCCACACCCTGACCTTGCAGAGGTCCTCAAGGAGACTTATGGGTTGCCGATCTATCAGGACCAACTCTTGCTGATGGCACGCAAGCTAGCAGGCTTCAGTCTGGCGGAAGCTGACATATTGCGGGTGGCTGTGGGCAAGAAAAAGCGAGATGTGATGGAGAAGATGCGCACGCGCTTTATTGAGGGGTGTGTGCAGAACGGGATCACACGCATGCGCGCTGAGGAACTCTTCGCCGATCTTGAAAAATTCGCCCGCTACGGCTTCGTCAAGGCTCACTCGACGGCTTATGCGCTGATTTCGTACTGGACAGCCTATCTCAAAGCCAAATATCCGACGTGCTATCTGGCGGCGCTGCTCACCAGCGTCTCTGGGAATATTGAAAAAATTGCTGAGTATATTCAAGAATGCCGCGAGCTGGGCATTGTGGTCCTGCCGCCCGATATTAACGAAAGCGACGCCGATTTCACGCCTCTGCCTGACAATCACGTGCGCTTTGGGCTGGGGGCCATCAAAAACGTGGGGAGCGGGACGGTGCAAGCGATTCTGGTGGCTCGTCGAGAGGGAGGGCCCTTCCAAAGCTTTGTTGACTTTTGTCGTCGCGTCGCAGGTGAGCATCTCAACCGCGAAGTGCTAGAGAGCCTCATCAAATGCGGAGTTTTTGATCGTTTCGGCCCGCGCAAAGGGTTGCTGACCCAGATCGAAGCCGGACTGGCCCTGGCCGCGCAAGCGCACCAAGAGCGCAAGAGCGGTCAGAAGTCCTTCTTCTCTGATGGAGAGACAGAGATACTGATCGCGCCTCTCAATGGACAAGACGAGTTCGCTCAATCGGAGCTGTTGCGGTTTGAAAAAGAACTCCTGGGGCTGTATGTGAGCGGACACCCTTTAGAGCATCTGGAAGAGCGTTTAGCACTCTTGTGCACCTGTGATTTGCAGGAGCTCGGAGAGCACCTTGAAGGGCAAGAGCTTCAGTTGGGAGGCCGTATTGACGCGGTGCGCGTGATCAACACCAGCACGGGCAAGCGCATGGCCTTTGTTCGTTTGGAAGACCTCTCTGGGCAAGTTGAAGTCACCGTTTTCCCAGATTCTTACGAGCAAGCCAAGAAGATTCTCAAAGAAGACCAGGTCATCTGGTTGCGCGGGCACACGGAACGACGAACGGAGCGTTCCAACGGATTGCAAGTCGTGGCCGAGGAACTGTTATCACTGGAAGAAGCTGAGCGCAGCGTTCAGCTTCATCTTCAGGTTGACCCTGATCACGTCGCAGGGCAGTTTGTGCAAAAGCTCAAAGAGCTCTTGAGCGCCTCGCCGGGAGCTTCACCGGTGTATGTCCGGCTCATGGGAGACGAGCCGGTCACGATCCGTCTAGGGGTGAGCGTTGGTCTGACCCATGCGCTGCTCAAACGATTAGCAACACTCTTGGGCGATCCCGCGCGCATCCAGCGCATCGCGCGCAAGGGAGGCCGAGGACGATGACCGCGCTGCTGCACCTGGTACGCTGGCTTCATCCTGGGATCGGCGTGAAACGCTGGGTGGCGCTCATTGTCTTTTCTCTAGCGCTCTTTATTCTCGGGCTTTTTGTGCTCTTGGGGCAGAATGTCGTGCGGGCCGTGTATGGCATCTTGGCTCCAACGGCGTCCTCCACGCTGCTTTTGGCATTGGGATTAATTCTCTTGGGCGCACTCGGCGTGCTGTTTGGAGTGCGGCGGGCGAGCCGCTCGATTGTGCGCGCGATCGCTGCTCCTGCCGAGGGGCGCATGGGCGAGATCCTCTTTGAAAAGCGCCTGCTCAGCCGCGGGCCACGCATCGTCGCCATCGGGGGAGGGACCGGACTCCCCTCCTTGCTGCGCGGGATCAAGTATCTTACTACAAACATTACGGCAGTCATCACCGTCATGGATGACGGCGGCAGTTCCGGGCGCTTGCGCCAAGAATTGCGGATTCTGCCACCGGGTGATATCCGCAACTGTTTGGTCGCCCTGGCCGAAGACGAATCCCGCATCTCCCAGCTTTTCAATCATCGTTTTCTGGAGGGGACTCTCCAAGGGCATTCCGTGGGGAACTTGGTGATCGCTGGCCTGCAAGAAATGACCGGGAGTTTCGACCGGGCCATCGAAGAGATGAGCACCATTCTCAACACGCGCGGGCGGGTCCTGCCGGCGACGCTTGAGCACGTCGAACTCGTGGCCGAGCTGGACGACGGTCGGGTTGTTCAAGGTGAAAGCCGGATTCCGCGTGCTGGCGGGCGTATTCGCAGCATGCGGCTCTCGCGGCCTTGTGTGCCGGCATACCCCAAAGTGTTAGAAGAGATCGGACAAGCCGATGCGATCATCTTGGGACCGGGAAGCCTTTTCACCAGCATCATTCCCAACTTGCTCGTCGCGGGGATTCGGGAAGCGATCGAGCGATCTCACGCGAAGAAGTTCTATATTATGAACTTGATGACGCAGCCCGGCGAAACAGAGAGGTTCACGGCTCGAGAGCACCTGAAGGCTTTGAACGAGTACATTGATGTGGGGGTATTTGATTTCGTCGTTTTGAATAAACAGCAGGTGCCCTCAGAATTGCTCGCGCAATATGCGCAAGAGGGCTCCATCCCTGTTGAAGATGACTTAGAAGAGCCAAACGAGTGGAGTATACAAGCCATCCGTGAGAATTTTTTAGAAGTCGTAACGTTGCTACGTTGGCCAGCGGATCATCAAGTCCCGACGGTCAAGCACAACTCCCAGCAGCTGGCGCGCGTCATTCAGAAATATGCTCCAGATATTTTTCAGCCTCTCGTTCGATGGTGAGAGTCTGCATTATTATGATGCAGGGGCAGGACCAAACAAAAGGGGGAATGAATGAAACAGTATCGGCTGCGCATACCGGGTCCCGTGGACCTTCAACCGGAAATCCTTGCCCAGATGAGCGCGCCGCTCATAGCGCACTACGGCTCTGACTGGGTCAAACTCTACACCGAAACGCTGACGTTGCTCAAACAGGTCTGGCAGACGGAGCACGCCAGTCTCTTTCTGGTGCCGGGGCCTGGCAGCGTGGGCATGGAAGCAGCGATTGCCAGCCTCGCCGGAGACCATCACAAGTTTCTCGTGTTGACCAACGGCTTCTTCGGGGATCGCTGGGTGGTGGTCGCGAGGGCCTATTCATCACGGGTCTTGGTTTTTGAAGGCACATGGGGACAGGCCGTCGATGCTGATGCCGTGGAGCAAGTCTTGAAGCGAGAAAAAGATATTGACGTCGTCATTATGGTGCATGGCGAGACCTCGACGGGGGTGCTCAACCCCCTGCGCGAGATCGGGGAGGTCTGTGAGAAATACGGGGCCGTGCTCGTAGCCGACATGGTCGCGACGCTGGCCGGGACAGAGATAGCATTTGATAGCTGGCACATTGGGATCGGGGTGAGCGCGACGCAGAAGTGCTTAGAGTGCCCTCCAGGGTGCGCTCCTGTTGCTGTGAGCCCTGAAGCGTGGGCCCTTATTGACCGCAGCACAGGTCCGGGATGGTATGTGAACTTGCGTACTTGGAGACAGTTCGCTCGTGAATGGAGCGATTGGCATCCCCACCCGGTGACCATGCCCACGGGGTTGGTGAAAGCCCTTCAACTGAGCCTCAAGAACATTCTTGCTGAAGGCCTCACCGAGCGGTTCACACGGCACTCTGAGATAGCAGCATTTGTGAGAAGGGGGTTAGTGAACCTGGGGTTTGAACTCTATGTCTCAGATGAGCGTGAGGCCATGAACACGGTTACCGCAGCCAAAGGCCATTCACAGTTAGCCGCGGCCGCTTTGATTCGCTATCTCAAAGAGAAACACGGGATTCTCATCGGCGGCGGGCTGGAGAGGTTGGCCGGTCACATCTTTCGCATCGGGCACATGGGGCCGACGGCGACCCGTGAAGCTGTCGTGCCGACCCTACTTGCTATTGAAGACGCGCTGTTATCGGCAGGCGTAGCCATCGAACCCGGCCAAAGCCTCCGACCGGTACAGCCCGTGAACACCCGTCTCTAGCTATTTAAGGCACAGTGACGACAGCTTCTTTGATATTGTTCTCTTCGCTGCATTCGGATATCTGATTTTTGCTGTCGGCGACCACTGTGAGAATATACCTGCCTGCCGTGAGGAGCTGGGTGACGCTGGCTTGTTCGCCTACGCCCGGTGGTAAGGGCGACGTCGTCACCTCGCTGATGGGTGCCCCGTCTACAAAGAATGCCGTTGTGGAAGTCGTCGGAACAGGCACAGTTCCGATATTTTCTACATGAGCACGCAGGCTGAGCAGCCAGGTGAACGGAGAGATCTGCGGGACTTGCACATAGAGATGTCGAATGGACAAATCAGGGCAACCGCTGGGCATAGTCGCGACAGCATACAGGGCATGGGCCTGGACGCGAGGGGAACGGCAGCGCAGTTTGACGAGCGTTGGATCGGCACTCAATGTCGGCAAGAGCTGTGCCCCTTCGATCTCCCAGCGCACAAAGCGATAGCTTATATTCCCAAGAGAGACGTGAGGGCTCGCTTGGAGAAGAACGTCCGTCAGCTCATCAAAGCTGCGCACAAAGGGCGTGACGCCGTCGCCCTCGCCGACAATATCAATAGGGCGAACTTCGATGAACGTCCCGTGAAGGTACTGTCCTTGACTATCCTGAGCATCCACAGCCACATCACAAAACTGGGCAGCCTGGGTCCGATAGACGGCCTGCACACGAGCGTTGGCGGTGAAGGGCAATTGGCCAGCTCGCAGGCGCAGTTGCTGGGAGGCTTTGGAGTAGGGCTCGCCATTAAAGTCCCAGCGGTCAAAGTAGTGTAAAGCTTGCTGAAGACCGCAATTGTTCAGTTGTTTATTGATGGCTGCGAGCGTTATTGTCTCACCGAGGGGAACAGAGAGTGTCACCGGGCGGCCTGAATAGACGCGTCCGTTCACCAAGAGCACGGCGTTCTCGCAGCTGGCGCTGATCTCCAATTGAAGCGTCGTGCTCTGCCCCGGCACCAGCAGCGTCTGCCCACCCCAAAGCACCAACCCGATAACAAAACCCCATCTGATCAATCCGAGCACCCCATGGCTATGGTTGGGGTTGAACATACCGTATCCCCCCTTTTCACGGTGCCCCATTATAGCGCAAACTCGGCGTAAATGACCATCTTCCTTGCCGTAGGCCGGACCTCAGCAGTGACTTGAGTATAGCCGAGTCTTGTGCTGTGCTGCAAGTCGTGATCTCAGAAACACTATTCATTGCTCTCGTCCGCTAGGCACAGAATACTTCTCGCCAACTCATCGAAATCTGCGCGCTCTAGGCCAAGTTTCTGTGCGCCCTCAGCGATCAAGCGCCCCGTCCCCGGGCTGCCCGGAACTGCTAGCACGCGCCGTCTTAATTTCAGCGCATGTCTTGCTGTATCGAGACTCCCGCTGGGATCGCCCGCTTCGATCACAATGACGGCTTGTGCAAGTGCTGCGATGAGTCGGTCGCGCATCATCAGAAATTGTCCACACGTGCCCGCATTAGGTTCCAGCTCCGACAGCAACGCCCCGCGCGCCACGATGCGATCCGCCAGCGCTCTGTTGCGCTTGGGATAGACCCGACGCAGCCCGCAGCCGAGCACGGCGATCGTCCTGCCGTCGCGCGCATCGAGCGCCCCACCATGCGCCCATGAGTCTACGCCGTGCGCGAGACCGCTCACGATCGTCAGCCCCCACTCTGCAAGAGCTTGCGCGAGCTGGCGCGTCCAGGCCATCTTTCTCTCGCCTGAGCCAGGATCGGCAAGGCGACTCCCGACAATCGCTACGGCCCGTTGATCGCGAACTTCTAAAGAACCGCGCAGATAGAGCACGGGCGGGGCGTCACGCAAGTCTCGCAACAAGACGGGATACTGCTCGTCCTCGACCGTCACGATCTCGATCCCCTCGCGCCGCAGACTGTCTCTCTCTTGGGCAAGCTCCTCAAGAGATCGTTGGAGGGCGACGAAACTTTCTGCCGCGAGCCCGGTCAGAGCTGCGAGCGTCTTGTGGTCAGCGTGCCACAGAGCTTCGATGCTTCCGAAGTGCTCGACGAGTTGGCGTGCCCGCGCCCCGCCCAAGCCCCGAACTCTGCTCAGCGCCAGCCAGTGCAACGTGCTCATGATCCCTCACCCCGCCGTGTGCGAGTCAGCGTGATCACGCCGACCCAGCGGGCTCCAGAGCGCTTTAGCACACGCGTCACCTCCTTCAGCGTCTCGCCAGAGGCATAGAGATCATCCAAGACTAACAGGTATCTCCCGCGAACGTCACCCCGCACCGCAAAAACGCCTGCGACGTTGGCTCGCTTTTGTGCACAGGTGTGCATATTTTTCTGGCGATCCGTAGGCCGCGTTTTGACCAGAAGATCATCACGTAGGGGGAGACCTAAGCATCGCGCCAGTGTTTGTCCTAACAAGCGCATAGGATCATAGAGACGTGCTGTTGAAGGTGGAACAGGCACGATCCCGTGTACGGCTCTCAATTCGGGATGTTGCTCCATCAGCGTGACGATTTGGTCGGCCAATTTGTCAGCCAAGTCTATGCGCCCACGATATTTATAGCGACAGACGAGCCGACCCGTCTCGCTGCGCTGCCAAGTCTCTCCGACAAAGCGACTATGAAGATCGAGCGCCCAGCTGGCTTCCCAAGGGCCTGGCAAGCGTTGCGGGCACGGCTGAATGAGATGCCCGGAAGAGGGGAGCGACTGGGGCAATCGCCACCGGTGAATGACAGCATAAACTTTGGCTTTGAGAGAGCTACAAAACCGTTTTAGCTTCTGCTTGAGGTCCATATTGTCTCCTTTGCCGTAGGCCGGACCTCAAGCGACTTTCGGATTACTTAGTAACCCCCAGAATTAAGACAGGGATATCGTTATGGCAGGTGCCTCGATGCTCTAAATCCCAAACAAACTGCTCGAAATAAGAGACACCACTGGACATCTCTGCCTGCAGTTCTTTAACAGGAACGATTTCCACACCCACATCGATATAGTCGAGCTTGTGGAAGATTGTCATTTTAGCGGCCACGTTATATACCATAAACGCATACAATAGATCTTTCACCCTCGATGCTCCGGCAGGCGCGTGTCGATTTTTAAAATCTTATAGAGATAATCGCGGGCGACCAGTGCCGTTACTCCCAGATAGAACGCCAGCACTGCTAACGCTATCCCTAATGCTGATACCCACCCCAATCGTGATGCGTAATATCCTCCAGCAATTGCCAATCCCAATCGAATGATTCGGTCTTCGATCCCCATCCGACCGGGGCGCGCTGTCTGTGTCTCCGTCGGCGGCTCTTGGCCGAGCATCTCGTATTTGGGTTTTTCTGTTTCGCGCAACTCGCCGCGAAAGACAGCTAAAAGAATGAGAGCCAACGCCCAAATTCCCAACAAAATACCAAGCCAATTGAGTGGGTCCATACTTGTGGCCCTCGCCCTTCCCCCGGCCCCTCCCCTGAAGGTGGAGGGGAGCCCCTTCCCTTTAGGGAAGGGGTTGGGGTTAGGTCAGAGCATCATTCATGCGAATGCTCTCCCTTCAAACTCTTGATGTACTCAATGAACGCTTGAAGCTCTTCTTCAGTGAAACGCCCTTCGTAACTGGGCATCAGATTCTGAAAACCCTTCACAACTTTCGCGCCGGGCTGCAAGATGGATTCTCGTAAATATGCTTCGTCAGCGGTAATCATTGTCGTCGTACCATCAGGCAATATGACTTCGTGCGAATGTCCGAAGAGCCCTTGCCAGGTAGGGCCGACGTTGGGCGAGCCGTCTACGCTGTGACAGGCGACGCAGCCCTGGCTTCGATAAAGCTCCCTGCCCTTGGCGATGCGCGGGTCTTCTGTCGGCGGCGGGGGCGGAGCGATCCCGGCCCGCAGCTTCTGCGGCTCATTGCCCAGACTGACCAAGAACGCCGCCAAATCTTGAAGGTCTTTCTGATTGAGATAACGATATGTCGGCATGACAGACTTGGGCTTGAACTTGCGCGGGTCTACTAAGTGATCTATATGATACTTCATATCGGGAATCTTGCGTCCGATAACAGTGAGATCCGGCCCGTCGCGCTGGGTGCCCAGCATGGTGAATGGGTATTTTACAAAATCGCCCATCTGCGAGACTTCGTCGGGGCGAGCGCCTTCGGCCCAACCCGTCTGAATGTCTTCTGGTCTTACATAGAGCGTGTGACAGTACGTGCAGCCATTCGCTAAATAGACTAAATAGCCCCGATGTGGCTCGCCCTCTAAGCCGGAGCCGCCGGGGTCTTTGACGGTCTCACCGGGCTTCCAGTCCCAGGCGCGACTCGTTGGAGGAATCTGCTGAGCTTGATTGGCGGGAATAATATAGAGCACGAGCGTGAAGAGCGTCAAGATAATCACGAGAGCGCCTAGGGCGTGATAGCCCGCGGTCGTCCATCTTTTCGGGCGCATCTTCCCGTAGAGGGCCCAGAGCATAAACGCCAAAAGACCGCCGCCGACTAAGAGCACTAACACCCAATAGATTCCAGAAGCTTCGCCGGGGGCCTGCCAAGGTTGATGGTGCATGTTCATGCTGTCACCCTCTTTTCAGCGCGCGTCGGGGCGGACTCGACCACTTCGTTCATGCCCTCCTCGAACTTCGGGCCCACTTGCAGCGAGCGCACGATGAGATACCCAAAGAGCAAAAATCCCAAGATGACCCCGGCCCCCATGAGGGTCCGAAAGAGCCGCGCCAGCCAGACGGCCGAGATCGTCTCGTAAATCGTGTTGCCCAAAATATTGATACTGATCCCGGTTACAAGCCCCGAGTGCGTGAATCCCAGATAGAATAACGGGAAGACGACGGCCATGATCCAGAAGACCCAGTTGGCTACAGTTCGGCTGTAGAGCTGTTTGCCTGTCAGGCGCGGAAAGATATAAAAACCCGCAGCGATCCCATAACAGGTGAACGCACCGGCCAGCGCCAGATGCGCGTGCGCCTGCACCCATTCCGTAAAGTGCACGAACCAATTGACGGCATGAGTTGACTGAAATGGCCCTTGAATACACGTGAAGAGATAATAGACAGATCCAAAGATCGCAAACCGCAACGGGAAAGATTCAAAGACCCTTCGCCAATTGCCCGCCGGCGTTGCTAAATGATTGACGACCACGGCCAGCACGGGAATGGCGAGCAAGACCGAGCTGACGACAGCGAACTCGCCGATCCAAGTCGGCATGGGCATCTGCAAGAAATGATGGAGCCCCGTTCCCGGATAGAAAGCCATGAGCGTCCAGAAACCTAGAATACTTAATCTATGGGAGTAGATGGGCTGCTGCGCAGCAATGGGGATGAGATAGTAAGCGATGCCTAATCCCAGCGGCGTGATAAACAGCCCGACGGCATTGTGCAGCCACCAGGCGTGAATGATCTGGTTGCCCAAGCCCGTGAAGGCCAGTGTGAGAAAGTTCCCGACCAAGTATGTGATCGCCGTCGTGTACAGCCCCCCTAGCAGATACCACACCGAGACGTACAGATTCGGTTTCGTGCGAGCCAGCACCGTAGAATGTACGCTGAAGATAATCGCAACAGCGCAGAGCACGATGAGAAGATCAACGAGCGGCGGGGCTTCGGCGTACTCGTAGGGCTGGATCGAGAGCAACGGATTTCCCACAATGCCTGCCCAAATCAGGACCAAATTCAGAGCGACAGCAAGATTCCAGAGCCACCCGGCCCAGTAGGCGAGCGCGGCATACTTGAGCTCGACGGCGCAGAGCTTGGGAACGATATACAAAATAGCCGCGATGAAGCTCATCGCGATCCAGCCGTAGATCACCAAGTTTGTGTGGAAGATGCGTGCTTTGCTGTAGGCAAAATTCAGATCGGCCAAAAAATTGAGTGCGTCCGGCCAGAGAAACTGCAGCGACATCAAGGCTCCGATCAAGGGCCCCAATGCCAGCCAGAAGAGCGACGAGAAGAACCAGAGTTTCATAGCTTGCTTTTCTGTCACTGCTATTCCCACCTTGAGCTTTTAGCCGCGCGGGCTCGTCAAACTGAACGGCCCAATGAGAAAAGCATACACTATCCACGCGAGAACAGCGACCCAAATCCACCAAGGGAAGCGCCCCTCGCCTTCGGGAATCTCCGGCTCTTGAACTGCCTTCTCCCTCTTGTCTGCCATGTCTCTCATCTCTCTTTTCTTCTTTTTGATGATTATAGCATCTGGCTGAGGGCGTGTGCAAATTTTTTATCTTGCAGGTTTGTATGAAAACAGCTATAATCTGCACTGCCGTAGATCAGTCTGAATTATGATATATATCACAAGACGAAGCTGGCACGTTCAAGCTGGGGGATTTCCCAAATCATGCACGCCACGGTAACTTTTACTGTACTGATCCTCATTGTCGTTGGGGCTGTCGTCTTGGTAGCCAGCGGCATCTGGTGGCTCACCCCGCTGGCATCCAACTGGGGAGACATAGATGCAGCGCTTTTGATCACGCTGGCCGTGATCGGCATCGCCTTTGTGGTGCTCAATCTCTTTTTAGCCTATGTCGTCTGGCGCTATCGTCATCGCGAGCAGGGCCGCGCTCACTTCTGGCCCGATGACACGCGACTAGAAAAACTCTTGATCGGGATCACAGCATTAGGGATTGTCGTGCTCTTAGCACCGGGGCTCTTCGTTTACTCCAAGTTCATCCAGCCCCCGCAGGACGCAATGGTTATCGAAGTCTTAGGTGAGCAGTGGCGCTGGAGCTATCGCTACCCCGGCCCCGACGGCAAACTCGGACGAGCCAACCCCAAGCTCATCAGCCCCAAAAATCTCTTCGGCGTTGACCTGACCGACCCCGCTGCCCAAGACGACGTTCTCTCGTACAGCGAGTTGCATCTGCCGGTCAATCAGCCGGTGCTGTTAGAAATACGCGCCAAGGACGTGCTGCACAGTTTCTTCATTCCGAACTTTCGCGCCAAGATGGACGCCGTCCCCGGCATGGTAACGAGATATTGGTTCACCCCCACAGTCGAGGGCAAGTTCCAAGCCGTCTGCGCCGAGCTGTGCGGGATCGGACACCATAGAATGCAGAGCCCGGTCATCAGTGAAAGACCAGAAAACTTTCAGCAGTGGCTGGCCAAGCAACCCACAGTTGCTGCGACGGTGAAACCATAAGAGATAGGGCCCTCACCCCAAGGGCGGGGCGAGGGCCTCAGAAGAGGTGAGCAAGACCATGCCCCATGACGGACCACAGAGCTTCTGGACAAAATACATCTTCAGCCAAGACCACAAAACGATCGCCATCCAATACACGATCACGGCGCTGCTCGTCGGGCTCTTTGGGCTGGTGCTCTCGTGGCTGTTGCGAGCGCAACTGGGGTTCCCCGGAAGCTTTCAGTTTTTAAATCCCGGCTCGTACTATCAGATATTGACCCAGCACGGCATGATCATGATCGTCTATATGTTGACAGCTATTCTTCTAGGGGGCTTTGGGAACTATCTCATCCCGCTGATGGTGGGCGCCCGCGACATGGCCTTCCCCTTTTTAAATATGTTGAGCTACTGGGTCTATTTTCTCTCAGTAATCGTGCTCATGGCGGCATTTTTAGTGCCGGGAGGGCCTACAGGCGCCGGTTGGACGCTCTATCCGCCCTTGTCAGCGTTGCCTAATGCTGCGCCCGGCTCCGGCTGGGGTATTAAATTAATGCTCATATCATTAGTGATCTTCATCGCCGCGGCAACGATGGGCGGCTTGAACTACGTGACAACTGTCTTGCAGTTCCGCACTAGGGGCATGACCCTGATGCGTATGCCTCTCTCAGTATGGGGCATCTTCATCGCGTCGGTGATGGCACTGTTAGCTTTTCCGGTGCTTTTTGTCGGCGGCGTGATGCTTCTCTTAGATAACGTCCTGGGCACGAGCTTTTTCATCCCTGCAGTGACGCTCTTCGGCCAACAGCTCCCCCGTGAGGGCGGCAACCCCTTGCTCTTCCAGCATCTCTTCTGGTACTTTGGGCACCCTGAGGTCTATATAGTTGTTCTGCCGGCGATGGGCATCGCGTCTGATCTGATCTCCACCCATGCCCGTAAGCCGATCTTCGGCTACACAGCGATGGTGATCGCCTTAGCAGCCATCGCCACCATCGGGTTCATCGTTTGGGCGCACCATATGTTTGTGAGCGGGATGAACCCGTACTTCGGGTTCTTCTTCGCTGTGAGCACGCTGATCATCGCCATCCCTTCGGCTGTTAAAGTGTATAACTGGCTGCTCACGCTCTGGAAGGGCAATATACACTTTACCGTGCCCATGCTCTTTGGCATCGGCTGGATCAGCACGTTTATTATCGGGGGTCTGACGGGGCTGCCCTTGGGCAACGTCATCGCTGATGTGCCTTTACACGATACATACTTTGTCGTGGGGCACTTTCACTTGGTGATGGGCGTCGCGGCCCTGATGGCTATCTTTGGGGGAATTTATCATTGGTTCCCCAAGGTCACCGGCCGAATGCTCAATGAAACCCTGGGGAAGCTGCACTTCTGGGTGACATTTGTTGGGTCTTATATGATCTTCTTCCCGATGTTTCTGATGGGAATAGTGGGAGTGCCGCGACGATATTTTGACTTCAATGTTTTGCAGTATCTGCCGCCGCAGACCGGGGGCTTAAATCTGTTCATCACGATAGCAGCCCTGACGGTGGGAGTAGCTCAGCTGCTCTTTCTGGGCAATCTCATCTGGAGCGCGATGAAGGGCAAGCGAGCCGATGCCAACCCCTGGAGGGCTGCAACGTTGGAGTGGCAGACGCCCGCAACGCCTCCCGCACATGGCAACTGGGGTGAGCAGGTGCCCACGGTTCATCGCTGGGCGTATGATTACAGCGTCCCAGGAGCTGCACAGGACTTCATTCCGCAGAATGTGGCCCGCACCTCCGACCCCTCTCCTGTGGCTCACCCACAGGAGAGGGGTGCCCAAAGGGCGGGGTGAGGGCCGGTACCTACAGAGATTTTATGAAAGAGGGCACGCTGAACGGTCGCGACGGCTATCGAGAGCCTTCCCATATCTCGACAGGACAAGTGGGGCTCTGGCTCTTTCTCGCCGTGGCGACGATGCTCTTCGCTGCGCTGCTCAGCGCGTACATCGTGCGCATGGGACAGTCTGATTGGCACCCCTTCCCCAAGCCCGGCTTGCTCTGGTTCAACACCGGGGTTCTGTTGCTGAGCAGCGTTTCCCTTCGCTGGGCCAGCAGCGCACTCCGTCAGGGCAATCAAAAGAGGGCACAGCTCGGCTTTGTCGCCGGAACGACTCTGAGCGTGCTCTTTCTGATTGGACAAATCTGGTCGTGGTCTGTCCTTCAGCAGCTGGGATATTTTCTGAACACGAACCCGTCGAGCAGCTTTTTCTATGTGCTCACGGCGATTCACGGGTTGCATCTGCTCGGCGGACTGATCGTCGCTCTGTGGGCGGCACGCAATACGGAGAGATTGCGATTATTCGTTATGTATTGGCATTTTCTCACAATAGTGTGGGTGGTGCTCTTGGGGTTGATCGTGCTGACGTGATACAGAGAGGTGCACAATGGCTCAGCATACAGAATCGCTGGAAGAAAGGGTGCAAACGTTGCCAAGAGGCATCCGAGGCCTGATCGCCGACTGGGCTTCGGATCGGCAGACTTTTCGGGTGAGCTGGGGCAAGGCCATGATGTGGTTCTTTATCTTGAGCGACGTCTTCGTCTTTGGGGCCTTTCTCTCCGGGTACGCAGCGGCGCGATTGAGCGCCGCGCTCCCCTGGCCTGATTCAGCAAAAGTCTTCGCTCTGCACGTGGGAGAGTCCGAAATCCCGCTCTTGCTCATAGCGATTATGACATTCGTGCTCATCAGCAGCAGCGGGACGATGGCCATCGCCGTCAAGTACGGCTACGAGCGCAACCGCGCCAAGGCCGCGGTCTTTCTCACGTTGACGACGCTCCTGGGATTGACGTTCGTCGGTATGCAGGCGTTCGAGTGGTCCAAATTGATTGCCGAAGGCTTTCGGCCCTGGACGAACCCCCTCGGGGCTCCGCAGTTTGGGGCTTCATTCTTTATGATCACGGGATTTCACGGGCTGCATGTCACCGCCGGGGTGATCTATCTGGCCACAGTCGCGGCGCAAGTCCTGCGCGGCACCTATGAGAAGATCGGCTATCAGCGCGTTGAGATTGCCGGGCTCTATTGGCACTTCGTAGACTTAGTCTGGGTCTTTATCTTCGCGTTCTTTTATCTGTTCTAAGGAGGAACGAGCCTATGGAATACACCGGCGAGCAACATCATTCCATCAAAGTGTATTTGGTCGTGTGGGGGTTGCTCTTTCTGCTCAGCGCCATGTCGTATTTGGTAGACTACTTTGAGGTGCGCCCAAAGGAGTTGGCCTGGTTCTTGATTACGGCGTTTGCCCTCTTGAAAGCCGGGCTCATCGTGAGTTACTTTATGCACGTGCGTTTCGAGCGGCTCAGCCTGGTCTATGCGATTCTGCTGCCGCCGCTCTTCATATTAGCGTTAACGGCTTTCGTCATGGCCGAGGGCGGTTACGTCTTCGACGTCCGGGAATTTTTCTTCGGAAAGTAGGCTACGAAATGGCGATCCGAGCTGCGCTTATGACCGTAGCGCTCACCATCGCACAAAACCCCGTCGGCTACGCGCTCAACCACGACCTGCGCAAAGACATCTTCGAGGCCCTTGGCCCCAACGCTTGGGGCATATATATTCTATTGCCGGTCCCATTTGTCGCTGTGGGCATTATAGGGTATGTACTCTACAGGGCGTGGCGAACGCCATCGGACACTACGCCACCGTCACTCAACTGAGCTCTCTATGAGTACTTCAGCAATCTTTCGGCGACTGAGCGTCACGACGGTCTTCAGTACTTTTGCGCACTTGCTCTTCGGCAACATCGTGAGCGGCACCAATTCAGGCATGGGGTGCGGCCCGCACTGGCCCCTGTGCCAAGGCCAACTTTTTCCCCCTTTGGACGATCCAGCGCTCGTCATCGAATGGACCCACCGGCTGTTGGCACTACTTGTCGGACTATTGGTCTTGATGACAACCGTCATGGCTTGGCGACGCGAGCGCGACAAGCCTTTGCTTGTAGGGCTCTCGACCGCTGCACTCATGCTTGTCATCGCTGTCGGAATCTTTGGCGGGATTACGGTCCTGCTCGACCTGCCCAAGGAGATCTCCACGGCGCACTTTGGGTTAGGCGTCTTGCTCTTTGCACTGCTCGTTGTGCTTGCGGCTGGCCCTCACCCCGGCTGCGCCACCCCTCTCCCGTCCGTGAAGACGGGAGAGGGGTCGGGGGTGAGGGCCTCCATCCATCGTTGGGCGTTCTTCTCGGCTATGTTGATCTATCTTCAAGCAGTCCTCGGCGCGTATGTGCGCCACAGCCAAGCGGGCATGGCCCTGCCCCTCTGGCCTTTCTTGACGTTCTCTCCCAACTTGGCGATCAGCCCTATTGCCCACCAGTGGTCCCATCGGCTGATGGCCCTGATTGTCATGGGAGCCGTGTTCGTCTGCGCGGCCAAGGCGAGGAAATCGGGCTATGGTTCTGTAGGAATTGGTTCGGCCGTGCTCGTCTTCGTTCAGATTCTGTTGGGGGTTCTGACAGTCTGGACGCGCTCGCACCCCATGATCGCCATGCTCCATCTGGCCGGTGCGCTGGCGCTGTTGGGGCTGCTGATCGTGTTGACGGTGCGCAGCTGGCCTCAAACTACGTCGGTCGTCAGCCCTGCACCCGAAGGAACGAGAGCGTTATGACAACCATTGCTCAAAGAGCAGCCATTCGCCGAACGTTTTCAGACTATCTCGATCTCACGAAGCCGCGCATCACGCTCTTGGTGCTGGTCACCACGGCAGCAGCGTTTTGGGTCGCTTCGCGAGGAGCGTTCCATCCCGTGCTCTTTGCGATAGCGTTAGTGGGAACGGGATTAGCAGCATCAGCGGCCAGCGTCTTCAATTGTCTACTCGACCGCGACGTGGACGCGCTCATGGCGCGGACGCGCCAGCGCCCCCTGCCCGCCGCCCGCGTGTCGCCGAAGCTCGTCACGATCTTTGGGATCGTTTTAGCTATCGCTTCTTTTGTCGTTCTCTCGCTTGGGGCTAATCTTCTCACGGCAAGCTTGGCACTTTGTGCGATTCTTTTCTACACGTTAGTCTATACAAAATGGCTCAAGCGCACGTCGCCTCTGTGCACTTCGATTGGTGGGGTCGCCGGGGCGATGCCCCCGCTCATCGGCTGGGCTGCGGCCACAGGGCAGGTCGAAGCCCCAGCGCTCGTGCTCTTTGGGATTCTTTTCTTGTGGCAACCGCCGCACTTTTGGGCCTTGGCGCTGGGGAGAGTCGAAGAGTATCGTGCAGCGGGCTTGCCCATCTTGCCCGTTGTGCACGGGGACAGAGCGACGCGCCGGCAGACTTTGCTCTATGCGCTGGCGCTTTTGCCGGTCAGTTTATTACTGTGCTATCCCTTAGACAAAGTCGGCGTTCTCTATGCTGTTGGCGCAACCCTACTGGGACTCGGCTTCATCTATTTAGCCTGGCGCGACTGGCGCCATCCGAGCCCCGCAGGGAGCAAAAATCTCTTTCTTTACTCGATACTCTATCTCACTTTGCTGTTCTTATTGATTGTAGTAGACTTTATACGATGAGCGAGCTCGTGAGCTGGATACCGACAGCCAACGCCGCGCTCAACTTTCTCAGCGCGGTATTCATCTCCGTGGGGCTCTATTTCATCAAGCATGGGCAGAAAGATCGTCACATGCGCTGTATGCTGACAGCGTTCGGGTTTTCCATGCTCTTTCTGGTGCTGTATGTCATTCGTTATGCCCTGACCGGCCCGACGCCGTATCTTGGTCCGGACAAGCCGCTCTATCTCTTGATTTTGTGGACACACACGTCTTTAGCAGCCATCACTCCCGTTTTGGTGATCGTCACGCTGCGCAGAGCACTCAAGAGCGATTTCGTTCGCCACAAAAAAATCGCTCGTATCACGTTTCCAATTTGGTTGTACGTCTCGGTGACGGGATTAGTGATCTACGGGATGCTGCACTCTCTGCGCTGAGCCCTGCCCCTCCACAAAGGCCCGGCACCGGTTATGTCCGTTAAGCTTTCTTAACGGACATAACACAAAGAAGACAGCAACAGAGAGTCCAGAAGCGATGGGCATTTTTTCACTTATGCCCGTTTATAACGTCTCCGTTGGCTTAAGGGTAAAACACCCAAGATAAAATGGCTTCATGCCCTTGAAAGCCAATCAAAGCGCCTTTAGAAAAGAGAGCATCAAAGACCGCTTCGGATCGTTATATCTATGGGCAATAGAACAAGAACTTGCAGGGCTTCTTCTCCGGCTTGGGTTCTTCGGGCTTCTCTGGAGTCGGCTCCTCAGGCTTCTTGATCTTGATCTCGAGAGTCTTTTCGCCATAGACAATCGCCTCGTCGAGGGTCTGCGTGCGCTTGAACTTTGCCTTTGTATCTTCATCTTTGCTTTCTGAAGATTCTGCTTCAGAGTCGTCCTGAGGGAGGTTCAAAAACTCGACGGTCAGGCTGTTGTTGCTTGTTAAATTCTGTAGGGCTTCGATCATCTCTTCCAGGGAGTCGAACTCGGGGGTCTCTTCTTGATCGCTCTTGCGCGGGCCACCGAAGGCTACCAGCGTCACGCTGCTGGTGTCTAGCTTCTCCGGCAACGGGAGCTCCCCTTGGACTGTTTGCTCCTCGCCACGATAGGCTTGCAAGATCACCCTGTACTTGACCATGTCGCCGGGCTTGTAGCTCTCTTGGTCGGTCTTGATAGATTTGACCCGAAGCGCCTTCACAGCGCGCTGGACGTCCAGCTCGATATCTATAGCACTGAAGCCCACATCGCGGAACTCATTGCGCGCCAGGGTAAACAGCGTCTGCGCCACACGTAGCGGCCCGGTCACGGCGACATCAGTGAGACTCGCGAAGACATCCGTGCGGGTCAAGGGCTCAACCAGTTCAGTGGCTTTGAGCGTGTAGCGAGTGATCATTGTTCCTGGCCCGATCCGGTTGAGCGTGCGATCCACGGTGTCCAAGGCTCCTACTAAGAACAAGAACGGGATCAAGCTCTCATAGTAGGCAATGCGAAACTGAACTTTATTTATAACACCAAGATCTCTGTCTTTCACACTCAAAGAGACGTAAAGCAAGCGTGGCTCTATCTCCGCGACCCCGCCCACACCTTGCCAGCGATCTTCAAAGATAGTTCCTACAGTCCTCCCTGGCACCCCGAGCTTAAACGGTGACTCAAGAGACTCTACTGTATCGAGAATATACGCCTCAGTTAAAAAGAACTCCGTCTCGCCTGCCGGGAACAGCCAATGACCAAACCCCAACACGATGTGCTCTTCAATATATGAGACAGTCCCGAACGCCCCAATAGTGATCTCCCCGTCGGTGAGCATCACCCCGAACGGCCCGCCTTCTTGAAGCATTATGGGGTCGCTTTTGTAGGCCGAAGCGTGTGCTGCTGCACCAGAAAGCCCCGTCGGCTGAACCCGAATATTATAGCGTTCTTCCAAGCCTTCAGAGAGCTCACGGAGAAAGTCTTCCCCAGAGAGAGAGAGAAGCACCTGGCGCATTCCGGCAGAGCGCATCAATCTCTCGCTCAAACCATCTTTAAGATACTTCAGTGCCCGCCCCTCAAGTCCCGACACCAACAGGGGCGTCGTAGCTGCCTGGATGAAGATCGTCTCGGGCCGGCTCTCTTGCTCCGCACGTGATGGCATGTGTGAGACGACTTCGATCTGTTTCAGTTTTCCATCTATCTCGACGGAACCAATGACACCAGAGGGGATCTCGAAAGCTCGGCTCAAACGAGTCTGTTCTTTCTCTTTGAGAGGTTCGATGAGCGCGAGCATCACCTCGATAGGGCGAATGAGCGCGATGGGCTCGGCCCCGACCTGAAACCCCCACGACCCCCACAGAGCCCCCGCGAGCTTATTGTGAATATAGATGGGGCTGCCGCTCATGCCCGCGGCGACGCCACCGGCCTGGCGGATCGTCGGCCCACCGACGCGCACCACAATATGATCATTGAGTATACCAGGGTTATCAATGGTATTGATCACTTTGACCTGAAATGTTCTGATCTCGTCACCCTTGATGACCGTCTTGCCGAAGCCTTCCATGCCGGGCTTGATCTCCTCAAACGGCATGATTTGAACCCCAGCGTCAACGTCGCGAGTCCCCAAGCCCAGCAATAGCGCCATTCCCAAGAGCGCCATCGCACCAATCCACCGTCTCATTGTGAGACCCCTCCTTATCAAAAATCTGCTTCTCTCAAAAGCTCCGTCATAGAGGTCAGTTGCTGTGCACCGTCACCCGGCGCACGATTTCAACAGCTCCTTCTTCCATATCGGCTACTGGGGTAATACCCTCTTCTTCGAGAATCCTGCGCCCTTCCGTTTCATTTGTACCGGTCAAGCGCACGACCATCGGCACACGGATGCCCAATTCTCGCTGAGTTGCGACCAAGCCTCGCGCTACTTCGTCACAGCGCGTAATCCCGCCGAAAATATTGATAAAAAGACCCTGTACTTGTGAATCTGAAAGCACGATTTGTAGGGCTTTCTTCATGATCTCAGCACTGGCCCCTCCGCCAACGTCGAGGAAATTGGCTGGGCGCCCACCCTGAAGCGCCACGACGTCGAGCGTGGCCATCACCAGGCCCGCCCCATTGCCGATAACACCTATGGTGCCATCTAGTTTAACGTACTGTAGATCAGCTTGCTTGGCAGCCCGCTCCTCAGGGCTGCCGGCCTCCTCTTCCCAGCCTGCCAGTTCAGCAGGCACATCATCGTCGTCAATGATAAACTTCGAATCTACTGCGATCAGTTTCCCAGCGGCAAGCGCCAGAGGGTTGATCTCCACCAAATTCGCTCGATACTGCGTGAACGCTTGGTAGAGCTTGAAGAAGATATCGTTGAGGGGCTTTAGAAGCGTCGGTTCCATGCTCGCTTGGTAGAGCGCTGTGCGCACCTGATACGACTGAAGCCCAATAAGCGGATCAATATGAAACTTCACGATCTTTTCGGGATGCGCTCTGGCCAGCTCCTCAATCTCTATGCCGCCTTCGGGGGAAAAGATCACCACAGGTTTTTTCGCGGCACGATCAATCGTAATAGATAGATAGAACTCTCGTTCAATCTCGACAGCCTTAGTCACCAAGACTTTGCGGACCCGCTCGCCCTTGATCTGTAACTGGAAGATTTTTTCGGCATGGGCACGGGCTTCTTCGGGAGAGCGAGCCAATTTGATCCCGCCGGCCTTGCCACGTCCACCGACCAAGACTTGGGCTTTGACGACCACGGTGCCGCCCAGCGCACGCGCGGCTTGTTCTGCCTCAAGAGGCGAGAGCGCCACTCTCCCATCAGAGACAGGGATGCCGACGCGCTTGAACAGCTCTTTGCCTTGGTATTCTTGCAGTTTCATACCAGAGAGTGCAGCGCTAGCTCTGCTTGACCGCGGCTTTCTCTTTAGATTCAGCTTGCTTCTCGTTGGAAGGAGGCTCTTCTGATGTAGACTCTACTGTTGTTGCGATTTCCCGCTTGATGCCCTCGGCCTCCTCCTTAAAGCCGCGGATGGCTTTGCCCAGGCCGCGGGCCAACTCGGGTAGCTTCGCTCCTCCAAAGAGCAGCAATACGACCAAAAAAATCAAGAGCAGCTCTGGAGCACCCAAACCGAACATAACTGTGCACCTCCACTGTGTGCTGTTCCACTCTAGCAGAAAGGCTTGTCCAAGTCAAAGCCGCCGATGCGGACTCCCCCCAGCTCGCAGTTCCCAAGCCAGCCGTAACCCCTGCAGCGTCAGATAGGGGTCGTAGACGGAGATCTCTTTGAGATTTTTCGCAAAAAACTCTGCGCGCCCCCCCGTCGCCACGACCTTTAGGTTTGGATCGTATTCCGCGCGAAAACGCTGAATCAGCCCTAAGACCAAATCAAGAAAGCCCAGCACGAAGCCGGCGCGAATATTTTCATCGGTCGTCTTGCCAATCACACTTTCTGGACAACGCAGCTCGACTTCATAGAGCTGTGCCGCTCGCTGCGCCAAGGCCCAAGCCGCCAGTTCCATCTGTGGGGCAATTGCACCGCCAAGAAATTTCCCGTCCTTGGAGATGAGATTGAACGTCGTCGCCGTGCCGAAGTTGATCGTGAGCAACGGGCCGCCGTAGAGATAGAAACCAGCGATAGAATCAGCAATTCGATCCGTGCCCACTTTGGCAGGCTCCTCGACGTCGAGCTCGCTCAGGCCCCACCGATAGTCTAGGAATTTCGGATCGAGAGAAAGGTGTCTTTGAAAGGCACGGGCCAGCGAAGCGTTCAACCGCGGAACGACTGAACTAATAATGACATCCGTAGGGCTCTGCCACCCTTGGAGCAGGGTTTTTATTTGGAGGCCAAGCTCATCGGCCGTCCGGTCGCGATCGGAGGCTAACTGAAAGTCGGTCAGCAATCTTTCGCCGGAGAAGAGCCCGATCTTGGTGATAGTATTGCCCACGTCGAGCGCCAGGAGCGCCGAACGAGATTTCTTTGATGCCATAGCGATCTCTACTCTCCAATATACGGATACAGCGGGCAGGTGTCAATTGGGGGCGGCACGCGCTACGCTCGCCGGTTCCATGCGCATGTTGAGTATTTTTCAGTGCAGAGCCTTTCCGCCAACGCCCGTTCTTGGGAGGACAATCCTTCAGCCCTAAACGTTGCCTCGAAAATCTCTTCAAAGCCCTTGATGAGAGCCTGCTTCAGCTCTTCTATCGTCGGCTCTCGTGCGAGAAAATCCGCCAAGCCCCCGGCCTTCTGTTGCAGCAAGCGTAACGCCGCTGGCTCTCGCATCTTCAAAACGGCTGCGAGCACGTCAAAGTCAATCGTCATCGGGATCGAGCCGTGCTGCAAAAGAGACTTTTTCGTGCGCACCTGGGCGCTGCCGATCACTTTCTTGCCCTGGACAGTCAGCTCGACCGCTGCTGGGGCAGCAAAGCAAGCAGCCCTCACCCCGCCCTTCGGCGAGCCGGGCGGGCACCCCTCTCCCGTACTACGGGGGAGGGGCTGGGAGTGAGAGCCAGCTCGCTTAGCAAATTCTGCGTGCAACCCAAGCTTCTCCAGACCCCGCGCCAATGCCCGACTGATCCTTTCGTGCGACTGGGCGACGCTCGCGCCGAGCAACTCTATAGGCGCAACAATACTGTAGGTCAACTCGTGATCGTGCAAGACGGCCCGCCCACCCGTGGGCCGTCTCACCCAGTCGAAGCCACGGCGCTCGCACTCTGCTAGATCGATCTCAGTGATGCTCTGAAAATAGCCCAAGGAGAGCGTGGGGCGCGCCCACCCGTAGAAGCGCAGCGTGACCTGGGGCTGCTCATCGCATACGAGCAAGAGGGCTTCGTCAAGAGCCATGTTGAGCGCAGCGCTGTGTGTGCCCGTGTCGAGCAATCGCCAAGGCATATTGAAACTTTAGCACGAGCAAGCCCAGGGCTCAAGCCGGAATGATTTGGCTCGCATTCAAAGATGACGGAAATCAAAAATGGGCTTGCTAAGCTCCCCCTGAAGGTGTACAATTTGGTTGCAGTTACCGCGGTAACCAACTTCAAAGTGCAGGGGCGCTGGGGCATGGCTCAAAAAGATGCGGCGCTCAGGATTCAGCTCTTCGGGCCGCTGCAGGTCTGGCGGCAGGGCCAGCCCGTTACAGACTGGAAGCAGGAGAAGACGAAGACCCTGCTGAAGATCTTAGCCAGCGATCCCGGCGAAGTTTTTAAGAGAGATCAGCTGATCGAGTGGCTCTGGCCCGAATCTGATCCCGGAAAATCGCAAGAGAC
>JBBIUX010000015.1:0-40478 GCA_037440025.1 Candidatus Fraserbacteria bacterium | reverse complement strand
AGCACGTGCTTCCAGACGTAGGATGGGAAGTGGTTCTGGAGTCGTTCCAGGATCGGCATGGTATCCTCCTTCGTTCTTAGGACTGAAGGCTAGGATACCATGCTTTTGCCCTCATGAAAGACTTGTGAGGATCTCACCATCGGCGATCCAACCTTCCCGATTGAGCAAGTAGTTGTACCCCCCACTCCAACGAGCCCTAGGCTTTTGGGTATAGGTTTGTCGATATTCGCACCGGTTCAAATGATCCTACGGCAGGTGACAATAGCCGGACTTGCTATTGGAGTTTCTGGCTCAGGAAGTTATTATAGAGCTCAATTCTCCTCTCAAATAATCTTGGAAGAAGTAAATCTGGTACGCAATGGGATGGGGCTTTATTCACTAGGAGCACAATTATTGGTTATCCGCTCCAAGATCGAGGAGAACCTGGTTGTTGGTATATTATCTATTGATCAACCGCTCTCCCTCTCTCAAAGCTCAGTAAGTAGGAATCGGCTTGGAATCGCCCTGACAAGCGGCGGTTTTGGACCACAGTTCATGGGATCCATAATTGATAACGAATTCAGGCAGAACGGTGTGGGTATTTCCCTAGGAAGCAGGATAGAAGGAGACTGGATTATGATAGGGAGTAACCGTTTTGTTCAGAACGAGCAGTATGGATTAGTTATTGAAGATCCTGCTTGTCCTATCTATCCAGAGCTCCTACCCCCAGAGCTGCTAGTCAAGAGTGCCCCGATTCAGATCATTGGAGGGGGCAACGAGTTTCAGAATAACGGTCAAGACCTCTGCCCTCCTGACTACCCCTGGCCGCCGGGGTTTAGGAAGTGAGAAGACAGAAATCAGAAGCCAGAAGTCAGAGGTCAGAAGTCAGAACTGGTAAGCTGCCGACGCTCTCGCCGGGGCAGAGCGGGCAGGTGACGGTGCGGTTTGACCCGAACGAGTCTGGGAGCTTCACCGGGAACGTGCAGGTGGGGATCAATGGCGGGCAGGGGAGCGTGAGTTCTTCTCCCATGACGGGTGTGGTGCACAAGGTCGAGATCGAGCCTGCTGAGTTGAACTTTGGTATTGTAATTGTAGGAAACACAAGAGAGCGGAAGCTGACCATCAAGAACCAAGGCGTGACAACCGTGTCGTTGACAGTAAGCGTGAGTGAGCCTTTCAGTATCGTGTCTGAGGATTCATTCACTTTAGCTCCTATATCTCAGCAGGGTGTATGTTCCTGACTCCTAAAGAAGAGCAAGCCATCGCTAACAGCTTTGCCAACTTGCTCAAAAAGTACCCCTCGGGTATGATCGAGACCCTCATGAGATACTGCGGGGGTGACGCTGGTTGTGTGATAAGTATATTAATGGCGGGACAGTGAAGGAAAGGAGTGTTATGCCAAGAGTTCGCTGGGTGTTAAACTCTATATTTTTGACAATCGTGATAGGTCTCTTGATAGCTGGCACAAGCAGCCCCATGAGAGGGCATGTTTTGGCCCCCCTAAAAGAGCTCACCGTGCTCAGCCATCAAGAGCAGCCGCTCTGCCCGGAGCAGTTGGACTTTCTCACAGAAGGTCCAATCCTGCGAGTTCCCCAGGACTTTCCAACCATTCAGGCAGCGATAGATGCGGCACCTGATAAGGCGACGATCCAGATCGCACCCGGAACTTACACCGAAAGCTTAGTCATCCGAAAGAGCGTCCGGCTACAGGGAGCTGCCAGAGACCGCATAGTATTAAAAAGCGCACATCAAAACTGGTCTGCTATCCTGATCGTGAGCGGATATGGGGTGAGCATCCACGAGTCTCTTATGGTGGTTATCGAAAACCTGACAATTGCTGAAAGTCCCGTTGGCCTGGAAGTGATTGGAGTGCCTTTCGTTGTGGTTCAATATAACGCCTTCCGTGATAATGGCACGAGCATCCTCACTCTAGCGACGACAGAGCTACTCCCTTTTTCAGCAAGAGGCGGTGGAGCCTTCATTTGTGGGAATGTCTTCGAGAGAGGAGGCATCTATGCCGTGCCTAGGGATCAGCATTATTTGTGGATCATCAGTAACTCCTTCCGCAATCTCCATGAAGGCATCCGGATAGAGAAAAGCTATGTGCGTGGGCAGGGGGCCGAGCCGTTAAGAATCATCTTCCCACGAGTGCATATCCAGAAGAATACGATGGAAGGGGTTAAGTCATTTGGTGCTATATTGCTAGATTCTGCTGGTGTTATGATTGAAAGGAACATCATTGAGGGGTCAAATGAGCTTAATTCAGACGGTGTGGTTGTAAGTGGAAGCGAGGCGATTCTAGAAGGTAACGTGATCCGCGGTCATAGAGGGGAGGGAGTTATGATCGGCGCTGGTGAGCTTCTTAATGGCCGTGCGCTGCTCAAGGGCAATAAAATAGAGAACAATGGTAGAAGTGAAGGTTTTCTGTCAGGGGGGGTTGTAATTGGCTTGTCATCCCGGGCTGAGCTGATAGAGAATCGTATTGCTGATAATGCGGGTTGGGGGATTCTTGTCGGAAGCCCTTGGAGCGTAGAAGTCTGCCAAGGCAATCAGGTTGTTGGGAACGGAAGCGGTGACTATGGTTGGTATAGTATTTATCCTCCAATAGGTCCTCAGCCCAGCCCGGAGCTGAAGCAGAAGTGTGAGGGAAGCTAAATACCCCCTGGCCGCCGGGGTTTAGAAAATAAATAGCTCAGCGTACCTCGACGCGCACGTCGTCAACAAAATATTCTAGAACTGCCTCCCACGCGACGCTGATCCCCAACGCGACCCACAGCTCCCCCGCGGTAGACGCGACGGGAATGGTGAACTGATACCGTCGCCAGCCCCTGGATTTGTCGGCGGGCTCTTTATATGTGAACTCAGCTTCTTCGACGGGCAGGAGCGCTCCGGCATAGGCGACAGCGTATGCACGGACAGTATCGCTCCGCTCCGGACTCCACAGATAGAACGAGAGAGTCACGACGAGCGGACGGCCCTTGGGCACCGTCAGCAGTTTTGCAAGCCAGATCGTGCCGTCGCCTTGGCGGCCGTCGAGTGTGAATCGCGCCGAGCCGTAGCCCTCTTTGAATTGCTTGGTGCTCAATTCAATGGCCCACTCAACCGGGCGATTGGTGTTTGGATCTTGGGGAACGTCAGACCCCTTTTGCCAGCCCTCCCAGCCGATCTCAAAGCCCTGGCGCACCACCAGAACCGGCGGAGCGAAAACGTCACAGCCCGTCAGTAAGAAACTGAGCGAAACGAGCAACGCCATACGGACCTTCATAGCAACCCCTGTTTGCGCAACCATTGTTCAGAATAAACTTTGCTCAGATATTGACGCCCTGTGTCCGGGATGAGCACAACGATCGTGCCCCGGCGCACTTTTTCAATATATTTGAGAGCAGCCACCAGCGCTGCACCCCCGGAGCTGCCGGTCAAGATCGCTTCTTTGCGAGCAAGCTCCCGCGTCATCTGGTACGCCTGTTGGTCTGTCACCCGGATAATCTCGTCTATAACAGAAAAATCGAGCGTCTTGGGGATGATATCTTCCCCGATCCCTTCAATGAGATACGTATGCACGTTATGGGGGAGCTTGTAGAACTCATAATAGATCATGGAGCCTTCTGGATCAGCTCCGACGATTTTTACTCTGCGGTTGCGTTCTTTTAAGAATTTCCCGGCTCCGCTGATCGTGCCGCCGGTGCCGATACCCGCGACGAACGCATCGAGCTTGCCCTGGGTCTGCTCCCAGATCTCCGGGCCGGTCGTCAGATAGTGCGCGTTGCGATTGACTAGGTTCTCATACTGATTGGGCAGAAACGCCGGACGCTCCTTGGCGATCTGCTTGGCGACTGAATAATAGCTTCGGGGGTCATCGGGAGCGACAGCCGTCGGACAGATGACGACTTCGGCCCCGTACGCTTTTAAGAGGTCTATCTTCTCCGGGCTGACCTTGTCGGGCATGGTGAAGACAACTTTATAGCCTCTCAAGATGGCTGCAATGCAGAGTCCTACCCCTGTGTTGCCGCTGGTGGGCTCGACGATCCAATCGCCGGGTTTGAGCTTGCCGTCGCGCTCGGCAGCCTCGATCATCATGATCCCGATGCGGTCTTTCACGGAGCCGCCCGGGTTAAAATACTCTAATTTCGCAAGCAGCCACACGCCTTTGACGGGATTGATGCGACTCAGCGCGACCATTGGCGTCTGTCCGATCAGCTCTAAGAGATTCTCTGCGACGCGCATAGAACCCTTTCCCCCTTGCCCCCATCCCCCCCTCCCTCTTTAGGGGAGGGGTTGGGGGAGAGGTCAATCACGCGCACTCCAACGCTTGCTGGAGGTCTTCTATTAAATCTTGGGCGTGCTCGATGCCTACAGAAAGCCTCACTAAATTGTCTGTGATGCCGCGACGAGCGCGCTCTTCCGAGGGAATCGACGCATGGGTCATCGTTTCCGGATGGGTTGTCAAAGAATCTACCGTGCCCAGGTTTTCAGCCAGCGTAAATATTTTCGTGGCCTGCACAAATCGCTTGACGTCACCATGCAGTTCAAAGCTGAGCATCCCACTGTAGAGGCCGTTCATCTGTTTTTTCGCGATAGCGTGTCCGGGATGGCTAGGCAGTCCAGGGAAGTAGACGCGCTCGACTTTCTTCTGTTCGCTCAAGAACTCCGCGATCGCTTGAGCGTTCTCCGAGTGCGCTCTCATGCGTAGAGCTAGAGTTTTCAGTCCCCGCAAGACGAGCCAGCAGTCCATGGGGCCGGGAACAGCTCCAACAGCGTTTTGCAAGAATTTCAGTTTTTCATAGACTTCGGCGTTGGAAGTGACAATTAAGCCGCCGATGACGTCGCCGTGGCCGCTTAAGTATTTCGTCGAGCTGTGTACGATAATATCTACGCCAAGCTCCAAGGGGCGCTGTAGATAGGGCGTGGCGAACGTATTGTCCACGACAAGAAGCGCATCTCTCTTTTGGCGTGCGATGGCTTCGATGTCCGCGATCTTTAAGAGCGGGTTTGTCGGGGATTCGAGCCAGATGAGCTTCGTGTTCTTTCGGAGTTTTATATCTGTCGAGGTCGTGTCAAAATAGCTGAACTCTAGGCCGTAGTGGCGGCGCACTTGTTCAAAGAGCCTATACGTTCCGCCGTAGACGTCATCGCAGCACAGCACGTGATCGCCCGGCTTGAGCAAGTGAAGGATCGCGTCTTCAGCGGCGAGACCTGACGCGAACGCCAGCCCGTATGTGCCGTCCTCAAGCTCCGCAATGGCTTTTTCTAGAAGAGAGCGGGTCGGGTTGCCGGTGCGCCCGTATGGAAAACCCTTGTGAACGCCAGGTTCTTCTTGGGCGAACGTCGCCCCTTGGTGCACCGGCGGGACGATAGCGCCCGTGACTGGGTCGATCTGATAGCCCGCACGAACGGCCTTGGTCTCAAAACGCATCTTCTATCTCTGTGATCTCTAGCTTCTGACTTCTGACTTCTGTTTCTTCCCGCCATAGCGGCGCTCGAACTGCTCTACACGCCCTTCGGTGTCCAAGAGCTTTTCTTCCCCTGTGAAGAAGGGGTGGCACTTCGAGCAAATGTCCACGTGCAAGTTTTCTGCCGTCGAAAGCGTCTCCAGCTCGGCGCCGCACGCACACCGAATGACAACGCGCTTCATTTCGGGATGGATGCCTTGTTTCATAAAAAACCTCCTGCGCTGACCTCTCCCCCGGCCCCTCCCCCCGTAGGGGCAGGCCCCAGTGCCTGCCCTGGGCAACCACAGGGGGTTGCCCCTACAGGGAAGGGGTTGGGGTTAGGTTATCGCTTGCTGAACTGTTGGGCGCGTCGCGCCTTGTGCAGACCGTACTTCTTGCGTTCCACCATGCGCGGATCGCGCGTGAGAAGCCCTTCTTTGCGCAGAGCCGTCTTATAATCTGGGTTGATCGCCAGCAGAGCCCTCGCGATTCCCAGACGCACGGCCTCCATCTGGCCGGTGAAGCCGCCACCACGACAATTGGCAATCACGTCATAGCGATTCATCGTGCCTGTCACGGAGAAGGGCTTTTTGATGAGTTGCTGGACGCGATCTTTAATGTAGCCATCGGCCGCGAAATACTGTTCTGCCGGTCTTCCGTTGACTGTAACCTGGCCTTCGCCTGGTTTGAGATAGATGCGCGCGACGGACTCCTTGCGTCGTCCGACGGCGTGCGCTTTGCCATCCGGTGTGAGCTTGGGCAATCGCGGCTTGCTAGCCATCTGTGTGTTTGCCATTGCTGCGAGTTATTACCTCCTACTCTGTTCGAAAATCGTTGAGAAATTCGGACCAGTATACTCAGTTTAATGGGCTCTTTCAAGATAGGCTTGCTGTTCGGCGCTGAGCTGGTCTATAGCAATCCCCACCGTTTCCAGTTTGAGCCATGCGACGCGACGATCTATCTCCAGGGGAACGGGGTATAAGCCCGGCTGCAACTTCTCGTGATGGTTGGCGATCTGTGCGAGCGTGAGCGCCTGCAGCGCAAACGATAAGTCCATAATCTCGACGGGGTGGCCGTCGCCGGCAGCGAGATTGACTAAGCGTCCCTCGGCCAGAAGATAGAGCCGTCGGCCATGGTGCAGTTCGAACTCTTCGACATTAGGACGGATAGTGCGCCGTGCCCGTGAGAGTCTCTCTAAATCGGGCTTGCTGATCTCGACATCAAAATGTCCGGCGTTGGCTAAGATCGCCCCGTCCTTCATCACACTGAGAGATTTTTCGGTGATGATATCTTTGCACCCAGTGGCTGTGACGAAGATATCACCCAGAGGAGCGGCTTCGACCATCTGCATGACGCGAAAGCCGTCCATCACAGCTTCGATGGCGCGCACAGGGTCTACTTCAGTGATGATGACGCTAGCCCCAAGACCCTTGGCGCGCAGGGCGATCCCCCGCCCGCACCAGCCATAGCCGGCGACGACGACGGTTTTTCCAGCAATCGAGAGATTCGTCGTGCGCATGATCCCATCCCACGTAGACTGTCCTGTGCCGTAGCGATTATCAAAGAGAAATTTCATCTGGGCGTCGTTGACAGCAAACATGGGGAAGAGCAATTTCTTTTGGGCGGCGAGGGCTTTCAAGCGTCGCACGCCCGTGGTCGTCTCCTCGGTGCCGCCGAGAATATCTGGGGCTAATTCTTTCAGCTCGCCGTGCAACAGCTTCGTCAGATCGCCGCCGTCGTCGAGAATAATATAGGGCTTAGTCTGCAAAACAGCTTTCAGGTGCGATTGGTACTCTTCGGGAGTCGCGCCGCGCCACGCCGCAACGAAAATATCGCCTCTAGAAGCCAAAGCCGCCGCGACATCGTCTTGGGTGCTTAAGGGATTGCAGCCGGTCACGGCCACCTCAGCGCCGCCAGCTTTTAAGACTTGTGCGAGATAGGCTGTCTTCGCTTCTAGGTGAATGCTGAGGGCCAATCGCAGATTTTTAAACGGCTGCTCGCGCTCGAATTCTGCACGGATCTTATTGAGCACGCTCATGCGCCGCTGAACCCAGTCTATCTTTTTCTGCCCAGCTGGCGCGAGTGAAGCGTCGCGAATGACGCTGTTCATAGGGCCTCCTTGGGCTTCTATCATAGCCTATAAGGTTTTCGCTCGCCATTGTTCTGTGCAATGCAAATATGCTAATATAAATACCGATGCGCATGCGCTCGATGCAGATCGCAGACTACGACGCCGTGATCGCCCTCTGGGAGCGCGCCGGGCTTTCCTATGAGCCCCAGGGCCGCGACAGTTTTTCAGCTATCTCCCGCCAACTCCAAGCTTTCGGGCATCTGATGTTCGTCGCTGAAGCCGATGGGCAAATCATCGGGACGGTCTTCGGCAGCCACGACGGGCGCAAGGGCTGGATCAACAGATTAGCTGTGGACCCGCGCTATCGTCGTCAGGGGCTCGCCCAACAGCTTGTGCAGAGAGCCGAAGAAGCACTCGCTTGTGAAGGGTTACGTATTATAGCAGCGCTCATTGAAGCCCCCAATGTGCCATCTTTAGCATTGTTCAAAAGACTGGACTACGAAGAGCGCAGAGATATTGTCTATTTTCGGAAATTCCTGCAGGACAGGACAGGAGAGGAGATGACACCTATGCCCTTTTGCCCGCAGTGTCGCTATGAGTACCGAGCTGGGCTACATCAATGTCCAGACTGCGGTGCGGCGCTTATCGAGAAGTTGCTTGAGGAAGAGCCCACTCCCTATGGCTCCTTGGTAACCGTCTATATCGCCAAGGATATAACAGAAGCGAATCTGGCCAAAGCGTTGCTTGCCGAGGCACAGATCGAGGCTTTTGCTGGCTACGACTTAGGGCCGGCCTATCCCGTAGGACAGATTGAGGTGCGTGTCGCTGAACCCCACGCCCCCGAAGCCCGTGAGCTGATCGCCGAATTCTTGAAAGCTGGTGAGTTTCCCTCCTGGAACAGAGGGCTCGGCTCTATGAGCGATGCTGATCGTATGCTATAACCCAAGACTGGAGAGAGAGAAAACGCTCCTATGCTCTTTTTCTTTTTCAATGAGCGGCGTTTACGGGCTGGCTGGCGGATCGTGCTCTTTCTCGCTCTGCTTATGGCGCTGTCTTCCTTGAGTGCGCCATTGCTCGCTGAACCGTCGGAGGCGCTTGATCCGCGCCAACTTCTCTTGCTTGTTCCCCTTCTGCTCGCTTCGTGGTTGATGACGCGCTTCGTGGACCGAAGACCTTTCGCTACGCTGGGATTATCCATGGGGCGATGCGCCCTCGCGGAATTTTCTTGGGGGGTTCTGCTCAGTGCGTTCTTGATAACGCTCGTCTTCGGAGTGCTCTTGGCCATCGAAGTTCTGCGCGTCAGCCAAGTCCGGTTTGAGCCTACGGAGCTTGGGCTGTTTGCATGGGGCGCACTCTTCTTTTTCGGAGCAGCTGTGCTCGAAGAGCTGCTCTTGCGCGGGTATATCTTCCAAACGCTGCTTGAAGGGCTGGGCGTCTACCCGGCGCTCATTATCTCTGCGGTGCTCTTTGGCGCCGCACACTTAACGAACCCTAACATCTCACAGATGGGCTTGATCACCATCGCTCTGGCAGGGCTGCTCTTCGCAGTGTGCTATCTGAAAACCCGTGCACTCTGGATGCCCATCGGGTTGCACGCGGCTTGGAACTTTCTCGAAGGCCATATTTTCTCGCTCCCCGTGAGCGGACTGACGGTGCAGCCCCATCTATTGGACGTGCAAGTTTCCGGGTCAGTGCTCTTGACCGGCGGAGCTTTTGGGCCTGAAGGAAGTGTAGTGACAGCACTCATACTGGGAGTAGCAACGGTCGTGCTGCTGAGCGTCCCCCTGGTGCATCTCGATCCGGGAACAGATCGTCTATGGAAGCTTTACATCTGGCCAGCGAAGTACGGGGGAGAACTTCCGTGAATCAGCGAAAGAGCCGGTAGCGCACGAGATCGAAACGGATGAGTTCGCCTTGTTCTTTGCGATGGATGCGCAATGGCACCCCCGCTTCGTCAATCCATGTGTGCAACAATTCTTCGGAAGAAGCCTGCAAGACGAACTCTTTAACCGAAAAGGTCCCGATCTCGAACGTCGCTTGGTGATCGAAGAGCCGAGCGCACGTGCAGTGAAACTGCTCTGGCTCCAGCGAGGGGAGCGCAATGTGTACTAAGTCTATATCGCTGCTGTCACCGGGGGCGAGCACGATCTTCTTGCAGAGCGCAAAAACGAAGAGTGCCGAGGGGTAATCCAAGAGAGAGCTATCCCAAGAGAGGGATGATTCGACCGGGCGCCGACCGACAGCTTCGATCCGCCCCCGTAGCCGGCTGTTGTCTACTTGATACTGTGCCAGGGTGAGATGCCTTTCCGCTTCCAGCTCAAGGCGAGCAGAGCGATAGCGCCAACTAGGATCCAGTTCGAGGGTGACCCGTTCGGTGTGTGGGAGAGGCCATTGGAGCACGAGATAGCTCTGCAATTGGTAGCCACCGCGCTGGGGCAACTCAAATAACTGAAAGACTTCTTCGCCCAGTTTCCGCTGGCCTTGGCGCACATAGTAGGTCCCGGTCGCTATCAGCCCCTCAGCCGGTGGGCACCGTTTTGTGGCAATCATTCCTCTCATCCCCGGTGCTTATCATAAAGAATCTCCGGCTCCAGGGCAAATCGAGCACGCTGCCTCCTTTACATGCTATAATGACACTATGAAAATATCGAGCGTCTTGTGGGTGTTCAGCGCTCTATTTTTTGTGAACGCTCCGACAACAGAGATTGTGATTGACTGCACAAAAGACTTGCTTCAGGCAGCCATTGACGCAGCAAACGACGGCACCCGAATTACCATCGCTCCTGGTGTCTGTAGGGAGAATCTCATCATCACAAAAAATCTAACTCTGGAAGGCGCAGGGAGCGAAAAGACCGTCCTTCAAGGTGTCAAACCCGGCTTCCCCGTCGTTTTCATTCAGAGTGACTCGCCCATCACTGTCACCCTAGAGGGATTAACGCTGGCAGATGCTCCAAAAGCGTCTACGGATCCTCGGCACGGCAAAGAGTGCGCTTTATTTTATCCCGAACTGCTCTGCCCTTCTGGGATTCAGGTGCGCGGCGCGGCCCGCGCAAGCATAAGCGACGTTCGTGTAGCTCGCAATCCTTGGGTTGGCATCTACGTGCTCGATACGGCTCAGGTCTTCGTTCAAAATACAGAGATCATTGAGAACGGCTGGGGGGTCTACGTCTCCCCAGAAGCCCATGTTGAGCTTAGCCAGTGTCGGGTCGAGCGCAGCCGCGAGAACGGCCTAGAGATTTGGGGCTCGGCCTCCGTCGCGAGAACGCTGATTAGAGCGAACGGGCGCTCCGGCGTCGAGAGCGTCGGAACTGTAAAAATCTTGGAGAGCGAGATCGCACAGAATCGGAGATCTGGGGTCTTGCTCTCTGGGGTCTCGCAGACAGAGATTCGTGCCAACATTGTGACGGAGAACGGTCTATGGGGGATCGCTGCGAACTTGCGCAAGTGCAATTATCTCTCCGATAACTTTCGCGGCTCAGCCGTGCTCGACCAGAACAGATTCTTGGGCAACCGATCTGGAGAGATCTGCTTGCCGTAGGATTTTTTCGATAGTGCCGCCGCCCAGCACTCTTGCCCCTTCGTAAAAGACCGCAAGCTGCCCCGGCGTGACGGCGCGCTGTGGTTGCGCAAAGCGTACGCGCACGCGGCCATTGTCCAAAAGTTCTAGAGTCACGGGCACGCGCGGGCTGCGATAGCGAATCTTGATGGCTACAGACGGGCCCTCACCCTGCCCTGCGGGCCTAACCTCTCCCCCGACCCCTCCCCTAAAGAGGGAGGGGAGTTCCCTCTTCCCTTTAGGGAAGGGGAACTTGGGGGTTAGGTCGGGAGAGTGGTCGGGGGTGAGGGCCTTCGGATAGACAAAATTCACGTCCGTCGCGATCAGCCCTTCGGAGAGCAACGCGTTCTCGTCGCCGACGATTAAACGGTTTTTCTCGTAATCGAACCCGACGACATACACGCGCTCTCCCAAAGCGATTCCTAATCCCTTACGCTGCCCGATAGTGTAGAAAGGGAGCCCTTCGTGGCGCCCTACGACGCGCTCGCTGGTGTCCACGATCTCGCCGGGGCGGACGGCCCCGTCCATCTTCGTCTTCAGATAAGCGCGATAGTCTCCGCCGGGGACGAAGCACAAATCCATACTCTCAGGCTTGCGCGCTGAAACTAAATTATGCTCTTTGGCAATCTGCCAGACTTCGCTCTTCAGCAGATGCCCTACGGGAAAGAGAATTCTCTTGAGCTGCTTTTGCGTCAGCCCATAGAGAAAGTACGACTGGTCTTTGAGAGGGTCTGTGCTTGTCAACAGATAATAGACTCCGTCTTCGACGGCGATGCGGGCGTGGTGCCCCGTTGCTAGAAATTCGCAACCAAAGCGATCTGCGAGTTCCAACAGAATGGGGAAGCGCACGAGACGATTGCAGCGTCCGCAGGGGCTTGGGGTGCGCCCCTGGGTGTGCTCCGCGAGAAAGACATCTACGACGCGCTCTTTGAATTCTTTGCCTGCGTCAATGAAGTGATGCTCGATGCCCAACTGTTGTGCGACCGTGCGCACTTCAAGAGAGCAACACTCGTTATAGGGTTCTTCGCGGTTCTCGTAGGACCAGAGGTTGAGCGTGACGCCAATGACTTCGTAGCCCTGCTCTTTGAGTAAGAACGCCGCGACTGAGCTATCTACACCGCCGCTCATACCGACTAGGACGCGCTTCATACACAAGCATTCTATGGCACTCGAGGGGTTTTCTCAACAGCCCCTCTTGACTTTGCTCTCAGCTTGACACTAAAATTTATTTGGGTGACCTTACGTATGGATAAGCCACCAGGGCTGCGATCGCGAGAGAAGCGAGTGTATGGACAACTTTTATCAACAGCTTGCTCTTTATGTACTGGTGGCCACATTTCTTTGTCATATCCAGCCGCACCAAATTCGTAAAGTTCGCTAAGTTTTTCTTATGGTTCTCTGGGGCCTTGGCATTAATCGTGTTTCTTATGCTGGGGCTTGATCTTTTTAGTTATCTCTTCAACTGCCCTAATCCGCTCTATCCCTGGATGAGGGTCGTCCTTGTGCTCGCGTATTTGGGAGCGGCAGGGTATATCATCAAGCGCCGGGGCGAGATTCCTCACCCACCTAGCAGCAAGCCCAACTAACACTACACGATCGCGAGCATTCGCTCAATGGCCCTGCGGGCTTTGCTTGCTGTTGGCTCCGGCACCCGAATCTCGTAGATCTCTTCTTGGAGCGAGCGCAAGACCTTCTCGAGCGTGATCTTCTTCATATACTCGCAGATCGCGCGCTCGTTGGCCGGATAGAACCTCTTCCCTGACGTCTCTTTCTTCAGCCGGTGCAAAATCCCGATCTCTGTCGCCACAATGAACTCTTGCGCTTGGCTCTTCTGCGCGTGCTTCACCATGCCCTCCGTCGAGAGAATATGCACTTCGCCCTTCATCGCTCCGGTCGCTTTGTAGTACATACAAGAGCTTGAGCAGCCGCATTCGGGGTGGACGAGCATCTCCGCCTCGGGATAGGCTGCCCGCATTGCTTCGATATCGTGCGGGCGAATCCCCGCGTGCACGTGACACTCCCCCGGCCAGATGTGCATCCTCCGACCCGTCACCTTCTCAATATACGCCCCCAAAAACATATCGGGGAGAAAGAGAATCTCTTTGTCTGGGGGAATCGCTTGGACGACTTTCAGCGCGTTCGTCGACGTACAGCAATAATCTGATTCGGCCTTCACTTCGGCGGTTGTATTCACATACGAGACGACGACGGCGTTGGAGTGCTCGGCCTTCCAAGCTCGCAATTGATCGGCGTTGATCGTCGCCGCGAGCGAGCAGCCCGCTTCTAAGTCGGGCAACAAGACGCGCTTCTCCGGGCAGATAATCGAAGCCGTCTCGGCCATAAAATGCACACCACAAAAGACGATCATCTCGGCGTCGGTCTTGGCTGCCGCTTGCGATAGCCCCAAGGAGTCGCCGACAAAGTCAGCCACGTCTTGTACTTCTGGCACTTGATAGTTATGTGCCAGAATCACGGCGTTCTTTTCGGCTTTCAGTCTCTTGATCTCTTGCGCGATCTCTAATTGTTCGACGACGGTCATGGCACAAGCACCTCCAGATGTATATCAATAGCTTTGACGGAGTGCGTGAGCGCGCCGACGGAGATGAAATTGACCCCGGTCTGGGCAATATCTCTCACGTTCTCCAATGTCACCCCGCCGGAGGCTTCGAGCAGGGGACCTAACCCCCTGGCCCCCTTCCCGGCACGGGAAGGGGGGAACTCCCCTCCCTCTTCCGGGGAGGGGCTGAAGGAGAGGTCTTTGACTATCTTCACAGCGTGGCGCATCTCCTCCAGCGACATATTGTCCAGCATAATTATATCCGCTCCGGTCTCCAACGCTTCTTGTAGCTCCTGAAGATCTTTGACTTCGACTTCAATCTTGAGTGTCGTTGGGGCATAGCGGCGCGCACGCTCGATGGCTTTGGTAATACTGCCAGCTGCGCGGATGTGATTGCCCTTAATGAGCACGCCGTCATATAACCCGATTCTATGATTGCGTCCGCCGCCGACTCGGACAGCGTATTTATCTAAGACTCTTAGTCCCGGCGCGGTCTTGCGCGTGTCCAGAATTTTTACTGAAAAATCTCTAACGGCCTCGACGTATCGCGCTGTCATCGTCGCGATCCCGCTCAATCTCTGTAAGAGATTTAAGGCCGTGCGCTCACCGATCAAGATCGTCCGAAGTGCACCTTCAAGCTCAGCGACTGTCTGCCCCGCTGCTAGAGACTGGCCGTCACGCACTCGCGGCTCAAAGCTCAGTTTATTATCGAGCATTTCAAAGACCATTTGTGCTACTGGCACTCCAGCTATAATACACGGCTCCTTGGTGCGCATGGCGGCTTTGCCTGTCTGTTGGGGATCGCACAGGGCTTCTGTCGTCACATCCCCAAAGCCAATGTCCTCTTGGAGTGCCTGCGCGATGATCTCTCTCAGCACAAAAAGATTCAGACCGTTCATAGGAGGTCACCCTTGCAAGTGTTTCTCCAGGCGCAGAGGTCGGTCTTTCTGCACAATGATATGTGCCTGCCAGGCCGGGTCTTCGTTAGGAAAATCCCGGCGGGCGTGCACCCCCCGCGTCTCCGTCCTGAAGAGAGCGCTTTGAGCGATCAGACGGGCTACCAACGCTTGGTATCTCAATAAGCCTGAGCTTTCTGATTCTAGACGGCTCTGTTCTTGTATAGCGTACTCCAAGCCCGCGCGATCTCTTACTAAGCCCACGTGCTCGGTCATGAGCTGTTTTAATAACGGCAGTTCGCGGGTTCGAAGGTTCGCGGGTTCGCAAGCTCTTGAACTTTCGAACTGGTGAACTCGTGAACCGGCGAACTCGTGGCGGACTGCCGCTTCCACCGCGCGCCGTGCGAAGACCAGACACTCTAGGAGCGAGTTGCTCGCCAAGCGATTGGCCCCGTGCACCCCGGTGCACGAGACCTCTCCAATAGCAAAAAGATGTTTCACAGTCGTCTCGGCCCACAGATTAGTGCGCACTCCGCCAATCGTATAGTGTGCTGCCGGTGCTACCGGGATGAGATCGCGTGTCAGGTCGAGCCCGTATTGAAGACACGTCTCGTAGATATTGGCAAACCGCGCGCGCACCAGGTCAGGCTGCAGATGCTGTAAACTCAAGAAGACGTGATCGGTCTGAGATTTTCGCATTTCTTCGAAGATCGCGCGGGCGACGGTGTCCCTGGGGGCCAACTCGGCACGCTGATCGTAGTGCGGCATGAAGCGTTGTCCGGCCTCATTGAGCAAATAGGCTCCCTCACCGCGCACGGCTTCGCTGATGAGAAAGCCGTTCGCGTCGGGGATGGCCAGCGCCGTCGGGTGAAACTGGATGAACTCCAAGTCAGCTAGTTGGGCACCGGCACGATAGGCTAACGCTAGGCCGTCACCGGTTGCGCCCGGTGGGTTAGTCGTCCGGTGATAGAGGGCTGCTGCACCTCCGGTTGCTAGAATCGTCGCGCGGGCGAGGAAAATGGTTTCGAACTTCTCTTGTAAAACCCTTGCCCCAACGCATCTTCCGTCTGTGGCCAATAGTTCGATGACCGGCGTGTGCTCGATGAGCTGGATATTGCGATTTTGCAGGACGAGCTCCGAAAGCCTGGTGACGACCATCTGTCCCGTTGAGCTGCCTCCAGCGTGAACGATCCGGCGACGGCTGTGGCCTCCTTCGCGCCCCAAGGCATAGCCCGAGGCCGTCCGATCAAAGCCTACTCCCAATCTGTCTAATTCACTGATACACCGCGGGCCTTCGCGCACGAGCACATCTACGGCACGTTCATCGCACAGGCCGCGACCGGCTTTGAGCGTGTCTTCCAGATGCAATCGAGGGGAGTCGTTCTCATCTACGGCAGCGGCAATGCCCCCTTGGGCCCAGGCAGAATTCGTCTCAGAAAGGCTTGTTTTTGTGAGCAGGCAGACGCGCCCATGTTCAGCAGCCCTGAGGGCGGCGTAGAGCCCCGCGAGCCCTGCGCCGATCACCAGAAAATCGCTCTCTATGGCTTCCAGACGCGCCATACTCTATTATACAGATATGCTCTGTATTGACGCAAGAACTTGCGGACCCGTGCGCTGTGGCTTAAAGTAAATCATGGAAAAGCTTTTGGACCGTCTAGCTGAGCTACACAAAAAATATTATGAATTGGAGCACCGGCTCAGCCAACCGGAAACGATCAATAGCTCCCAATATATAAAACGCTCACAAGAGTACGCGCGACTCAAGCGCCCAGTGGAACTCTATGAGTGCCTGCAAAGGCTGGAAAAGACTATCGCCGAGGCGCGTGAACTTCTCAGGGGGGACAGTGATTTGCGCCTGCTCGCCCAAGAAGAGCTGGAGCGCGCCGAAGCCGAGCGTGCTCAACTCTTGGAAGAAGCACGACTGTTGCTCGTTCCCGAAGACCCCCGCGACGAGGGCAATGCAATTGTAGAAATTCGCGGCGGGGCTGGCGGGGAAGAGTCGGCCCTCTTTGCCGCCGATCTGTTCAGAATGTACAAGAAATATACAGAGGCCCACAAACTGCACATCGAGATGCTCGACGCCCATCCAACCGACCTGGGAGGCTTTAAGCACATCGTCTTTGAGGTGACCGGTCCAGGGGCGTTCGGAAAGTTCAAATTCGAGAGCGGGGTTCATCGCGTTCAGCGAGTTCCCAAAACAGAAGCTTCGGGACGGGTGCATACGAGCACGGCAACAGTAGCTGTGCTCCCTGAAGTGGCAAACGTGCAGATTCAGATTCGCGACGAAGATATAGAGTTTGAAGCCTATCGCGCTGGAGGTCCAGGAGGCCAGAACGTCAACAAAGTTGCTACGGCAGTACGTCTCCTCCACAAACCGACGGGCATTGTCGTGACATGTCAAGAAGAGCGCAGCCAGCACAAGAACAAAGAAAAAGCTTTAAGGCTTTTGCGCGCACGCTTGCAAGAGAAATACGAGTCCGAACAGAAGCAGGAGATCACCCAGCAAAGACGCATTCAAGTGGGCACCGCCGCCCGCAGCGAGAAGATCCGAACGTATAACTTCCCGCAGAACCGCGTGACAGATCACCGGATTGATCTGACACTGCACCACCTCGACCAAATTCTTGAAGGCAAGCTCGACGAACTGATTGGCACTCTAGATAAAGCCTACCGTGAGCAGCAATTGGCCGAGCTAGAAACTACCCTCACCCCTAGCCCCTCTCCCTCGAAGGGGAGAGAGGAAGGAGGGTGAGAGGCTTCAAGTTCTAAGATTGGTTTAGCAGCCGGTGCGCTTGGCTACCATAATTTGGGACTGACCCAGCTCTCGGCTGCCGCGCGCCCAGGCGACGTAGACGTTCCCTTGCGCGTCTACAGCCATAGCCACTTCGGAAGCGTCAATCCCCGGGCCGCGTAAGCCCAAAAAGACAAAATTCGGTCCAGAATCGGGAATATCCTCGCGCTTCCAGGTCTGCCCGCCATCGGTCGAGCAAACAAAGCCCGTCAGCTCATCCCCAACGATGCTGGAGAAGCTCACGTAGAGATTCTTCCCGTCAGTAGCAATAGATGGGAACGCCCCATCTTTGGCGATGACGACGCTGGGACTCCACGTCTGGCCGCCGTCTTGAGAGACCGTCAGCATAATATCAGCGCTCTGGGGGGCGGCTTGTTCGGTGTCGTCGTTGACGTTATAGATATTTTCCCCGATAAAAGCCCATTCGGGGGCGTCTGAGAAGCCCGGGTTGCTTGTGACTTGGATTGGCCCTTCCCATGTCGCGCCACCGTCGCCGGTCTTAAAGAAATAGACATCAGCATCGTCGTTGCTGAATGCCAGGGTATAGGCCAAATACAAAATACCATCGGGGCCCTGCGCCCACTGGGGCCAGCGCAGAAAGTCGAACGTCTCCAAGAGCGCCTGAAATTCCGAGAAGGTCTGCCCATCTTCAGATTTACTCCAGACCAAATTGGAGAAGTCCTCAAACCATGCGACGTAGACGCTCTTTTGGGCATCTACGAAGACATCCACGTTGCCGTCCCATTCGCCCTGTAGCTCGTGTTGTCCCGAAGGCGCATCGGTCTCGGCGACCTTGGTCGAGGGGCTCAGCCAAGTTTGGGCGCCGTCGTCGGAGCACCGCGCGAAAATATCGCCGCCGAAGTCATCCCAGCCCTCCCATACGACGCAGAGTCGGCCGCCGCCAAGCGCGACTGCGGGCGCCACCGGCCAATCTCCTCCAGCGCCTTCTGATACATTGACGGGTTCTCCAGGCTGCAGCGTCTCCCCAAGAGGCACGACGCTGAGCATAATATCTCCGCCAAGATCGGCCCAGACGACATAGGCCGTCCCGTCGGGGGCGACGGCCAAGTCTGAATTATAGACGAGATCACCCAACCGAAAACCCGCTTCGGCGATCACGACCGACTGCCACGCCGACTGCTGGGCCTGGCTGCCCCAGCCCACACAGAGAAGGACAACCACGAGCACTGACCACTTCCACAAAGTTCGAGAACTCATATCCTCACCTCGCGCAGAAAAGTACAGTAATTATATAAATCTTTGGTCTGAAGGCAAGCTTGACAGCTTGAGCCGATGGTGTTAATATAAATGCGCCTTCTGGGTCTATAGCTCAGTGGTAGAGCGCGCGCCTGATAAGCGCGAGGTCGGAAGTTCGATTCTTCCTAGACCCACTCTTTCTCTTTGGGGCCGTAGCTCAGCTGGGAGAGCGCCCGCTTTGCAAGCGGGAGGTCGGCGGTTCGACTCCGCTCGGCTCCACGTGCTTCGCAAAAAACCAATGCTAGTCAGCACAATCACCATACTGTGCGCCCGAACTCCTAGGACGTGAACAGGGTTCAAAATGCCCCACAGCGGGCGCACTCCACGGACGCCATTTTCACCCTCAGTCAGGCCGCTGAACAGTTTACCCTCATGGCCCGCGTCGAGGGCCGGAGTAGAAAGACTCTCGATCTCTATGCGTGGGTCTTTTATCGCTTCAGCGGCTTTCTGGGGGATAAGCCTCTGTCTGAGATTCACCCTGGATTGATGAGACAATATCTGGCCCATTGCCAAGAGAGAGGCTACACCCCGGCCAGCTTGGGGATGCACTACCGGGTCTTACATGCCTTCTTTAACTGGCTCAAACGAGAAGGGTTGATACCCGCAAGCCCGATGGACGGGATCAGTCCTCCACGTCAACCGAAGCAGTACCCCTTTGTCTTGGAAGAGTCTCAAGTCCGGGCACTCTTGGCCGCCTGTGCCAAGGGCACCGTCCCAGGGGGCCGCAACTATGCCATGCTGCTGCTTTTTGTGGACTGTGGCCTGAGGCTGCACGAGTTAGCAGGCTTGCGCCTGGGTGATGTCTCTCTGGCCCAGAGATCACTCAAGGTGCACGGCAAAGGGGCCAGAGACCGGATAGTCTTCATGGGGGCTAGGACGGCCAAGGCCCTCCGGCGTTGGATCGAACTGAGAGGCTTTCGGGCAAGCTACTCCGACTCTCTCTTTATAGACCGCAAGGGCGATCCCCTCAAGCCCCGCTGGGTGCAACAGGTGGTAGCCAGATTGGGAAAGAAAGCGGGGATCAAGGGTGTCCGAGTAAGCCCTCATACTTTGAGGCACACCGCTGCGACGCTGGCCGTGAAGAACGGCATGGAACCCTTCGCCCTGCAAAGACTCTTCGGCTGGGAGAACATTCAGACGGCCCTCAAATACGTGCACATGGCAGGCACCGCACTGAGAGAAGCGCACGCCAAGGCGAGTCCAGTGGATCGGCTGTTGGAAGGGTGACTATGCGAGCTTCAGATGTCCTTTAGAAATCTTTGAGCTTATGTCCTTCAACCAATCAGCGAATTGCAGGCCGTTTACTAACTCAATAGGTTTGCCTTCCGCGAATCTTCTCGCCTGAGGACTAAAGTCTGAAGTGCAAATCAAGTAGGCTCTTGAAGCTTTGCTGTGAATCAATGCACCGTACAGATCCCTCAACTGAGGTTGGCCAACTGCTTTCTTCTGGTTTTTACATTGTACGATAGATGTCTCGGTATGTTTTGAGATGAATAAATCTACACCCTCATCTCCACTCGCTTTGGTCCGATGTACTTTATACCCTCTTTCCTCAAAAACCATAGCTACAATATTCTCAAACTCGTGCCCTGATAGTGCTCGAAGAAGTTCAAGATTCGATAGTTTTTGCATATAGGACTCCTTCTCTTTCAAAGCCTCGTTTGCAAGTCCTATCACATGCGATTGCAAGACCTCAAAATCCCTACGAGCAGTCTCCCAAGTTTGCTTGTTTACCTTGGCAAATATAAAGCCTTCGTCTGCGCCAATCCTCACATCGAGAGCAAACGCCTGCTCTCTCTCTTCATACCATGTCAGATAAATGTTGTGTAGCAGCCTGGCCTCATCCCAAGCCCCTTCTCTCTTATAGTTCCAATGCCTGATCCAGTCATTAAGTTTGGGTCCGGGATCGTCCTGGCAAAATATATATTGAAAATCAAAACCAATAGGCACTAATCCACAACTTCGAGCCCATTCTTCTACCGTCTTATTGAGTGCCTCCACTCCTTGCTGCTCCAGAAACTCAAGCGGGGAAGCTGGTACAATTCTGCGCATCAGTAGTACAACTCCAGCCATACACACCAACTCACAATTGTTGTAGAAAATTCTAGCACAAGCTGGCACTCGAAGGCAAGCGCAGCGCTAAGGCGGGTACAGTGGACAGGTTGTTAGAAACCTGGCTCACTTTGTACGACGGCAAAGAACCGCTCTGCCTCTCGATCCAGAAGTGCGAGCTTTCCACACTCCTCACACTTCGTCAAAGCTCTAAAAGACCCGATGACATGTATTGCGGATATTCCCCATCCACAGTGGGGGCATACACCCTTCCATATGTTATCAGCTCCAGGCATGAACATACTGAAAATCACTCCGAAGGCTTTCTTTGCAGGCGCATACTTGGTGGGGTCTACCTTCAATCCTCTCTTTGTGAGATATTCCTTTATCTCCGTTTCAGAAAGCAATGCCCATTGGTGCCTCAATATCTCTTTTTCAATCTCGCCGATTCTAGCCAAAAGCTCTTCGCGACGAGGATTGTCCTCTTGACATTCTACAAACTCAGCCCTGTAACGCCTAAGCTCATGGAAAAGCTCCGAGAGATACGCACGAGCAGATTCCAGATGGCTCTTCTTTGTCATAGGCGACTCCTCCGGTGCCTTTAGACAAAGTTTAGCACAGGCTAATAGTCCAAGACAAGCGATGAGCAAAAGCTTGGAAATCGCTTTCGCTGTGATGTGTGTGCGATACTTGCGATTGGGCATCCCTTGGCCTTGTGCGCTGTTTGGCGGGCCTCGGTGAAACCGGGACTCAGTACCCTCAAAATATGAACCCAAAAGGATACGGGATAGAGTGCACTTTTGAAATTCGATCTTGTGTAATTCGCACGGGGGCATCTGAAGCACCTTTCGACGTTCACCCCAAAACGACGTGGAGGCTATAGCCTTGTCTTCAGGGTAAGGATATATTCAACAGGAGGTGATCAACGATGAAAACGACACTCGAAAACGCGAAGGCCCTGGGCGTCCCCGGAAAGGAAATCACCCAAGGCCAACATAAGGCTGTTGTATCCTACCACGAGCGGCGGTTCGGTGTCAAGGGCCGGGTGATCGCCCGTGGGCGCGTCGTGAGATTCGGGCCGTTCACGCTGGCACTTCGGGATGGGCATTTTGAAGGATGCGAATACGTGGTCTATCAGCTACCGGACGGGGTTCTAGAGGCTGAGGTAATCGAAACCGGGGCCGGGACATAAAACCCCGGCCCCACAAAGGGGGTGAACCCAATGCGTATCATCTTCGGCTTGCTGCTGATTGTAGCCGGGGCGGTACTCCGTCTGATCGCCCGCATCTTCGATCCGTCTGGAAGGCACAGATAAACCTCAGCCACCTTTGGGGCTTTCCGAGAAGCCATAGCCCAAGGGCACCCTTTCACTATACACTTAGGGTCGGGTGGGTGGGAAACTACCCAGCTTAGGCAGAGAAGGTAACACTCAGCTTTGTAGATTGTTCCGCTAGGTAGTGGGGACTTGAGAGACGTTGACGTAGTCGTTGACGTGGAACCCGCCGAGACGGGAAGAGCCCGCCCCGGCGGGCAACTCTCCTTCACGTTGTGACGGTCTCTTCAGCAGCGAAGACTTCTTGAATGACCGCGTAGTCGCCGTCTTCGCCCGTCTTGTGGCTGACCATGATCGAGACGTCTTTCTCTAGCAGGCCTTCCAAGTCAACCTTCACGCCCGGTTTTGTCTCCCCCATAAGCCGTCGCCACAAGGCGCCGAGGGCCGCTTTGGAACCGAGGGAAAGGGTACAGTGCTTCGTCAGCTTTTCGCCCTTGAACTTGCCGCCGGTGATCTCGAAGGTTAGCTTGATAGACTGTTTGGAGTCGTCGAACCTGCTTGTTTCGGGCTTGCTGATAGCGACTATCTTGGCCGGGTGTTCTCCCCGACTGACTAAGACTTCTTTCGGTACGTCCACGTATATAGGCATTTGATTCACTCCTTGCGTATTCGCGTTCGCTGGTGCGTTCGCGTCTGAGTTCTCGCCCGTGTTTGCTGCGCCCACGGGTGGGGCTTTCTGTGCCGTCCGATGGCCGCGCTGCCCTTTGACAGCGGCAATGCGCTTGTAGAGAAACTTGAGTCGCTGTCTCACCCCCTCGTAAGTAAGGGTGTCGAAATCTCTTTCAAGTTGATCCATCTCTCGCCAGACCCAGGGGAATCGCTCGCCGTCGCCCTCTTCCCACAGATCACGGGAGAGGTAGCGGAAGGCTGCTTGCAAGAGAAGCACTTTGGCGTCGTAGTCGTCTTGTGCCGTTGCTGTCTGCATTTCTGCGGTCATGGGGATCACTCCTTGCGCTTCAGAACGGAATATCTTCGTCATCCGTGCGTTGCTCCGACACCTGTGGTGCGGGGTTTTTTTCCGTTTGGGACGCCGCTTTAGGGGCCGCACTACAAACGTCGCCATACAGACAAAGGCTCTTCTTTCTCTCTTTAAGAGTATTGGAGTATTCGTATCCCGACGTTTGTAGTGCGAGGTCTTTTTTCTGGACTGGTACGGGGTTTTGAGTCGCACCAAGAGTGTCGGATCGGAGGAGAGTCACCCACCCTTGGCGTGCAAAGCCCGTCAGCTTCCAGAGGAACGCGTTAGCGTCCCCCTCGCGTCTGGCAACCAGGTGCAAGGCTGCCAGATCTTCAAGGTAACGTCTGACTGTGCTGGTTGGCAGGCTTATCGCGTTGGCTATCTCAGTGGTTGTCAGCTCCGTATCCCCAGCCTCGAAGAGCAGGGCCAGGAGCTTTCGCCTGTGGCTTGAGATACACGCAAGAGCGACTTCACGGGTCAGCTCAGTGTCTTCAGGTTCTACATGGTCGCGCCCCATTAGCACAGCGTGGGCGCATGTTAGCAAGTCAAGCTGCTGAGAGAGCCGCGTCGGGACCTCCGGGTCAGGCAGTTCCGTGATTTCCTTCGTCGAACTGTACCAATCGCGCGAGACGCTGCTACGGGCAATAGAGACAAAATCAGCGACAGAGACGATCCAGTCCCCAACGTTTTCAGGGACCTCCACATTCTCCGGTATCTTAAGGCCGTCAAAGAACCGCCTGACCGCTTGCTTGAGTTCATCTCTCATCACTTGCAAACTAGCCCGGTTGCGTCTGGCAGCTTTGGCAACAGTCAGCCGGTCGGCAGTAGGGAGATAATAATAGAGGAACCGCTCACCTAGTGTAGTGGCAAAGGCTCTGTACCCTTCGATTGCAGGGGTTACACAAGCGATAAGCCCGACTTTACCCGACCAAGAGAGTTCGGCACTGTCCCCACCTTCCCCGGTTGCGCGGGTCAGGTGCCCGTCGTATATTTTCCGTAGCTGGGAGAAAATTTCGTCACGTTTTTCACGGTGCATTTCAAGCACTGCGGTGAAGTCTCTCATGAGCAAGATTGCACCTTGGGGTAATCTTAGCAGCAAAGATGCCTTGGGGTCCTTCTTTTGCTTGCCAGACAAAAAGCTGTTGACCGTAAGAGTGTCGAGCGGCCTGACGAAATCGAGGCCGGTTAAAGGATTGACCTGTTCGGTCTTACCGTCCCCACTGGGCCCAACGATAAACGCCCACAACGGGTCACCCGGCAAACGGTTGGCTATCACGGCACACAGCACAAAACGCACGGGCACTTCGCTGGGAAGCGCAAGCCATTTCTGGAAGACGGACAAAAGCTCATGGTAGGAGAGCGGCGGGCTTGGCTCCCACTTCGGCGCTCGTTTAGTAAGCCCAAAGAGCTCCTCTTTCCTCCCGCCGGCTTCGAGCCACGCCGATACGTCCTTGGCGTCGCCAAGCTTGACAACTCTGACCGACGCCGCCTTACCGTGCAGCGACTGAGCTACAGCTTCCGCGTGCTTGTGGCCCGGCTCGTCGTTATCGGGGACGATAACAACGTGGGCACCGCGTAGCATTTCAGAATACGCTGGGCGCCATTTGCCCGCGCCGTGGGGATTTGTCGTCGCTGTCAGCCCCAAAGCCCTCAGTGCTTCAACGTCCTTCTCGCCCTCGACAACGAAGATCGCCTCCCCGCGCCCCTTAGCCGCGAACACGTCTGGCAAGTGGTAGAGCACACGCGGGAGACCGTCGAGTTTCCAGACCCATCCGCCATTCCCGTCAGGACGACGAGTGGCGAACGACTTCGGATCAAACCTGACGACTTCATACACTAACCTCCCGTCCGCGTCGCGATACCCATAAGTCGCGACGATCCTCTTAGCAGGCTTGCGCTTGGGCGCGTCGGGGAAGAGATCGCTCATTTTGAGGCCGAGCGCCTTCACAATCTTCTCCGGCGGGCACCCAGCGTGACAATGGAGTAGAACCCTCCCGTCCGAGCCCTCCGAGATAGAGAGTGACGGTTGCTGGTCGTCGTGGGCCGGGCACAACGCGAGCCAGCCTGTTGCAGCTGGGTTGACACGCGACAATTTTTCCAGTATACTCCAAACGTCCATATACACCGTCCTTGGGCCCCGCGTCACTGGCGGGGCTGTTTGTTGACTACGTTCTGGTCGGCCTCTCTCTCCCGTTCCCGGAGGTATGCCTCTAGGGCGTGGGAGATTAGCTGCGAGACAGAGACACCCTCGCGCCCCGCGGCTTGGCGGGTCCTCTCGGCCAACTCCGGGTGCAGCGAAACCGAAGCTACAACGCGCATTGTTGTTCCACCCCTCTTCGGCTTGATTTCTCTCACACCCATAAGTATAGTTAACGCCGACATTTTGCCCCGAAAGTGGTGACATTTTTTGGCACGAGAGAGACTGCCCGATGACATGGCGGCTCAGCTAGAAAGAGCAGATATAAGGCAAGTTGCCCGTGACTTGCGATCAATCTTCGGGCAAGAGGCTATAAGCGAACGCCAGCTCTTTCGTTTGAAGAAGGGACCATCCCCGATGGTCAACTCCAAAACGCTCCGCCAGCTCACTACGTACTTTCGCGTCGTTAAGGCCCCAACCTCCTTGCGCTTCATCGCGCAAGTAGCCCAAAGGAATTTGCGGTTTCGCTTTCTATATGGACACTTTTTCAGCCACGACGTCGAGACATATAGACGGAGTCTCGGCAAGATCTACATGCTGCTCGCTAAGCACAAGCTCACGATAAACACGCTTGTACGTAGGGTAGAAGGTATAGAAGCTGCTGGCTTGCGGCGAAAGCGGCGAAAGTCTCAAAAGCGACCTGCCGATCTTCATCAGCTCCTTCTCCAGGGATTGAGTAAGCAAGGCAAAAAGCTAGTATCTCTTATCGAAGAGGTTCTATGTGGCAGATGGGTGCCCACGCTCCCTGACTTGATGATGATCGCGAAAGCCCTTGATGTGTCGGTAGCTGAGATCTTCTCCCCATCGCCGGAGGCACTTCAAGCCTTCCAAAAAGCCCTGAAAGAATCTGTGAAAAACAGGAAACTGAGCAGAGACTTGAGTGAGCTGCGCCTATTACTTGAACTGAAATACTAAGCACACATGGAGCGAGTGCAGCGCATTTGACGCCGGTGGGGGCATGTGTGCTATGCTCACCTTTGGAGGTGAGTCGAGTTAGGCGCACTACGGGGACTTTGCCAGTCCTGAAAAGTGTGCGTTTGTGGGCTTGCAGCCTGGGAAAACAATTACCCAGCCTGTTAAGCGCCCGCTTTGCAAGCGGGAGGTCGGCGGTTCGACTCCGCTCGGCTCCACGTGAGTGAAGTGTGCCTCTAGATTTCGAACTAGGCGTTAGACAACATACTTATGGGCCCAGACGGGGGCGCACCTTTTCCCCAGAGTTGGTGGCCCAGTTGGAAGAAGTCTCCCAGCGGAAATGGATTCACTCGGGGTTGGGATATCTGACACCGGCGGAGTTTGAGCTGGCTCTCCCTGATAGTCCTCCAATCAAAGGACAGCCGGGCTCGACGGCACAAAAATTCCCCAGTACATTCCAAGAACTATGCCATCAGGGAAGACACATCTGCGCATCGAACTCTTTCTGTTACCAGTGTTTGGCACGCTCTTTTATCTCTTTGTTGACGTCTCATGGACAGCCGTGGCGCTCTTTGCCGGGGCGTATCTCTTCTCCAGCTTGATGCTCAGCCCCGATCTCGATTTGCGACATAACCAGGCTCGCCGCCGTTGGGGACTGCTGGGCTTCGTTTGGATTCCCTATACGAAAATCTTCAAACACCGTGGCATCAGCCATAGTTTTCTCTTCGGCACCCTGACTCGCCTGGGCTATCTGGGATTGATAGCTGTCTTGATTGCTTGGGGGCTCAGCTACTTCAAGCTGTGGTCTATCCCCGTTGCCCAGCTTTCATCAAGCCATATTGACCTGTCGCTGGTGGGCATTCTCGTTGCTGGCCTGTGGTTGCCGAATATCTTGCATACCTTCGTGGATCACCTTCACAGCATTCTTCCGCGAAGGCGACGCCGCAGCTATCGCTGATCGTCTGTTTGACAAATCAGCGTGACTGTGGCAAAATTTATTACTCAAACCTTTGGAGGTATCATCATGGGTGCTCGTGAGGAGCTGGAAACCCAACTCAAAAACATCTTCGGGAAGGCGAAATATCCCATCAAAAGCGTCTTCGACCTGCTCCCCGTTTTGCCCCAGGGGCCAGCGACGAAGTTCACCGCCGGGAGTAAATCGTGGACAGCTATGGAGCTTTCGCAAAAGCTGGGCGGACAAGCGAAGTTCCCCTACAACGATGTGAACTCTTTCGTCAAAGATCTGTTGGACGGCCTGGCGGCTAAGGGTGAACTGTAAAAGTCTTTGAGCATGAGCGGAGCCAACCGCGAGCCCGTCATTATCGAAGCCGTTCGCACTCCTATTGGGAGACATCGGGGATTTTTCACAGAGACCCGCGCTGACGAGATCGGCGTCATTCCTATAAAAGCCCTGCTGGAGCGTACCCAGATCAACCCGCACGAGATCGAAGATGTCGTCTTTGGCTGCGTCACCGCCCGCGGTGAGCAGGGGTTCAATATCGCCCGGATTATCGCGTTAGAAGCCGATTTGCCCGTTGAGTCTGCTGGCGCAACGGTGAACCGGCTCTGTGGCTCCGCGCAACAGGCGATCAGTTTCGCCGCCCAGGAGATATTCGCAGGCGTCTGTGACTGTGCTATCGCCGGCGGAGTCGAGAGCATGACCCGCGAACCGATGGGCTCAGACTTAGATAAGCCGCTCAACCCCAAATTAACTCAGAAATACGAGATCGTCTCGCAAGGAGAATCCGCTGAGCGTATTGCCGAGCAATGGAACATCTCTCGCACTGAGCTAGACGAGTTTGCGTTGCAGAGCCATCTGAAAGCTGCTCGCGCTCAAGATGCAGGCTACTTTGACGGTCAGATCGTCCCTGTGAAAGTCCATGGGACGGCCGTGACGCGCGATGAGGGCGTGCGCCGGTACGCCTCTCCCGAAGAGGGACGAGCCAAGCTCGCGAAGCTCGCGCCTGCCTTTCGGCCTACCGGCGTGATCACCGCGGGAAACTCTTCTCAAATCAGCGACGGGGCAGCAGCCCTCTTACTTATGACCAAAGAGAAAGCAAAAGCTTTGGGGTATAAACCCAGAGCACGCTTCCGGTCATGGGCCGTGGCGGGTGTAGACCCTACTCTTATGTTGACCGGCCCGATCCCCGCGACCCAAAAAGCCCTACAAAAAGCTGGGCTCTCGCTCTCTGATATAGATCTCTTCGAGTGCAATGAAGCGTTTGCGTCAGTGCCCATTGCCTGGGGCAGAGAACTTGATGTCCCGTGGGAGAAAGTCAACGTCAACGGAGGGGCTATCGCACATGGGCACCCCTTGGGAGCTACGGGTGCAATTCTCTTCACAAAGATTCTTTATGAGCTAGAGCGTCGCGATGCCCGGTTTGGCCTCGTGACGATGTGCACTGGCTTTGGCCAGGGGACGGCGACGATCATCGAGCGGGTATAAGAGTATCGCGATTGTGCAGTTGGATCAGGTTGACGTCAGAGCAAGTTTTCTGAACTAGTTGGTTAGTCTTGCTTTCCGAGGGCACAATACAATACCCTATTCCCCCTCCGTGCACGGAGAGGGGGTGGGGTGAGATGATGGTGCTTGACAGCCCCAAGGCCGTCGGGTACAATTTGGCCGTCCTTAGCAAAGCACTCGTCCGAGTGCTAATCCAATAAATGGACGGACTATATCACAAATTACATATTTAACACAGGAGGTAGAAACATGAAGAAGCTACGACTCAAACCATTGGGGAGCCGGGTGCTCGTGCGACGGCTTGAGGACGAAGAGGGCGGAGGGATCATCCTGCCCGAAGAAGCCAAAAAAGACCTTGATTTTGTGCGGGCCGAAGTCGTCGAAGTCGGCTCTGATCTGGAAAAAGTCAAGGTCAAGAAGGGCGAAAAGGTCCTGCTCTCTGCCCTGGCTGGCACCAAGCTGACCTTGGATAGCGACGAGTATTTCATCGTCAAGAGCAGCGATATTCTAGCAACAATCGAATAGTACGAGAGAATTTTTTAAGGAGGTATCTGTCGTATGGCAAAAAAGTTCAAAGAAGTGATCTTTGAAGCCGAGGCACGCGAGAAGTTGCTGGCCGGAGTGCAGAAGCTCACTGATGCGGTGCGGATTACATTAGGTCCGAAGGGGCGGCATGTCGTTTTGGGCAAGGAATTCGGCGGGCCCAAGGTCGTAGACGACGGAGCGACGATCGCTGAAGAACAAGAATATCCTGACGAGTTTGAGAATTTGGGAGCACAGTTAGTGAAGCAAGTCGCCAAGGAGACCAACGACGACGCCGGTGACGGCACGACGACCGCGACCATTTTGGCCCATGCTCTCATTAAAGAGGGCCTCAAAAACGTGACTGCCGGTGCTAATCCTATGCTGCTCAAACGGGGACTGGAGCACGCACGCGACCGGGTCATCGAAGAGTTCCAGAAAATGAGCAAAGAGCTCAAGACCAAAGAAGAGATGGGCCAGATTGCTACCAACTCCAGTAAAGACCCCGAGATCGGCAAGATTATCGCGGACGCCATGGAGAAGGCCGGTGAAGACGGGGTCATCACCGTCGAAGAATCTGACACCATCGAGACACACTTTGAGATCGTCGAGGGGATGCAGTTTGACCGAGGCTACACCTCTCCGTACTTTATCACCAATGCCGAGAGAATGGAAGCCGAACTGAAAGAGCCGCTCATTCTCATTACAGATCACGAACTGAAGAAGGCCCGCGATCTCGTGCCCCTGCTGGAGAAAGTTGCCCAGTCGGGCAAACCGTTGTTAGTGATTGCGGACGACATTGAGGGTGAAGCCCTCACGACGTTAGTCATTAACAAGCTGCGGGGGACGTTGTCGAGCTGTGCCGTGAAAGCTCCCGGCTTCGGCGACCGCCGCAAGGCGATGCTCCAAGATATCGCCATTCTCACCGGCGGGCAGGTCATTGCCAAGGATGCAGGCATGACGTTAGAGACGGCGACGCTCGATATGCTCGGCAGGGCCGAGAAAGTCGTGATTGACGACGACAACACGACCATCATTGGCGGCAAAGGCAAGAAGAAAGATATCGAAGGTCGAATCGAGCAGTTGCGCAAGCAGATCGAAAGCACGGATTCTGACTACGACCGCGAGAAGTTGCAAGAGCGTATTGCCAAGCTCGCCGGCGGTGTGGCGATCATCAAGGTCGGTGCCGCCACGGAAGCCGAGCTGGAAGAGAAGAAGCATCGAATGGAAGATGCGTTAGAGGCAACGAAGTCGGCTGTGGCGGAGGGGATTTTGCCCGGCGGGGAGGTCGCGCTCATTCGGGCCGCCAAGGCGTTGGACGGCTTGAAGGTCGAAGACCCGGATCAACAGCTTGGGGTGAAATTGCTGAAGAAAGCCCTGGAAGCCCCGTTGAAGCAGTTGGCCGAAAATGCGGGCTACGAAGGAAGCATCGTTGCCGAGAAAGTGAAAGCGTTGGAAAACAATATGGGCTTTGACGTGGTCAGAGAAGAGTATGTGGATATGATGAAAGCCGGCATCATTGATCCGACCAAGGTGGTCCGGTCGGCTGTGTTGAACGCGGTGAGCGTGGCCGGGCTCTTCCTCACGACGGGTGCGTTGGTGGTGACCAAGGAGATCGGCGAGGACAAGGCCCCTGCTCCCCCGATGCCGGAGTATTAGACCCTCCCCCGTCCCTCTCCCTTCAAGGGAGAGGGTGCAGTGTGAGGGTCAGTGGTGGGCGGAAAGCCCTTGAAACCAAGCCTCGATGCGTTATAATGCATCGGGGCTTTTGGTTGTAAGGAGCTTGATATGCATCCGGTGATCGGTCTTGCGTTAGGAGGCGGTGGAGCACGCGGCTATGCCCATATCGGCGTGATCCGCACGTTGATAGCGCATCAGATTCCCATTGATGTTATCGCTGGGACTTCAATGGGGGCCGTCATTGGCGGAGCCTATGCCTGTGGGGTCAATCTGCACAAATTAGAGAAAATCCTGAGAAATCTCGATGTGAATAAGCTCTTGGGCATTCCCGACACCACGCTGCGCGGCATCGAAAGACTAGCAGGCAAGACGGCCTCAGAGTATCTGTTCAAAAAAGCCGACTGGAGAACGTATGAGCCGGAACGCCTCAAACAGTTATATGAGTTTTTGACGCTCTTCACGGGTGATCGAAACTTCGAGAACCTTGCGATTCCCATGGGCGTGGTTGCGTGCGATATTGACACCGGGGAAGAGATCGTCTTGCGATCAGGAAGGCTCTATCGTGCGATTGCGGCCAGCATGTCTTTCCCCGGCATTCACCCGCCGATCCAGCACAACGGACGATTTCTTGTTGACGGGGGCTTGGTCAATAAAATACCCGTGGACGCTGCTATCGCTATGGGTGCCCAGATCGTGATTGCCATTGACGTTGGGGCGTCACTCAATGCGAGAGTGATGACCAGTTTGGACGTCTTGATTCAATCCCAAGCGATCACGTCTCGTGAGCTGGTGCGACTCAAGCTGGAATTGATGCGGCAACAGCTTGGGGCGAAATTGATTGTCATCCGCCCAGCGGTGGACCGAATCCGTATGTTTCAGTTGCGGCAGTTGGAGTTGCCCATTCAAGAGGGGGAACGTGCTACCTTAGAGAAACTTGATCTCATTAAAGAAGTCATTGAGAAGAATTCACCCCCGGAGCAGAGTCCAGCCGTTCTTTCTTCATTGGAAACAAAACCCGCTGTTTGACAGTATTGTAGGGGGTAATTCGCGAACCGCCCCTACTCGATGATTTGCTTTTTTGCACATAATACTATAAAAGAAGGTTGACATGGCCAAGGAGAAGAATATAGTCATTGTCGAGTCACCGACGAAAGCCCATACTATTGAAAAATATCTTGGACGAGATTTCTCAGTCGTCTCGACGATGGGGCACGTGCGAGACCTGCCCAAGCACCGTTTTGGCGTCAATATCAAAGAGGGTTTTCTTCCCAGCTACGAACCCCTGCCGGATCGCAAGGAATCACTGAAAAAGCTCCGTACCGCCATCAAAAATGCCAAGGAGATCTATCTGGCTACGGACCCCGACCGTGAGGGGGAAGCGATTGCGTGGCATGTCAAAGAAGCACTCAAGCTCAAAGACTTGCGGCGTATCGAATTTAACGAGATCACCAAAGAAGCCGTGCGGCGGGCTTTAGAACACCCGCGCGAGATTGACATGCACCGTGTGGAAGCCCAACAGGCCCGCCGGATTTTAGATCGCATTGTGGGCTATATGCTCAGTCCGTTAATTTCTAAAAAAATTCGTAGCCGGCTCTCGGCGGGCCGCGTGCAGTCGGTGGCTGTCAGATTAATCTGCGAGCGCGAGCGAGAGATTCAAAAATTCGTTCCCGAAGAGTATTGGTCCATCACAGCGACGCTGACGCCCCAAGAAGAAGAGCCCCGCCCGTTCGAGGCCAAGCTCTTTAAGCGACTCCAGAGTGACGAGAAATTAAAAGTTTCGAACGAGCACCAAGCCCAAGAGATACTCAAACAGTTAGAAGGTGCTCAATGGCAAGTGCTCACGGTCGAAGAGAAAGAACAGCGTCGTCACGCACCGTTGCCCTTTACAACCAGCACGCTGCAACAAGAAGCCTCGAAAAAACTGGGCTTCTCTACCAAGAAGACCATGTCTGTTGCGCAACAGCTCTACGAAGGCGTCGAGCTTGGCCCCGAAGGCGCCACGGGGCTTATTACGTATATGCGTACCGACTCGACGCGGGTTGCCGAAGAAGCCCAAGCGATGGCGCGTGAGTTCATCACAGCAAAATATGGGAAAGAGTTTGTCCGTGTCGGAGCAGGACGCAAAGCACAGAAGGCCAATGTGCAAGACGCTCATGAAGCCATCCGTCCCACAGACGTTCGACGCCTGCCCGATGATGTTGCCCAGCATGTGAGCCCTGACCAGCTCAGGCTCTATAGACTGATCTGGCAACGGTTTGTTGCCAGCCAGATGGCCGCTGCGATTTTTGATGTCGTCTCTGTAGATATTAGAGCGAAAGACTATCTCTTCCGAGCGACGGGCTCGGTGGCAAAATTTCTCGGCTGGTTGGCTGTCTATGAAGAAGTGCGGGACGAAGATGCCAGGCCCGATGACGAAGAAGCTCAGGGGCAACTGCCGCCGTTGCGCGAGCAACAGCTTTTGGACTTGATAAAGCTCACACCCAAACAGCACTTCACCGAGCCGCCGCCACGCTACACCGAAGCGACTTTAGTAAAAGCATTAGAAGAGAACGGCATCGGTCGCCCCAGCACCTATGCTCCGACGATCTCGACCATCGTAGATCGGGAGTATGTGAAGCTGGAGAAGCGTCGGTTCGTGCCGACGGAGTTGGGTTTTTTGGTGACCGATGCACTCGTGAAACATTTCCCGAAAATCATTGACGTGGGCTTCACGGCACTCATCGAAGAAGAGCTGGACAAGATCGAAGAGGGCCATTTGGAGTGGGGCAAAGTCTTAGAAGAGTTTTATAGCGAGTTTGAGAGTGCGTATGAGAAAGCAAAACATGAGATGGAGTCACTCAAGCCCAAGCCCGTCGAGACGGAAGAGATCTGTCCGGAGTGCGGGAGGAAGCTAGTGATACGGACCGGACGCTATGGGCAGTTTTACTCGTGTTCGGCTTTTCCGAAGTGTCGCTACTCACGCCCGTTAGAACCAGAAGCCGGCAGCGAGCAGGCAGAGGTCCGAGATGAAAAGCTGACAGAAAAAGCTTGTCCCAAGTGCGGTGCCCCGATGGTGCTGCGTCGAGGACGTTATGGGCAGTTTTACGGCTGCTCACGGTATCCTGATTGTGATGGGATCGAAAGAGCCCAGAGAGCTCGTGAAGAATCCTCCGTGCCCTGCCCCAAGTGCGGTGGGAAGCTGGTGAAAAGATATGCTCGCAAAGGAGGACGCAGCTTCTTCGGCTGTGAAAACTATCCCACGTGTGACTTCACGGTCAGCCAGACACCAGTCAAAACCTGTCCATCGTGCCAAGAGGCAGTTCTCGTCGGAGGCAAAGACGGAGAGCTTGTTTGCAGCAATAAACAGTGTGAGTACCGCGAGCCCCTTGCCCAGCTGGCCACAGTGTGAGGGCACCATGAAGCGAGCCATGAGTTGGCATGAGGTTCAAGACGCGTTTCTGAGATATTTCAGGGACCTTGGGCACACTATAGTCCCTCGATCGTCACTCGTCCCTGAGGATCCGACGCTACTTTTTACCAACGCGGGCATGGTTCAATTCAAAAGAGCCTTTATGGGGCTGGAGACACGCCCTTATAGCCGCGCAGCCAGCGCGCAGGTGTGCCTTCGGGTTTCGGGCAAACACAATGACCTCGATAACGTCGGCCCTTCTCCACGACACCATACTCTGTTCCTCATGCTCGGAAACTTTTCGTTCGGCGATTATTTCAAGCGCGAAGCGATCTCCTACGCCTGGGAATTGCTCACCGAAGTTTATGGTTTAGATAAGGATCGCTTTCACTTCACGATCTATAAAGACGACGAAGAGTCTTTTCAACTGTGGCAGGAGATCGCCAAAGCCCCACAAGAGCGCATTCACCGGATGGGAGAGAAGACCAACTTCTGGATGATGGGTGACACCGGCCCCTGCGGCCCCAACACCGAGCTCATCTGGGACCGAGGGCTCCAGTTCTGCGATTGCAAACGCCCCGATTGCTCCCCAGCCCTGGACAACGACTGCAACCGTTGGTTTGAAGTCTGGAATCTCGTCTTCATGCAGTTCAACCAGGCTTCGCCTGGACCAGTCGGCTTCGCGGCTCCTGGCCGCGAAGGTGAACAGTCCAGACGAAGTCTGGAGCCCTTGCCCAAGCCGGGCGTGGACACGGGCATGGGGCTGGAGCGCATCGTCGCGGTCTTGCAGAACGCCCCAAGCAACTACGACACGGATTTGTTCCAGCCAATCTTTGAAGGCTTGCGCAAGCTCACAGGACACAGCCAAGAAGAGATGCGCGAGCACTCCGTGCCGTACAGAGTCATCGCCGACCACGGGCGGACGATGACGTTTCTCATCGCCGACGGAGTGCTGCCCAGCAACGAGAAGCAGGGCTATGTGCTGAGAATGATTATGCGTCGGGCGATTCGATTTGGCAAAACACTAGGGCTGCCGACGCCGTTTTTGCCCAGCGTCGCCCAGACGGTCATCGAAACGATGGGCGAGCACTATCGCGAGCTGCAAGACCAGAAAGACTTCATTCTCAGAGTTGCTGCTCAGGAAGAGGAGCGCTTCGAGCGCACGCTCGATCAAGGGTTGGAGCGTGCTGAAAAGATAATTTCAGGGCTGAAGCGAAAAAGTGAAAAACTCATCCCCGGCCCAGAGGCGTTCTTCCTGCACGACACCTACGGGTTTCCCGTAGAACTTTTGGAAGACATTGCTCGTGAGCACGAGATGCACGTAGATCGTGCAGGCTTCGAGCGCGAGATGGAGAAGCAGCGTGAGCGATCCAGAGGGCCCTCACCCCAAGCCCCTCTCCCGTCTAGACGGGAGAGGGGTGGCGAAGCCGGGGTGAGGGCCTCGAAGTTCGTGGGATACCAGAGCATCGTATGGGAATCAGAGTTGGTTTTTTTTAGTAGAGAAGAGTCGCTCTTTGTCTTCAGCGAGACGCCCTTCTATGCCGAAGCCGGCGGCCAGGTCGCTGACACCGGCTGGATCGAAAATCTCACGCGTTCCGGCAAGGCCGAAGTCGTAGGCGTCCAGAGAGACGAGCGTGGCGTCTATCGCCATCGTGTTCGGACCACTGAAGGAGAGTTTTATGCTGGAGATCGGTGCTTGCTGAGGATCGACGCCGAGCGCCGGGCGCGCACCATGCGCAATCACACCGCGACCCATATTTTGCACGCGGCGCTGAGAAGAGCCTTGGGCTACTCTCAGGGTATTCAAGCGGGCTCGCTCGTCGCTCCTGACGAGCTGCGCTTCGATTTTAAGCATCTGGCCCCTTTAACGGGAGAAGAGATCGCAAAGATCGAAGAGCTGGCCAACCGCGCCATTCTCGAAGATTTGCCCGTAACAATCTCTGAAGAACCGCTCGAAGCAGCGAAAGCCCACGGTGCCATGGCGCTCTTCACCGAAGACTACGCGGGCAAAGAGCGCGTGCGCGTCGTGACTATCGCGCCCTTGCCCGGCGAAGAGAGGCCTTTCAGTATCGAACTCTGCGGGGGCACGCACGTAGAGAGAACTGGACAGATCGGACTCTTCAAAGTGCTGAGTGAAAGCGGCGTCGCCGCGGGCGTCCGACGAATCCACGCTGCCGTCGGCGAGAACTTGCTCCAGTATCTCAGAGAGCGCGAGCGGTTGGAGCATCAGCTTGCCCAGATGCTGAAGGCATCTGATAAAGAGTTAGCTGTGAAGATCGAAGCCCTGCTCGCCGAACGCGACCAATTGGCCCGCGAGTGTGACGCACTCAAACGTCAGTTACTGGCGAGAGAAAAAGACCGGCTGGTGAAGCACCGTCAGACGGTCAATAAAGCGTCGTTCGTCTGTGCGCGGCTGGATCTGTCGGTGGACGATCTCAAAACGCTCTCGGATTTCGTCGAGCCGGAGATCGCTCCGGGTGTGACGTTGCTCGGCGGGGTCTCCAACGAAAAAGCCTCGCTCGTGTGCAAAGTGAGCGAGGCCCTCACCCAACAACTACATGCTGGCCAGCTTATAAAAACCCTGACGCCCTTGATCGGTGGCGGAGGCGGTGGTAATGCGCGCTTTGCTCAGGGCGGTGGCTCCAACCCCCAAGGACTAGACGAAGCCCTGCGGCTTGGTGAGCAACAGATCCGAGCAAAACTGTGACTCATTCGTCATCCTTATTGTCATCCCGATCGTCCTCGTCATCCCAGTCGTCCTCATCGTCCCAGTCGTCTTCGTCGTCCTCATCGTCATCCCAAGGTTTCTTCTTCAGCACAATTTCGTCATCCCACCACGTGGTCATCAAACATCACTCCTTCCCTAAAGGGGTGCCAGAGTTTAGAAAACTTATGGATAAAATTCAAGCTGCGCTTGAGAACCTCGATTCTTCAGTTGTCTGCTGTGTTCTCTGCGGCTTGCTGATGGGTGCGACGGTGCTCTTTGAAAGCACGGAGGGCGTGCGGGTCTTCTTGCAGAAAGCTCACTAAGTCACGCAGACAGGCCAGGGTGCTCGGGCTGAGATGGTGTTCAATGCCCTCAACGTCTTTTTGGATGGTCACCTCGTCCACACCAAGGATTTTTAAGAGTTCCTCGAGCTTGTGGTGACGGTTTTTGACCGACTGGGCAATGGCCTCACCATGAGGCGTGAGCGTGATTCCTCGATATTTCTCGTATTTCACTAGGCTTTCGTTGTCCAATTTTTGGAGCATCTTGGTGACTGACGACGATTGAACTTTGAGAGAGGAAGCGATGTCAATAACACGGGCATAGCCTTTCTGTTGGATCAGTTCGTAGATGCGCTCGAGATAGTCTTCAGCACTGGGCGTCGGCATAAGCTTTAGCGATTCAGCACGATGAAGCGCCCGATCATCGTTGTTGGGTGCAACGGGTCATAGTATGTGAATTCGCCGGCACGCTGAGTGGTAAACGCGACCTCCGCGGACTGATTGGGGCGCAGGTATTGCGAGAGGCGGACATCGTGATTGCTGATCTTGAAATCATGCAGAATAAGTTGGTCTTCTTTGTTGTGCAGTGTAATCTTCACGCGATCTCCGACTTGCACGACGATGTCCGGGTTCTCGATGCCCACGATCGCGGCGGGTTTCTCTCCAATGAACCGCATATTCTTGATGGTGAGCGTGAACTCACGTGCGGCTCCTGGAGTGAGGGTATCCGTTGGATTGCACCCCGCCGCGCCAACTAAGATGAACATCCCCACAATGATCAGTTTTAATTTCATGCGCAGAGCCTCCTCGGGCATAACCGTTCCTTTTCCCAAAAGCAGCATAGCAAACTTCATCATAGAAGGCAAATCAAAGGGCTCTCGGGCCCAATTTTCATTTGACGAAGAGCCCAGTGATATACATCATGAGCATCCCAATGGCCACCCCAATGAAGTTGCTGAGCGGCGCCGAGTTCTTGGTGCTGTCTTTGGCAATCAATTTCGCGATCTCGTAGACGACTGCAAAGACTGCACCAGCTCCAATTGCCAGAAAGAGCGCTGCGAGGGGGGCTGAATACGTGAATCCGCCGATCCATGCACCAAAGATCGCCGGTGCTCCGCCGAGCAGCCCCATCCACAACAAGTGCCACAGTGTCGGCCGATCGCGCAAGATCGGCGCGATAATCCCTAACCCTTCAGTGATATTCTGAATAATAAACCCAATGACTAAAAATGTCCCCAGCGCGAGCGCACCAACAGAGTAGGCTGCGCCGATAGCGAGCCCTTCGCCCAGATTGTGCAACCCGATCCCCAGAGCAATCAAATACGCCAGTGTCAAGCGTTGCTCGCTTTCGCTACGCCCGATAGCTGTCTGACGGCGTGTTATAGCATCAAGCAAGAGAAACGTCAATACGATCCCGATGGCGATCAGACCGATCCCCTGGAACGGGCCGGGCACGTGATCAGCGATTTCGAGGGCTTCTTTCGTCGCATCGAAACCGAGATAGATGAGCAAACCTGCCGTGAGGCTGAGCAGAAAATTCATCCAGCGTCGCCCCAGTTGGCGTAACGCCGGGAACCAGAGCAATCCCAAGAAGACCGGCACGATACCCACATAGATGCCAATCAGGGTGAAGCTCCACAGCGTCGTCGTAGCTGGTATAGGCGTTTCAAAAGCAATGGGAATCTCTCCCACGAAAGCAAGGCTGTTCGCCGTGATGAACTTGATCTGATAAGCTTCGCCTTCGACCCAGCGATACGCGAGAAAGACCGTGGCGCGGCCCAGTCTGGGGATCGTTGGGCTGGGAGTTGCTTGGGCCGGCCAGACGGCATCGTTGATAATCACTTGGGCGATGGTCAGCTCTTGCGGCCCCGTATTGCGCAGATAGACTGTGATGCTCTCTTGTGTGAGTATAAAGCGTTCAATCGTCAAAGACTCGACCGGCGCGGGTGTTTGCAAATCAAGTCCGGCGTTCGTCTGCCAAAAGAGATAGATCACACCGGCAAGAAGGAGCACCGGCATAAAGCCCAGCAGCCAAGTTCTCCATGAGACGGTTTTGGGCGATTTGGTGATCTCAGCCATGAGTTATGCCTCCTCTACTTCAAAGAACCCTGTCCAGCCTAGCTCGGCAAACTCGATCTTGTGTGCGTGGAACATAAATTTGCCGGGGTATTTGTAGCGAAACTCTAAAATACCCCGCTGGCCTTGAACTTGGGAGATCGTGTCGGTGAACTCGCTGGGAGTGAGGCTCGTCCCAGTGGGATAATAGTGAAAGAAATTCGCGTGCAAATGAAAGGAGTTCACCGGATCGAACTCTAAGGCGTTTACTAAATAGATGCGCACCAGCTCGCCAACTTTAATCTTGATTGGGTTTTGCTGGTAGTAAAACGCTGCCGAGTTGACCGCGTAAAAATCGTTCTCGTCGTCAAAGTCTACATCGAAGCCGTTCATGACCATCACGAACTCTTTATCGGCCTTGGGGCGACCTTCCTTGGGATCAACGATGAATACCCCGTAGAGTCCCTTGGCGACGTGCTTAGCTAAGGGAAGAGTGTGACAATGATAAAGATGGACGCCGAAGGGCTCGGCGTCGAACTCGTAAACGAACTGACCTCCCGTAGGCACCTGTTCGAAGACGCCGTCCATGTTGGCCGGATGAATCCCGTGAAAGTGAATGCTGTGCGGGTGCGGGCTGGCGTTGGTGAATCGAATTCGGACGCGGTCGCCTTCTGTCACCCGAATGGTTGGGCCGGGCACGCGACCATTATACGTCCATGCCGGGTAGAGCACCCCCGGCGCAATCTCGATCTGCTTGTCAAAAGCGACGAATTCGTACTCATGGACCACTTGGTTATTTTCGATCTTCGTCTTGCCGACATCGAACTCTGTGAGAATCTCCATAGGGTCAAGCCCTTTAGGAGCCCACAGCTTTTCATCTGGGCCGGCACCGAGAGCTTGCACCCTCGGCAGCGCCATAGCGTGATGGTGCTGATTGGCCACAGTTGTTCGTAAGGAAGATTGCTGCCCTGAAGGCCACGCTATACCAGCGAATCCCACAATTCCGATACCACCCCACGCGAGAAAATCGCGCCGCGACAAACGAGCTTCTCTATGATACTTGCTCATAGCCTCGACCCCTTTCTTAGCTATAGCTAACTATCTTTCTATAAACTAATATTATTGGCCGAAAGCATAACAGCTCAAGACGAGCTTGTCAAGAGCGGTTGGTCGCTGCGCCAAGAGATCGTTACCAGGGGGAACTCTGGACATGGCTCAAGAAAGCGGGCATCCTCTCATGGGCCAAACTCTGGAAGAGCGCCCAGAAAGGATGCACGCTATGGAACTATCGTACCAGGAAGTGTACCGGATGAACAAGAGCGAAGCAAGACGCCACCTCGTGCAGACCTACCAGCAGACCGCTCGGCTGTGGCAGACCAGCCGTCAGGTGGTG
>JBBIUX010000014.1:0-40778 GCA_037440025.1 Candidatus Fraserbacteria bacterium | reverse complement strand
CATCAAGCCCGGAGATGGTGCGGGCAAGGCGGGGAACCATCCGGTCTACTATGTCAGCTGGTATGCAGCGGTGAAGTGGGCCAATGCCCGCAGTGAGCGAGAGGGGCTGACGCCGTGCTACTACACGGACAGCAGCCAGAGCACAGTCTATCGGAGGGGTAATGTGGACGTGGCGATAGAGGGAGTGAAATGGAGTGGGTGCGGGTACCGGTTGCCGACGGAAGCGGAGTGGGAGAAAGCGGCGCGCGGAGGCTGTGCAGGGCATCGTTTCCCGTGGTGTGATACGGATGAGATCCAGCACGCTAGGGCGAACTACTACAGCTCATCAGACGACAGCTATGACACGAGTGCGACGCGGGGGCATCACCCGGATTACGCCAAGGGTGATTACCCGTACACGAGTCCGGTGGGGAGTTTTGCGCCCAACGGGTATGGTTTGTACGACATGGCGGGGAACGTGTGTGAGTGGGTCTGGGACTGGTACGATCCCGGGTACTACTCCCGTTCGCCTGGGGCTGACCCGCGTGGCCCGGCGTCGGGCGCGTACCGCGTCCTACGCGGCGGCAGTTGGAGCAGCTTCGCCGACTACTGCCGCGTTGCCCTTCGCGGCGGCACGCCCGTCTACAGTCTCGACAACTTGGGCTTGTGCCTGGTGAGGACAGCGCCCTAGTCCTTGCCGTGCGAGGGGAGATGGGACGCGCCGGGAGGCACAGGGCCCACAACGCCGCGTGGCGACCGGGAGATTGGACGGTAGCAATGGCAGTTGTGTACGATCCGCATTTGCAGGAGCGCCTTCGAGAACGTCACATTCCCGAGGCTTGGCCACGGGAAATCATCAAGACAGCTACCGAGCGGTATCAGGACACCAACACCGGCGTATATGTTGCCATTGTCAAAAGATGGTATAAAGGAAAGGAACGGGAGATGGCCGTCAGCTATGTGGAGCAAGGATCAGACCGTAAAGCCATCACGATTCACCCGATTCAAGCGAATCAGAAGCAGAATCGAATCGACAAAGGAAGGTGGGTCAAAGTATGAAGGCGCTCGAGGCCGCTAAGCGAATCAGATACAGCCCCGACAGTGATGTGCTATATTTCCTCTTGGCTGAGGGTGAAGAGGAGTACTTTGAGGAGCCGATTCCAGGGGTTCATGTCGAGTACGATGAGAGCGGCCGCGTCATCGGTGTGGAGGTTCTCAATGCTTCCAGGGTTCTCAAACACTTCCTGCAACGCGCCAACCCCAAGTGAATGAGAGAGCCCGGCCACGCAACGGAAAGGGGCTGTGAGATGTGAGCACAACGCCTAGCAAGGACGCGCTGTTCCTCCCACGGCCGCCCGTGCCCCGCGGAGGCGGGGACGAACATGGCACATCCGAGGGGGCAAGTACCCCGACGCGGTCGGGGGAACGCCCCGGCATGTCTTCCTCAAACAAGCTCTCAGCCATCGTCTTAGCTGGTGGGCACTCTCGCCGCATGGGGCAAGACAAAGCCCTTCTCCCTTGGCATGGGCGCACGCTCATCGAGGGCCTTGTCGCGCAGATGAAAGAGCTGAGCGATGACGTGCTCGTCATCACGGGGCTAGAGATTCGCTACGGTGATGTGCTGGACGTTCCCATCTTCGCTGATGAGATCAAAGACTGCGGGCCGATGGGCGGGCTGTATACGGGCTTGAAGAGAGCACGTTATGACTATAGCCTAGCAGTTGCCTGCGATATGCCCTGGGTCGGTTCTGCGCTCGTGGAGTTGCTCTCTCAAGAGATAGACGGGAGAGTTCAGGCCATCGTTCCGGAAGTGCAGGGGCATCGCGTGCCGACGCTGGCGATCTATCACAAAAAGTGTCTTGCAGTCATCGAGCGGTTGCTCTCACAAGGGCGCGCTTCACTACAAGACCTCGTCAACTCTGTGCCGACAAAGACCCTCCCCGAAAATCAACTACGTGAAGTTGATCCCTCTCTGTGCTCGTTCACCAATTTGAACACCCCTGAGGATTGGCAAAAGCTCGTCGAGCGATCTGTATAGTTGTGCTGCCCCAACTCACTGTGCTATCATCAAGTATCTCTTTAAAGTCACAGAGAACGCAGAGAATATAAAAATAGAACATTCTCTGTGGTAAACTCGATCTATGGCTAAGACGAAGCTTACGCCGATGATGCAGCAGTATTTGCGCATCAAGGCGCAGCACCAGGATGTTATTCTGTTCTTCCAGCTCGGTGACTTTTACGAGACGTTTTTTGAGGACGCGGAACTGGCTGCGCGTGAATTGGACATTGCCCTCACAAAACGTGAAGACGCGCCGATGGCTGGTGTCCCAGTCAAGCGTGTCACTTCGTATGTCAACCAATTACTGAAGAAGGGGTACAAAGTCGCGATCTGCGAACAACTCCAAGATGCTGACACAGCCAAAGGGCTCGTCGAGCGCGATGTCGTCCGAATTATCACCCCCGGAACGGTCTTAGAAGAAGAGCTGCTGGAGCGTGGACTGAACAATTATATCGCTGCTGTCTATCAAGAAGGAGAGTTCTTCGGGCTGGCTTATGCTGACATCTCAACGGGAGAATTTCGCGCAACCGACCTAGGCATCAGCGAACTGAAGAACGAGCTTATCAGAATACGTCCCTCAGAGCTGGTCACTCCCAAAGGTCTGGCCCCCAAAGCATTGCTGGACGCAGAAGGTCCCAAGCTCGCTCTCAGCCAGCTTGAGCCCTTCAGCTTTCAAGTGCAAAAGCTGCTCGATCACTTCGGGATCGTCTCGCTCGACGGGCTGGGCTTGTCAGGGCTTGCCGGACGCAGCGCCGCTGGGTTGCTCAGCTATCTCAAAGAGACCCAGAAAGAATCGCTCAGACATTTGAGTCCGCCCAAGCCCTATGAGCTGTCGCGCCATATGGGATTAGATCCGTTCACCCAGCGCAACCTAGAAATTGTAGAAGAGCTGCGAGGGACAGGGGCACAAGCGACGCTTTTCAATATACTCAATCACACGGTCACGGGGATGGGAGAAAGACTTTTGAGACAGTGGCTGCTCGCACCTTTAGTAGAACGCACCGAGATCGAGTGCCGCCTGGACACCGTCGAGTTTTTGCTGGAACGTGGCCTGGAGCGCGGTGAGCTGCGTCAGCTGTTGGGGCGCATTTACGATGTAGAACGACTAGCTGGTCGGCTCGGTGCCGGTCGTGTCAACCCCAGAGATGTATTGTCGCTACGTCAATCGCTGGAGCGATTACCAGAATTGGCTGCTCATCTGCGGAGTTGGGCAGAGCAAGATGCCCCAACCAGATTCAAAGATTTCGATCTTCAGCTTCAGTCTCTTCTACTAGATGAGTTACGTGGGTTGTTGAGCCGCGCCATCCGCGACGACGCTCCACTGGAACTCAAAGAGGGCAATATCATTCGTGAGGGCTTTTCGCAAGAACTAGACGCACTCAAAGCTCAAGAGAGAATGTATAAGCGCAAGATCTTAGAGCTCGAAGCCCGCGAGCGCGAGCGCACCCAGATCACGACCCTCAAAGTCGGGTTCAATACAGTTTTTGGGTACTATCTCGAGGTGAGCAAAGCGGCAGCGAAGCGCGTCCCGCCGGACTACCATCGAAAACAAACACTCGCCAATGCCGAACGGTTTATCACCCCAGAGCTCAAAGAGTACGAAGAGAAGATCCTCTCGGCTGAAGAGCGCTCGAAGCGCTTAGAGTATGAACTTTTCTGTCAGTTGCGCGACCAAGCAGCCAGCAAGATTTTCGAAATTCAGCAACTCGCCCGCGTCGTCGCCGAGCTGGACGTTCTGGCAGCTTTAGCTGAAGTGGCGAATCTCAATCACTATGTTCGGCCGCGCTTTACTGAACGCCACGAGATTTCTATCCGCGCAGGCCGCCATCCGATGGTTGAAAAACTGCTCTCCGGTGGGCAGTTCGTGCCCAATGATTTATTCCTGGGCGAAAGAGATTATCTCGTCGTGCTGACGGGACCAAACATGAGCGGCAAGAGCGTCTATCTCCGTCAGGTCGCGCTGATTTGCTTGATGGCCCAGATCGGCTCATTCGTGCCGGCTCAGGAAGCAGTGCTGCCCGTTGTGGATAGAATTTTCGCGCGCGTCGGGGCCAGCGACATGCTCGCTGCTGGCTACAGTACGTTCATGGTCGAAATGCTCGAGACAGCGAATATTCTCAACAATGCCACCGAGCGCAGCTTAATAATTTTAGATGAGATGGGTCGGGGGACGAGCACTTTCGACGGGGTGAGCATCGCCTGGGCGGTGGCCGAGCACTTAGCCGCCAAAGTGCGCGCCAAGACGCTCTTTGCCACGCATTACCACGAGCTGACAAAGCTCGCTGAGCGCGTTGCGGGAATCAAAAACATGAACGTACAAGTGAAAGAGTACGGCAATCAAGTGATCTTTCTGCACAAGGTCGCCGACGGAGCCACGGAGGGCAGCTACGGCGTACACGTGGCACGGATGGCCGGGCTGCCGGAAGAAGTGACGCGCAAGGCCGACGAGGTTCTTCAAAAAATTCTACAGAACAATCCTTTAGATGCGATGGGAGAGCTGAGAAAGAAAGACCCGCGCTTTGCGAAGCAATTGGCGATCTTCCAAACTGAAGAGCACCCGGTGGTGAAAGCGCTGAAAGAGCTTGATATAAATAATCTCACGCCGTTAGAAGCGTTGGAGCTGTTAGCAAGGCTCAAGCGCGAGATTCAGTAGATCGCCGCCCGGCCACTGATCAAAGCGGCACTAACCCCACGCTGACTTCTGTATTGTTTCTCTTGATCTGACCTATGGCTTCTTGTTCAGCGGCGAAAAATTCTTCCGCCAGCTTTCGGTCCTGGGCCGCGCGTGCTAGATACTGTTCCTTGAGGCGCTGGCACAATGTCGCGCGCTGCTCTGCCGCGAGCCGTGCGGCGACCGCTTCCGCAACGTATTGGCTGAGCCCGCGCGCGGAGACACGGGTTCTCACCTGATCGAGCAAATCGTCGGGCAAGGTCAAGTTCACTCGCCTCTTTCCCATGTCAATCACTCCTTGATGTGCGCATAATTATACATCATCAAAAGCCTATGATCAATGCGCAGTCGTGATCTGTTCCCTCTCCCCTCTTTGAGCATGACGTGTACGTGGATACGACGGGCAGGAGTACGTTAGCGAGATCAGAAAGCTCGTCATTCTCAGATAGACCAAGAGCAATCGAGAGCACATAGCGGTCGGACGGCTAAAGTTCGATAGGCTAAGGACACGGAATAGCAGAGGGGACACGGAACGATTTCTCCGTGTCCCTCTTCTGTGTCTTCAGTGTTTTCCGTAATTCAAAAGCAAGCACTCGGCTAACTTGAAGTCCGCTGCCGTTGTGACCTTGATGTTGTATGGATCGCCCTCGACGGTTTTGGCACGCACCCCGTTCATCGTCAACACGGCGCCTGCATCGTCACTGAAATGACGATGTTCTCTGCAGGCGCGCTCGAGCGCAGCGAGCAGAAGCTCGCGTCGAAAGCCCTGCGGCGTCTGGGCATAGCAGATCTCAGTTCGATCTACGTCGGCGGTGATAAAGCCTTCAGAGACGCGCTTGACGCTATCCGTGACGGGAAGGACTGGCACAGCAGCACCGTGGGCTTTCATCGCTACAATCACGCGCTCGATCAGCTCCCCAGAGACTAAAGGCCGCGCCGCGTCGTGCACCAGCACATATTCGCCGGTAGCAGCTTGAACGCCGGCGAGAGCAGAGTCTTGTCGCTGGGCGCCTCCGTACACGACGCGCAAGGGCTTGGCTAGTTTGGGCACTGTTTTTTGAAACAACTCGTTGTCGTCAGGATGAATCACCGCAATAATCTCAGAAACAGCATCACGCTCCGCGAAGCACTCGAGCGAATACTGTAGGATGGGCTTCTTCCGAAGGGGAAGATACACTTTGGGGGTAGATGCTTGCAGGCGCGTCCCTCGCCCGGCTGCAAGGACAATAGCACTGATTTTCTCGCTCACGGAGCTACTGTTCCCATTTCTGGGGTTCAAGCTTTGGACGGACAAAGAGCATCTTGCCCGCTTCGGTCTGCAGGCTGGAGTTCACAATCGTGCGAATCTTCTTGCCAATGAAGCGTCGTCCGTTCTCGACGACAACCATCGTGCCGTCGTCTAAATACCCCACTCCCTGACCGATCTCTTCGCCCTTGTCAATCACTTCGACTTCGATCTCTTCTCCGGGGATGAATCTCGGCTTGATCGCGTTGGCCAGCTCATTGATATTGAGCACGGGGACGCCCTCAACCTTGGCGACTTTATTGAGATTGTAATCCGTCGTAATGATTTTCGCGTTCAGTTCTTTTGCCAGCTGAATCAGCTTGAGATCTACGTCGGCCACGCCGGGGTAGTTCTTGCTCAGAATCTCGACTTCGATCTCGTTGCTGCGTCGCAGCTCGCCCAAAATATCCAAGCCGCGCCGTCCTTTGCGCCGCCGCAGGTTGTCGGAAGAATCAGCGATCGTGTGCAATTCGCTGAGCACAAACTCAGCGATGATGATCTTGCCCTCGATAAAACCCGTCTTGACCAGATCGCCGATTCTCCCGTCAATGATCGCGCTCGTATCGACCAGCTTCGGGCCAATACCGGGTGTCTGGTCGCCGTGACGGCCCCACAATTCGTTCCACAAGTTCTCATGACGCTGGCCGACGACAAACCCCACCACAGTCAGCGAAAGAACTGCCGCTCCCTGAATAGCTCGCATGAGCGGGCTCTTGGAAAAGAGCAACTCCAAAGACCACGACAGCACCAGCCCCAAGAGAGCTCCGACGAGGCTGGCAAGTACGCTCTGCACAAGCCGACGCGCTCCTCGCTCTTGTGCAAGCTGGCGGTTGACAAGGCTCACCAGATTTGTCACCAAGAGTGCCAGGAAAAAACCTCCTACAGCGCCCACAATGGTCTGCGCCTCCCAATCGCGGAGCCCGCTCAATGGCGGAGGAAGCGAAGGTACCCAGTGCTCAACCAAACTGACAGCGATCCCTAGCGCGATGAAGGCAAAATAGACAAAAAACTTCAACACGATCCCTTCCCCCTAATAAGCAGCTTTGGCTGTGCCAATAGCCACAATCCCCCAAACCCACCCTCTGTTATCTTAGCAAAAGCTTGACTTTTGAACAATCTTTTCGATATTTTTAAGATGGGAACCAATCCCAGGGGGCTATGATGAACTATCTACCAACTGTCCGGCAGGGACTTGGCTGGGCAACGGAACAGTTTCAGCATAGCAATATCGAAGCAGCGCGCTGTGAGGCGGAACTCACGGTAGCGCATGCCCTCGGCATGGCGCGGTTGGAGCTTTACGCGAGCCCAGAGCGGGTACTGACGCCTCCAGAGAGCGATGGCATCAGGGAACTCGTACAGCGCCGCTGTGCCGGTGAGCCCTTGCAATATCTCATTGGGTACGCTGATTTTTATAACTGTCGTCTCCACATTGCTCCCACGGTGCTCATCCCCCGACCGGAGACAGAAGAGCTTGTTGAGCGCATCGTGACAGATTATGTCCGTGCGCCTGATCGGATAGCAGACCTTGGTACTGGCTCCGGGGCCATTGTTATTGCTCTAGCCCGAGCTTGGCCTACCAGCTCCTTTGTCGCTATTGATCTATCGGCTGAGGCGCTGGCTCTCGCCAGCAAGAATGCGCTGCACAATGGAGTGGCAGGGCGCATTGTCTTTGTCCGTTCTGATTGGTGTTCCAATATGTCGGGGCAATTTGATCTCATCGTCTCCAACCCGCCGTATGTGCCAACCGACGCTCTTCAGTGTGCTCAACGCGAGCTCCAGCACGAGCCCCGTTTGGCGCTCGATGGCGGCGAAGGAGGGCTGGACGCTATCAGCCGAATTATTCGAGAAAGCCCACGCCATCTTCGATCACACGGTGCTCTCTACCTTGAAATCGGCTCTGGCCAGGGGGACTGCGTTCGTGAGCTGTTCCGGCAGAGCGGGGAGTTCGAACAAGTTGAGATTTTGAAGGACCTGTTTGGGCAGGAACGCTTCGCGCGTGCCGTCAGAAGAACGGGAGAATACCCATGTCTATTTTAGTGCAAGTCTCCGAGCTGCGGTTCGTAACGCCTGAAGGGAAGGCGATCCTAGAAGATGTCAACCTGCGGGTAGATCACGACGAGTTCGTGTTCTTGGTCGGCCCGCCATCATCGGGAAAGAGCTTGATTTTCAAGCTGCTCTGTCACGAGCTGGAACCGCAGCGGGGCCAGATCCTCGTGGATGATCGCAATATCACTCGTTTGCACGCTAGCAAGTTACCGAACCTACGTCGGCGCCTGGGGATCGTCCCCCAAGAGTTCACTCTTCCCCAACGCACGGTACTCGACGCCCTGCTGTTTAAGTTAGGGAGCCTGGGGTGGGACTCCGACGAGAGCCACACCCGCGCCCAAGAGATAGTAGATATTATCAAACTGCCCCTAGACCACCTGGTCACAGAACTAGAGCCGGCCCAACAAAAGCTCTTTGCGCTGGCGTTGGCGGCCAGCCATAACCCGGTGCTGATGTTAGTTGACGAGCCCTTCGCCGGACTGGAGTACAAGGATGCTCAAAGCGTGTTGGAGGGACTGAAAGCGGTGCATGAGCGCAAACACGTGGCTATTTTGACCGCGACCCGACAGAGGTCTTGGGCGTTACGCAGTGGGGCACGAGTGATCTATCTTTGGAAAGGCCGAACATTCGAAGAGGCCCCTGCAGAGCTGGATGCTCCCCTTTCAGAGGGCGCGCACGCATGAATACATTTCTCTTGAGAGAGCTGCTGCGCACGCTTTTCACAAGTTGGCGAACGCTCCTGTGGGGGGCAGGCGCGGTCATGCTCAGCACGATCTCGTTCTGTATCTTAGCTGTCTTGCTAATCGCATATGGGGAGTGGGGGGGGAATCGGCTCATTGCGCTCTTCGATCCCGGCGTATCCAGCGAACAGATTCGTCAACTATACCGCCAAGTGCGCGAATGGGAAGCGGTCTCAGAAGTGTTCTATATTCCCAAAGACGACCCGCGCTACGCGCAAGATGGGGTGGAGCCGGAGCGCGCTCCAGCGGGGTATCTACGAGTCACTGTGCGCCACGACACAATAGAGGCCGAAGCAGCGCTGCGCGACCTGCCCGGCGTCGCATCAGTGCAAAGCTATCAGAGAGGAGCCCTTCACACGTTACTCACATCCGACGGCGGTACTAAGACCTTGGCGACTGGCCTTGAGATTGGGGGCGTTTTAGTCTCATTCCTGGCGCTCTGGATACTGGTCCGCGTGCTGGCCACAGCTTGGCAAGGAGAGCTGGAGATATTATATCTTTCCGGGCTGCCCCCCAGAGCAATTCGCTGGTCGTTCTTCGGAGTGGCGGTGCTCTGTGCTTTGGCCGCTGGGGTACTCGCAATCTTTGTGATTGTTTTTGCCAGAAATTCGAGTGAGGCGCGCTATTGGCTCCCAGAGCTGCTGCAGCCTGGCAGCATCGGGCAAGCGAGCTTATGGATTGTGGGGGGGGCGTTGCTGGTAGGAGCCGGGGCCGGTTTTGTGGGAGCGTGGACCATTCGGATGAGGTAACACGCGCTGCTATGACACCCTCTTGATCACTCTCTAGCTAGCGTCCAGAGACCGTAGATGTCTGAAGGCCTGCACGCTGTAAATGAGCGCCGTCAGTGTCGCGTGAGCGCAAATGCTCCAGAGCGCCCCACTCGGATAACCCGCTGCGATCCATCCCAGAATATGCAGATTATAGAGATTGCGCCGGCCGGCGACGCGCCGAAAGAAATTCTCAAAGCGTCCTGCGACATCTAAGCTCACCCCACTGGCTTGTCCATATCGCTCATAGATGCTGCGATAGAACGCCACGAGCGTCACAATGGCGCCCGCTAGAATCAATGGGACGCCACCATCCCACTGGGAAAGATGATACCCTAACGCGAGGACCCAGCTGGACTCAAAGAGCAGATCGAACGAGTGTTCTAATGTGCCGACGCGCGTGACCATTCCCTTCAGTCGGGCAAGTTTTCCATCGAAGCCGTCGAGCAGCCCCACCAGAAAACTGAGCAGCGAGCCGGCTAAAAGGTTTCCTGTGAGTAAGAGCGCTGTTACTGTCCAGGCCAACAGATTGACAAGCGCCGTCAGTTGATTGGGTGTAATGGCCGTGTGCGCTAATTTCAGCACGGCCCAGTTTTCGATAGGACGATGAAGAATCGCCATGAGATCTGAGGGGTCCTTCTCGCTGCTCTCAAGTAAGATACTCTCAGCGCGGTGTATGTGAACACGACTCTTGATCTCAACCCAAAAGATGGGCACACGGCGACGCAGCTTTGCAACGTAGTCGCTGAGCGTCGCAACATCCAAGAGCGTGCACTCATCGCGAAGAATTTCCATCGTTCTGAAGGGATCAGCTACTAGACGGTACTGAAACCGTTCGAGCACCTTCTGCTCGAGACGGGCAATCCCGACCCAGACACCGCCGGCGCGCCTGTCAATCGCCACGACGCTGCCAGAACAACCGAGCAATGCTCGCACGATCCGCGGGTCGAACAGCACTCTCCCTATCACTAGGAGCGCGTCATCATCTAAGGGTAACTCTGTGATGCCCTCTTCGATAGAAGAGATACTCACAATACCCTCTTGCTGGAGCATGCGCACCGATCGTTCGTGGAGGGAGACTCCGCCAACGAGCGTTTCTACCGGCTGCAAGATGATCGCCCTCATAATTGTAGAAAAGCCTCGACTTCGTGGAGGTCTTCGGGAGTATCTATGTCTGCCCAAAATCTTTTAGAAACGTCGAGTGCTTGGATCGTGCGTCCCCGCGCGATCAGCGTGCGCATCGCTTGGGTGATGGTAAAACGCTCTTGGGTGCTGAGTTTTTGAAGCACATCAAAGACTTCCGGGGTGAGCGAAAAAACTCCCGTATCAAGCGCATTCCATTCGCTCAGGTCTTTCCCGATCTTCTGTACAGAGCTTTTCTCTACCCAGACGCGTGTGGCGTCGTTCTGCTGACAGATCAGCGACGGCGTTCGGTCAATGCAAAGCCCAAGACTATCACACCTGGCTGCTGCTCGATAGAGCGCAGGGTCCACAAGGTGGTCGGCCATCGCCAAGACAAATCGCTCACGGATGAATGGCTGAGCACACAGGAGACTTAGCCCGTTCTCGCGCCAGTATTCGCGATTGTGCACCGTTTTGACAGGAAACGCCTGGAGAAAGCGTTCGATCTCCGTAGAGCGGTGGCCGGTGACGACCAGCACCTGAGTTGGCTGGATGGAAAAAACCCGGTCGAGAACATGAGCGAGCAGCGGCTTCCCCAAGAGAGGGACTAAGGGCTTAGGGAGGTCAAACAATCTTTCTGAGAATCGCGCACCATACCCCGCAGCGAGCAATACGACCGTCATCGTTTTGTTATTGTTTATCGTTCGCGACGACCGACGATAAACTCCTCGAAAAAAGCGTGAGCGGTGGCATCAGGAAGTTGCTCTGGAGGATGTTTCATGGCCACGGCAGAGGCCGAGATAAGCGGCCCAGCGATCTTCCGGTCCAGGGCTATTTTGCAAGCTCGGATGGCATCCAACGCCATCCCGGCGCTGTTGGGAGAATCTTCGACAGAGAGCCGCAGTTCCAAAGTAATAGGGACACCGCCGAAGCCACGGGCTTCCATACGGATAAAACAGACTTTGTTGTCCTTGAGCCAGGGGACATAGTCGCTCGGTCCGATGTGAATTTGGTTTTCCGGCAGGGGGTGATGCAGTTGTGACTGCACCGACTCGGTCTTGGAGATCTTCTTGGTCGTGCGGCGAGTGCGCTCCAACAGATTCAAAAAATCCGTGTTTCCCCCGACGTTGAGTTGGTACGTTCGCTCAAGTTTGAGCCCGCGGTCTTCACAGAGTTTGGCGAGCGCGCGATGGGTGATCGTCGCACCGAGCTGGGATTTGATGTCATCTCCCACAATGGGCAACCCCTTTCTCTCAAACTTTCGCGCCCATTGAGTGTCAGAGGCGATGAAGACGGGGATACAATTCACGAGTGCGACCCCGGCTTCCAGGCAGCACTGGGCATAAAACTCCGTTGCCCGCTGCGAGCCAGCGGGGAGATAGTTCACTAACATCTCTGTTCGTGTGCGCTTCAGCTCGGCGACGACATCTACGGGTCTAGCGTTGGCAACACGAAACGCTTCTGTGTCGGGATATTCGTTCATGTGTGCTGGGTAGCTATCTAAGATCTCGCCCATCTGGACGGTGACACCGAGACGGGGCACGCTGGGATGAAAGACGGAGGTGCAGTTAGGGGCGGCGAAAATAGCTTCACTGACATCGCGATTTACTTTACGGGCGTCAATATCGAAGGCTGCGACAACTTTTATATCACCGGCTTGGTAACCGGCGAGTGTAGGATGGCGCAGGCCAGGGAAATGCTCTGCGCCGTTCTGCGAATAATAGAAAATGCCCTGAATAAGCGCGCTAGCACAGTTGCCGACTCCAACAATGGCAATGCGGATATCACTCACGAATCCCCCTTGCGTGGGGATTATAACCATGGCGAGGAGAACAGTCAAGTGTGGGCGCACGGCCGTGCGCCTCTACAAGAGCCCAATCAGCATTCCCAATACCATCAAGCTTGCCAGCGTCGCACCGTCGCGCCAAGTGAATCTGGGCTGGTAGAGCCGTGTGCGCGGACGGTCGGGATCGTAGCAGCGGGCGGCCATGGCCTCGGCCATCGCTTCGGCGCGGGCCAACGTGTTTCTCAGCAGGGGCACAAGAATCCCTACTAATTTTCGCACCCGCTCGGCAATGGTGCCTTCCACGGGGTCAATGCCGCGGGCGCGCATCGCTTTCATAACCGCGTCGGCTTCGTCTAAGATCAATGGGACAAATCTCAGCGAAACGCTCAGCATCAGCGCCAGACCGCGGACCGGCACTTTTAGTTTTGCCAAGGGCAGCAAGACGCCTTCTAGACCGTCGGCGAGCTGCATGGCTGACGTGGTAACCCCCACTAAGGCGCTGATCAGCCCGAAATAGATGAGCCTGGCGGACAAGACCGCGCCTAGTCGCAAGCCTTCGTCCGAGATTTTGAGCGGCCCCCACTGCCAGATGGGGGTGCCCGGAGCGCCGAAGAGCTGCAAGAATGCGCTGAGAGCAATCAAGACCGTCAAGGCTTGTACGGCGCGCACGAGGGGCCAGAAGCCGATCCGTCCCATGAACACGGCAAGCAAAATGAACCCGGCAAAGAGCAGATAATCCCACAGCGACTGGAGAAAGAAAACGGCGATGGCGAGCGTGACCGCCGCGAAGATTTTCGTGCGCGGATCGAGCCGGTGGAGAAAAGAATCTTTGGGCTGGTAGCGTCCGACGAGCTTGCGCAGGGTCATAGACTTGATCTTACGGGGCTTTCGGAGAGAGCGCAACGTCTTCTTGCTCCGGCGAAGGAGAGCGATTAGAATTGAGACGAAATGCGTTTTCTGGCTTTGATATTGATCACAGCTTATCAGAAGCTGATCTCGCCTTTGGTGCCCAGTTCGTGTCGGTTTTATCCTTCATGTTCGGAGTACGCCAAGCAAGCGATCCAAAAATACGGATGTATGCGCGGGGGGTGGTTGGCAGCCAAGAGAATCAGTCGTTGTCATCCCGGCAACCCCGGCGGGCTCGATCCCGTCCCCTAGCCGCGCTATAATCAAAGCGCGATGCGCACCCTAACCGATACCCAAGAGTTTCGAGTCGTTTCCCCCTTTTCCCCCCGCGGCGATCAACCCAAAGCCATTCATGAACTGACTGAGGGAATCCAAGCGAGCTTACCACACCAGACATTGCTCGGCGTGACTGGTTCAGGAAAGACATTCACTATCGCGCACGTCATCCAGAAGGTCCAGAAACCGACTCTAGTCATTGCTCATAACAAGACGCTCGCTGCCCAACTCTGCAACGAATTTAGGGAATTCTTTCCTCACAACGCGGTGCACTACTTCGTCAGCTACTATGACTACTATCAGCCCGAAGCGTATATCCCCCAAACAGATACGTATATCGAAAAGGACGCCTCGATCAATGATGAAATTGACCGACTCCGGCACGCGGCGACGAGCGCACTCTTGGAACGTCGCGACGTCATCATTGTTGCCAGCGTCTCGTGTATCTACGGCTTGGGCACGCCCGAAGAGTACGCGGCAATGACTATTGCTCTCCATAAGGGCGCGACCAAGCCGCGCGACGAAATCCTACGCAGGCTCGTGGAGCTTCAGTATGAGCGCAATGATATTGGCTTTGGGCGTGGGACGTTTCGCGCACGAGGAGATACGATAGAAATCCTCCCGGCTTATAGCGAGCATGCCCTCCGCATTGAACTCTTCGGCGACGAGATCGAGAGAATCTTAGAGCTCGACGCGCTCACGGGCAAGCTCATCCGCGAGCTGAACTTCACGGTCATCTACCCGGCGACGCACTGGGTCACCGGGCGGGAAAAACTCGAACGCGCCTTGCACACCATTCAGACTGAACTGGAGGAACGACTGAGGCATCTCCATGCCGCGGGTAAGTTACTCGAAGCGCAACGGCTGGAGCAGCGCACCAGATACGATCTCGAAATGCTCAGAGAACTTGGCTATTGCTCTGGGGTGGAAAACTACTCGCGCCATCTCGACGGACGCAATCCGGGTACGCCGCCGCATACGCTCATTGACTATTTCCCCAAAGACTTTCTGATGGTCATTGACGAATCTCACCAGACTATTCCCCAGATCCGGGGGATGTACAACGGGGACCGCTCGCGCAAAGAGATTTTAATAGACTATGGCTTCCGGCTGCCCTCGGCTATGGACAATCGCCCGCTCAAATTTGAAGAGTTCGAGCGCAAGATCAACCAAGTGATTTGCGTCTCGGCGACGCCGGGACCGTATGAACATCAGAAGAGCAAGCGAGTTGTTGAGCAGATCATCCGGCCCACGGGCTTGGTCGACCCAGAAGTAATTGTTCGTCCGGTCAAGGGACAGATAGACGACCTGATCAGCGAGATCAGAGAAGTCACACAACGAGGCGAGCGCGTCTTGGCCACGACGCTGACCAAGAAAATGGCCGAGGACTTGACGGAGTATCTGACAGAGCTGGGGATCAAGGCGCGCTATTTGCACTCGGAAATCGAGACGTTAGAGCGAGTAGATATTTTGAGAGATCTGCGTTTGGGGGAGTTCGATGTCTTAGTGGGCATCAATCTCTTGCGCGAGGGGCTTGATCTCCCAGAAGTCTCGCTGGTGGCGATCTTGGACGCTGACAAAGAGGGTTTTTTGCGCTCGGAGACTTCTTTGATTCAGACAATCGGGCGGGCGGCGCGCAACGTGCGCGGCAGAGTCATTCTGTATGCTGACGACGTGACCGGCTCGATGGAGCGGGCGATTGCCGAGACGCAGCGCCGTCGCAAGTTGCAGCTTGAATTTAACCAAAAGCACGGGATCACGCCGGAGACGGTGAAGAAGGCGATCAAAGAATTCATGCCGGAGCTTGCTCGCGAGGGTAAAGAGAAGAGAGCGAAGAAGAAGCTCGTGGTGAAGACGCCGGCAGAGTTAGCAGATCTCATCAAAGAGCTGGAGCAAGAGATGTACGCCGCCGCGAAGCGCCTCGAATTCGAGAGAGCCGCGAAACTCCGTGACGAGATCAAGGAGCTACGACAAGAGCTGATTGGGATTGTGAGTTGAATGCGTTAAAATGGGAGTATGGCGGTACCAAGCTTGTCAAAAGAGATGAAGCAAGAAGTTCTGGCTATCCTGCGCCAGCATGGTGTTATTCGCGCTGCTATCTTTGGTTCTTTTGCAACAGGGACGGCCAGATGGGCCCTGTATCTGGCAATGCCGAGTGCATCTCGCTCCTTCCACAGGCTCGGCCGATTGGACCTAACCCAATAGGGGTTAACACCAAGCCAGAGTTCGTCACACTGAGGATCGGTTCAGCCTGGTACTTCAAAACCGTATGCGCTGCGTGGTTTTCATCTGTGCCTGGGATGAACCCTGTTGTTGTCAAATGTGTGACTGGCGGCTATGGCTATGACCTTCAATGCCCCACTCCTCGTCGTGGTAGCGAGGTCTGGCCAGGTCACCCCTATAATTTCCTTCAGATATTTGGCATTGACAAAAAGTATGGTGAGACTCGCACTCTGGGTCAGAGCTACGTCTGCGATAGAAGAAGATTGGGATTACCCCAATAACTTCCTTCCATACTCATAGAGCGGTCGGCCCAGCCAGCCGCGCTTCTCTGCAATTCGCTCAAAAACGGCGCGTGCTTCATCTTTCGTGAGCTTCCCTCGAATGACCAACGCTTGAATAAGCATAGAACAAAGCCCTACAACAATGCCGAGCTTGTGAGAGTGTGGCTCAAGATATGGCAGTGCGTCAAAGTCGTCACAGATCAAAGCTTCCGCCTGTCGAGCTAACGCTACACAAGAGGCCTCACCTGCGTGCACCTTGCGCCCCATATACTCTTGAAAGTCTATCTCCGAAACATCAGAAATTGTCAAAAGCTCCCGATGAGCTAAAACATGCTGGGCAGCATGACCATCCAGATCGTTGAACTTCGCCGTTGCTTCCAACTCTGCCAAGACCTGTTTCGAAATGATGAGCTGAAATTCTTGAACAGCAAGGGAGAGAACTTCACCATGAGCCAGCGAGATCAGTGCTGAGCTATCTATGACAACCTTACGCAAGCTTTCGGGCAAGCTTTGCCCCTTGGTCCATCAGGCGTTTGGACACCCTGACGGCTTCAGCCTCTTCTGGGCCCAACAACCGGCGTAGAGCCTGATAATTGATCCGGCCTTCCAAGAACCGACGTACTGCCAATTCTTTTAAGTTGGCATCTGTCAGTTCTTTATCTAAGTATTCCCGCAGGGCTTGCTTCATGATGGTCGTGCGATCCAGAGACGCAAGCTTGGCAAGAGCGTCCACTTCGTCCAGCAGCTCTTGGGGAAAGCGCGCTGAGATCTTTTTCACGCAGTTCACCTCGTCTGCACATTGTATGGACAGAGTCTCTCAAGTGCAAGCCCAGAGAGAGCCGCTTGCACTCTCCGTTCGCTCCCCTTAAGATGATCCCATCCCGCAAGGCTTCATCAGTGAGGAACCGAAGATGAGCGACGAGAAGATCACGCCACGGAGCCAAGATTTTTCAGCCTGGTACAACGAAGTCGTCCAGCGCGCCGAGTTGGCCGACTATGCCCCCGTGCGCGGCTGTATGGTCATTAGGCCCTACGGCTACGCCCTCTGGGAGAATCTCCAGAGAGAATTAGATCGGCGCTTCAAAGAAACGGGACATAAGAACGCGTATTTCCCACTCTTTATTCCCATGAGCTTTATCCAAAAAGAGGCCCAGCACGTTGAGGGGTTTTCGCCTGAATTGGCCGTGGTCACCCACGGCGGCGGCGAAAAACTCGAAGAGCCCCTTGTCGTCCGGCCCACGTCGGAGACAGTTATTGGGCACATGTTCAAGCAATGGATCAAGTCTTATAGAGACCTACCGTTGCTTATTAACCAGTGGGCCAACGTGGTGCGCTGGGAGCTGCGTCCGCGGCTCTTTTTGAGAACTCTAGAATTCTTGTGGCAAGAGGGCCACACAGCACACGCCACTGAAGCCGAAGCCGAAGAAGAGACCATCAGAATGCTCAATGTCTATGTGGATGTCGCACAGAGTGAAGCGGCGATCCCCGTCATTCCAGGGCGTAAGAGCGAGAGCGAAAAATTCGCCGGGGCGCTGCGCAGCTACACCATCGAAGCGATGATGGGCGATAAACGCGCGCTCCAAGCGGGCACGTCACACAATCTGGGCCAGAACTTCGCTAAAGCGTTCGAGATTCAGTACTTAGATAAAAACAATCAGTTGCAGTACTGCTGGACGACGAGCTGGGGCATGAGCACGCGCATGATCGGCGCTATTATTATGACCCACGGCGACGATCAGGGGCTCGTCTTGCCGCCGAGATTGGCGCCGATCCAAGTGATCGTCGTGCCCATCTGGAAGTCCGGCAACCAAGAAGAGAAGACGAAAGTCTTAGAGGGCGTCGAGCGTGTCAAGAAAGCCTTGGGGGGCAGAGTACGCTTCGAGGTGGATGCCCGCGAGGAGTACTCTCCGGGCTGGCGGTTTAACGAATGGGAGCTGCGCGGCGTGCCCCTCAGAATCGAGATCGGGCCGAAGGATATTCAAAAGAATCAAGTGGTGCTGGCGCGGCGCGATATGAGAGAAAAATTCTCGATCTCGCAAGATCAGCTTTCCGAGCACGTGCCCACGTTGTTGGATGAGATTCAGAAAAATCTCTTCGCGCGGGCCAAGGAGTTCAGGGACGAGAATACAGTCGAGTTGGGCGACTACGAGAAGTTCAAAGAGTTTATGGAGGGCGAAGGGAGTCGGAGCTTTGTGCGGGCTTACTGGTGCGGTACACGCGAGTGTGAAGCTCACATCAAGGCCGAGACGAAAGCTACGACGCGCTGTATCTCCTTCGAACAAGAGCGTACAGGAGGTAAGTGCATTCGTTGCGGGCAGGATGCGAAAGAGAAAGCAATCTTCGCTAAGGCCTATTGAGGGCTCGTACCCAGAACCTTGGCTCGCGGTGATTGACAAGCTGACAGCAGATCGGTATGATGAACCCTGGAGGAAGATAGTGGTAGAGAGAAAACCTCATACCCATCAGGAAATCCTTCTTAAGAATGGCGAAGAGGCCACAGCAGTTTTAGGGCAATTTGATCGTAACCTCAATCTCATCAAGGAGTCTTTCGAAGTACGCATGATGCACCGTGGCGACACGGTACGCATCGAAGGCCATGAGGACGAGGTCGAGCGGGTGCGCACGCTCTTTGACAAATTGCTCGATGTTGTCGAAAGCGGCCATGTGCCGACGTTAGATGAAGTGCAGTATCTCGTCCAACAGGTGAAAGAATCGGAACCCCTTGAAGGGGTTTTGGCTGAAACGATCCAGACAACTCATTGGGGTGAACAGATTCGCCCCAAGACCGTCGGTCAATCGAAGTACGTCCGAGCGATTCGCGAGAACGATATCGTCTTTGGCATCGGGCCGTCCGGCACGGGGAAGACCTATCTGGCCGTTGCCATCGCTATTGACCATCTCAAAAGGGGGCGCTGCCATCGCTTAATATTGACGCGCCCAGCCGTCGAAGCAGGCGAGGAACTGGGCTTCTTACCGGGCGATATCGAAGCCAAGGTCAGCCCCTATCTGCGCCCGCTCTACGATGCGATTTTTGACATGATCCCTCACGAAGAAGTCAAGCGCTTGATGGAGAACGGGAAGATCGAGATCGCGCCGCTGGCCTTCATGCGCGGCCGCACGCTCAATAACTCGTTCGTGATTCTCGATGAGGCCCAGAACACAACGGCTACTCAAATGAAGATGTTTCTGACGCGTTTGGGGTTCAAATCCAAAGCCGTCATTACAGGGGACATCACCCAGATTGACCTACAGCGCGGCAAATCTGGTTTGAAAGAAGTCCAGAATATTCTCAAAAGCATTGACGGTATTGCTTTTGTCTATCTGGATAAACGCGACGTCGTGCGCCACCCTCTGGTGAAGAAGATCATCGAAGCTTATGAAAAGAGCGAAGGCAAAAGCTAACTCCTCAAAGCTGTCTTCCCCCTCATGGGGCTCCCCAGAAGTTGTAGCCCTGGCTTTCTTATGGGGTGGGCTCGTTGCGTTGCTCTCGTTCCGTCTAACGCCTACAGAGGGGCTGCAGTGGATTCCGAGGACGAAAATCGCTGCGCAGGCAGCGCTCTTGGCCCTAGCGCTTACGGTACTGGGCATCTATGCGCATCGGGTCGCCTTGAATCGTTTCAGACACCCCCGACTGGTGGGGTTCACCGTCGGCTTGATTTTGCTCACTGTGCTCCTTGCGCACCTGCTCCAGCCCTGGGTGCCTTATCTCGCCCCTGCTCCCTTAGCAGCTGCGTTAGTGACGCTCTTTGGAGGGCTTCAGCTGGGGCTCGTGGCAAACATTATCGTGGCCTTGATCATGGAACTGATGGGGCCACCATTGAGCGCGTTGATCGCCTTCGCCGGAGGGCTCGTCGCGATGCTCTGTGTCTTGCGCTTAAATAAGCTCTCTGACCTTGCACTGGGAGGACTGGAGATTGCCCTGGTCAATGCTCTTGTATATATGAGCGGAGCGTTCATTTGGCAGCCCGGGCTCTTCCGAGCGGAGGCACTGCTGTGGGCCACTCTCAGCGGCCCCCTGACGACGCTGTTAGTTATGGGGTCTCTGCCCTTGGCCGAACAGATCACCCAGAAGACCAGTCCATTGGGATTGATGGAGTTGCTCAACCCGTCGCACCCTCTCTTGGATATGCTGAGGGAGCGAGCCCCCGGAACATACCATCACAGTTTTAATGTCGCCGATCTGAGCGAGAGCGCCGCTGAAGCCATTGGTGCTGACCCCTTGTTAGCGAAAGTCGGAGGGTATTATCACGACATTGGCAAGACCCAACGGCCCGAGTTTTTTTTAGAAAACCAGCACAACGGTGTTAACCCGCATGACCCACTCGCCCCCAGCTTGAGCAAGACGATCCTTACAGCGCATATTCGTGACGGGGTAGAGTTAGGACAGCGCTATGGCCTCAAGGAAGACGTTTTACAGTTCATCCCGCAGCATCATGGGACTTCGGTGATTCGCTATTTTTACGTCAAGGCTCTGCGTGAAGGCCAGGACGAGTGCTCTATTGACGACTTTCGCTATGACGCTGAGCTGCCGCGCACGAAAGAGACAGCTATTGTGATGCTGGCCGATGGGGTTGAAGCTTCCTCACGATCTATAGAGAATGGAGCGCGTATTGAAGCCCTCGTCGAGGAGGCCATGCGTGAGAAGATTGAAGACGGCCAGCTCAGCCAAGCACCGCTGACGTTGGCGGAGCTAGAGAAGATCAAGATAGCGTTTGTAGCGACATTGCACGCGATGAAGCACGGGCGGCCGATCAGCTTTCCCAAGGCTGTAAGTGCCAAGCGCTGAGTTTTCCGTGCTAACACTTCGGATGAGGTTGGCAAACATAACGCGGCTCCCAATTGACGTCCCCTACCCTAATCTGTCATAATGCAAAGAGGTAGGGTAAGGGGGAGATAGCGTGCGCTCAATAGTTCAAGCGAGTTCAGCAATAATAATGACGCAGATGCTCTGGCACGTGACAGCCAGTGCCGCCCAAGGGACATCGCCGGCCGATATGGTGATCAGCTTCGCCTGGATAGTGTTAGCTGTGTCCGCGCTCTTGGTCGCCGTCGGTGCTCTCATTGTCTTTACGAAATTGGCCAAGGTGCTCGACCGGCTGGAAAGCCGCCTGAAAAGAAAATAATATCTGAGCTATGGGGTTGTCTCTGGCAGAGGCTCGTCGTCGCGTGAAGCAGTTGCGCGAAGAGATCGAGCAACATAATTATAATTACTTTGTCTTAAACCAACCAACGATCCCCGACAGCGAGTACGACCGCCTGCTGCGAGAACTGCAAGAACTCGAAGAGCAGTTTCCCAACCTAAGATCACCCACATCGCCTACCCAGCGCATCGGCGCACCTCCTCAGACAGAATTTCAGACTGTTCGACATTCCATCCCTATGCTTAGCCTAGCGAACGCTTTCTCGGATGCAGAGGTGCGTGACTTCGATGCCCGCGTGAAAAAGCTGGGTGAAAGCGAGCAGATCCAGTACGTAACCGAGCCGAAGTTCGACGGCTTGGCTGTCGAATTGGTCTATGAGAACGGGATCTTTGTACTGGGGGCGACGCGTGGCGACGGTGAGCGCGGCGAGGATGTGACGCCCAATCTCAAGACCATCAAAAGCATCCCCCTGCGATTGCGCCAACCCAAAGACTTGCCCATGCCGAAAAAACTGGAAGTGCGCGGCGAGGTCTATATGGAGCGCGAGGACTTTCGTACCCTCAATGAGAGCCGCGCCCAAGCTGATGAGCCGTTATTTGCTAATCCCCGCAACGCGGCGGCCGGATCGCTGAGACAGCTCGATCCGGCCATCACCGCCCAACGCCGCCTGCATATATTTTGCTACGACGTCGGCAAAACTGTCGGCGTTAGCTTCAAAAACCAAGAAGAGCTCTTGCTAACACTGCCGCGCTATGGGCTGCGGGTCTGCCCGATCTATCAGATATGTAAGAATATTGACGAAGCCTTGGAGTTCTATCGCCAGATGCAGCAGCGCCGAGAGGAGTTGCCCTATGAGATCGACGGCATCGTCATCAAAGTCAATGATTTTGGGATTCGTCAGGCCGTAGGAGAGGTCTCGCGCAGCCCGCGCTGGGCTATTGCTTATAAATTCCCACCCAAGCAAGCGACGACGCGCGTCAAAGAGATTATAGTGCAAGTGGGCCGGACGGGGAAGTTAACCCCGGTAGCAGTGCTGGAGCCGGTGGCGCTGGCTGGCGTGACGATCCAACACGCGACACTGCACAATCAAGACGAAATTGACAAGAAAGATATTCGCATCGGAGACTGGGTGCTTATTCAGCGTGCCGGGGACGTCATCCCCGAAGTCGTTCAATCTATCACGAAGCGTCGCATCGGCTCTGAGCGGCGATTTACCATGCCGGTGCATTGCCCCGTCTGCGGGGACAGGGTCGTGCGGTTGCCTGACGAGGTGGACTATCGCTGTGTTAATCTGTCGTGTCCAGCGCGGCTGAAAGAGAGCCTATTGCATTATGCTTCCAAAGGGGCGGCGGATATTGAGGGCCTGGGCGAAAAATGGATTGAAGCGCTGATGAAGGCGGGCTTGGTGAAGGAGATCCCCGATCTGTACGCGCTCAAAGACCGACAGATCGAGCTGGTGCGGCTGGAGCGGATGGGGGCCAAGCTGGCGCAGAATCTTTTAGAGGCCATTGGGAAGAGCAAGAAAATCCCGTTGGCGCGCTTTATCTATGGGCTGGGGATTCGACACGTGGGGGAGCGTCTATCCGAGTTGCTAGCGCTGCACTTCAGAAGCCTTGACGCCCTGATGAACGCTACAGAAGAAGGGCTCTTAAAAGTTGAAGAAGTGGGGCCGACGGTTGCCCAGAGCATTCTCTCGTTCTTCGGGGATGAGCGCAATCGCCGGATGATCCAAAGGCTTCGTGAGGCGGGCGTGACGATCGTTGAAGAATCTGCTCCTGGGGCTGCAGGGCCCTTGGCAGGTAAGACGTTCGTCTTCACTGGCACATTGAAAAATATGACTCGTGGTCAGGCGGAAGCCCTCGTGAAAGCCGCTGGGGGACGGATCTCCTCAAGCGTCAGCCGCAAGACCGACTACGTCGTCGCTGGGGAAGAGCCGGGCTCCAAATTAGAAAGAGCGCGGGCGCTCGGCGTAAAGGTGCTCTCGGAGGAGGAGTTTCAAAAATTAATTGAGGAGGGGCAAAGCCTGTGACTTTGCCCCTCCTTTACTCTTGCTTACCCTGGCCAACAGCTCGCGGTGTCGAAGCCGCTCGCTTGCGACGGCACGCACAAGCGAGTGAACTCGTCAAAGGGCAACAGAGATTCGTTGCGGGCGTGCTTGATGATGAACGGGTTGCTGAAGGGCAAATAGAAGCCCGGCACCCGCGCAATACCCGGTATGAAAATGAAGATCGTATTGGTCTGGGTGCGCTCCGGCGTGCCGTCGTTGTTGACGTCGAGCAACAGCTCAAGACGAGCCGCAGAGATGCTCCCACCAAGCTGCACGCTGTAGATCACTCGGCCGTTGCTGCGCACCGAGCCACTAAGGGTGAGCTGTGTCTGCTGGCCTGTGATCTGTGGCACAGGCTGAGCGGTAGCAGCCCCTTCGGCCTGCACGCTGACTCCCTCGATCGAGCCGTTGACCGTCAGCGATATCTGATAGGGGCGGTCGCTGTTCCATCCGGTCGCCCCTTGGACTAATAAGTAGAGCTTATCCGTCCCTAAGACGAAGAGCCCTCCGGCCCCCAGGGGAATATACGGCAATCGGGGCGTCGGTGTGGTCGTGACGCTTTGCACGGTGACACTCCGTGACTGCGAGCCGGTCAGCCCTTGGTTGTCGGTCACCCGCAAGAGCACGGTGTACGTTCGCGCTTGGGTGAACGTGAACGCCACGCGCACGCCCTGGGCATCGAAGCGTCCGTCGCCGTCGAAGTCCCAGTCGTAGCGCACGATGCGCCCGTCGGGATCGCTCGAGCATGACGCGTCGAACGTGACGGTCTGATTGACGATAGGATTGGTCGGGCTGAACGTAAAGCACGCCGTAGGTGCTCGACTCTGGGGGGGCGCAGTTGTGCCGACTTGGAAGCTCGTGAACGCGCTTGTCCACGTCGCCGATGGAGCGACGCTCTGGATGCGGCGAGCAAGTTCAGCGCGGAACGCTTCGGGGTTCAGCAAAGCTGTGCTCTGCATACCGTTGAGTCCTAGATTCACCGCTTGTGTGATCGCAACGGCGTGGAGATACTCAGTGCCCTCCGGTCCGGTGATCACGAGCGTGTATGGGCCATCGGGGAGGGTGTACGTCCCAGCGCTCAAGAGATTCTGGCGTGAGAATGAATTAGGGAAGACCTGAGAGACTCGGCCCGCTGGATCAACGTCGAAGACGTAGATGTACGCTTGCGCTCCGATGCGCAAGAAGATCTGCAGTCTCTCACCGATGCGATAGCTTGTCTTGTCGGTGCTGATGGAGATGGACAGTTGACTCGGCGTCGAGCCGCGCACGGTGATCTGACTGCTATTATTGGTCTCATTGGACTCGGAGATTTGGCGCAGGGCGTCAGCGGTGACGGTGAATGTCTCTGAAGGGCTGTTGAGCCGTCTGGAGAAATCGACTCGCATAGCAGCCCCGGCGCGCAGCCCGGTGAGCGTCTGTCTGGCCGTTCCAAGGCTGTCTTGCAGCTCGACGACGAACGCCCCGGCGTCAGCGTTTCCGATATTGCGCACGATGGCTGCCAGCGTGAGCGAGTTGCCGACAGCGGGATCGCGCGGGGAGTAGTCGAGAGAGTCAACCGTGAGATCGGGCAATCGCGTCTCGGCCAAGGCGTCAATGCGCACTTGGGTCGAGTTATTGGCTTCGTTCGATTCGTCGACTTGATTGGTCACATCAACAGTGATAGTGAAAACTTCAGTAGCGTTGTTCTGCCGTCGCGTGAAGGAGAGCGATACAGCGTTTGATGCACTCAGTCCTGAGAGAGCGCGTCGCTCCGGGCCGGCGCTGTCGCGGATTTCTATAATAAAGGGCCCGGCGGCGCTCTCGCCTTGATTGCGCACGACGACCGTGAAGCTCACATTCTCGCCAAGCCGAGGTGTGCGGGGTGACCAGTCGACCCCAGCCATAGTCAAATCGGGCTTTCGCGGGGCTTGTGGTTGTGCGTCCACGCGAATCTGCGCCGAGTTATTCGTTTCCTCAAGCTCGTCTATCTGATTGGTCGCATCCACGGTGATCGTGAAAAACTCGGTTGTATTATTGACCCGACGGGTGAAGGTGACCGTCGCCGCGCTCCCGACAGCAAGCCCTGAAAGGGTCTGGCGATCCGTCCCGATACTGTCGCGCACTTCGACGACGAAGGGCCCGGCGCTCGCTTGCCCTTGATTGCGCACGACGATAGAGAGCGTGACGTTCTGCCCGACGGTAAGTGTGCGCGGCGACCAATCCGTGCCCGCAATAGTCAGATCGGGCTTGAGCGTCGGCTGCGTCGCGGTGACGCGCACTTCAGCCGAGTTATTGCTCTCGTTCGATTCGTTGACTTGATTAGTGGGGTCAGCAATGACAAGGAACGTCTCGGTCGCTTGATTGACGCGGCGGGTGAACGAAAAACTTGTCGACCCTCCGGCGTTGAGGCCTACAACTGTGCGTTGGTCAGCTCCGCCGCTGTCGCGGATTTCGATGACGAACGGGCCAGCGTTGGCATTCCCAATGTTGCGCGCGATCCCGCTTACAGTAACAAAATCTCCGACACGGGGGTTGGATGGGCTATAGGTCAGCCCGCTCAGAGTGAGATCAGGCTGGCCCGGAGGCGGGCTGGATTGCGCGAGATTGAGCCGCCCTGAGCCAAATTGTAGCGGCGAGCCCATCGGGATGGCGTCGCCTTTCAAGCGGGCCTCGAGCTGCCCAGCAGTCAGCGATGGGTTTTCTGAGAGCAAGAGCGCTGCTGCACCCGCCACATGCGGAGCTGCAGCTGATGTGCCGGGAAATTCTGTATACGTGAACGTGGAGACTCTATCGGGCCCGACAAGATCGGGTTTCGAAAGCCCAGCGTTGGTCGGCCCTTGCGAACTATACGAAGCTAAAGGGCCTGTGGTCCAATTCTGACGATGGACAGCGCCGACGGTGAGTGCGTTGGGGGAGTCTCCCGGCGCGATAATGCTAGTAGAGGGCACAGGGTACTCGACGTCGTGATTGAGACTGAAGAGCGAAAACGTCCGCGGTGTGGGAGTGCCGTCAGCTTTGATCTGAATGTGATACGTTCCGGGCACGAACGATTGGAAGAAGAGGTTTTCTACAGGTGGTTCCGTGCCAGATTGAATGCGCTGCGACGCGGCGACCTGGGTGCCGCTGTTGTTGAAGAGATGGAGATCGTAATCGTTGCCTGAGGCAGGCCAATCGTTCCACGTTAGAAAAATCGAGATAGGGTCACCGGCGTTCACGGTGATCGTCAAGGACTCGTCACCGCCAGAGAACTCGTGCCATTTATTGTTATTGGTATCGCGAAAAGTCCCTTGCCAGTGGCGACGAGCGTAGTTGCCCGCGGCGTTGACCCATAACACCCCACGGCTGCGAGCATCAGCGACGATATTGTTGATCGTCCCCGTGCCGTCATAAAAATTCGTATTGAACCAGCCGACGGAATGATTGATGATCCTCGCTCCTTGGCGGATGGCTTCTTCTTTCGCGTTTTCTAGGTCCACTTCGTCGGCCACTTTCATTAAGATAAGTTGTGCTTGCGGGGCCATGTCATACACGATCTCAGCGACGGCGGTGCCGTGATTGGTCCCGGACTCAATGCCGCTGCCGGTGTAATCGAACGTTTGAATGCCACCGGGCAGGTCTCCGCGGCTTTGGGAGGCTGTCAGTCCCTGAAAGCCTAAGTCAATGACCGCGATCTTGACGCCCTGTCCCCGAAAGCCATTGGAGTGATAGATAGAAGCCCCGGTGAGCGCGACCCCTTCACTGATAACGAGTGTCTGTGGTGCGAGAGGGGGACGGACAAACTGCACCGCACCGCTCGTAGCAACTAGTGCCGCGCGCAAAAGCCCTAGGTTCATGGGCACCTGGACTTTCCAAGCGTATTTCGACGTCGCGACGACTTGCCCTCCCATGAGTGCAACTTGCTTCTTGAGCAACTCCTGAGCAGCAGTATCTCTGCTGGTGCTTTCGGGGACCTGGAAGATCACGGTAGCAACGTTGCCAAAGACCGGGACGCGGAACTGGGCTGCCGCTTGGGCAGCCGCTTGGGCTTTCCCTTGTTCGGAGAGCTTAAAGATCTGTTCGAGCACGCTGTCAATTCGGGGATCGTGCTCCAGGCGGGCCACGCTCTTAGGGTCAGCAGGCTCTTGGGTCAACCCCACCGTGCCCAGCAGCGCAAACACAACCCCGCAGAGAAGCCAGAAGAGATACTGATGTCTTCGCATCTGTCTTCGCATCGTTTCTCAGCTCCTTTACAGCCCCGGCTGGTAAGGCGGACGGACGAGCTTCACCGCCGGATCGCTGGCTAGTGTCACCAACTGATGGATAGGCACCAACACCCGCATCAGCCCCGAGGGCGAGCGGGCTTCAACAATCACATTATGGGTTGGAGCAAGTTGGGCATTGGGAGTGACCAGCTCGACAATGACCCGCACGCGCAATCCCCATAGCTCTAGTTTCTGCTGCGGGGCGAACTCGTACCAGTCGGGCATGAGCATCAACGCATAGAGCACGGAATCTAAGCGAACGCCCTCAGGGGGCTTTGGGGGCTTGACCCCTGGCACGACGGTCAGCTCTTCTACTGTCAGGGGGAGCAAAGGGTTCGGCACAATCGCTAACTGCACTAATTTCAGCCCAATCTCATCGAGGATCGCCGAGGCGCTCACGGTCGTCTTGGGAGAGACGATCAGCTCGTAGCTATGTGCAGGGCGCAGATTATACTTTGAGAGCAGTCCCTCGGCACGCAGCCACAGAAGCTCCCCGTCGACAAACAGATGGGGAAACACAAGGCGCTCGCGCTCGTTCTCCGGCGTGCAGTCTGTGCACGGCTGCGTCCCGAGAAAGTACGTCACTGCCGTCCCTTGAGCGATCCGCACAGAAAACCCTGCTTGCTTTGCCGACTCGATGATCTTCGCCCGATCGCTTTCAATACTGGGGAGCACGACACGATAGAACTTGCCTGCCAAGAGAAGTTGATCGGTCATGATCAGGGATGTGGGGTCCTTCCGCTGAGTGAGCGAGAAGGCCACCAGGAGCATCCATGGTGTAAGCATAAGCGCTCTGAGCATAAGACTCCTTTCTACTTCTTGAGGCGCTGGGCGATATTCTGAGCAATCTGTGCCCATTCGGCAGCGCTCACAACTTGGTCGAGATAGCTTGTCAGAGTTTGCGGGATCAGGGGGGTGCGTGCGAGCCGCAACTGCACAGCAGATTTGATCGCGTTGGCGTCCTCGAGCTTGCCCCCACCACGCACGTAGTCTTCCAAAGCCCCCGTAGCCTCGGTGATCGTCGTGTCGACGGCTTCTAGAGTCAGCTTGAGCGTCATCATCCCGAACCGAATCGTCAGGTTGATCGTCACACCCTTGCTGGCTAACAGTGTCTTCACTTCTGCCAGAGTCGTCTTACGCTCTAATAGCTCGTCATTGATGACGTCGAGGGGGACGCCCTTAGTTAACCCCTCAAAGGTCTTGTCAACGAGCATCGTGACGGGAAGCTCTTCTACAAGTGCCCGCCCGATGATTTGCAAGGTCCCTTCGCGCAGCGAGACTGGAGCTGCGGTCTGCTTCAGTCGCTGACAGAGCTTGAGCGCAACTTCAGGAGTGATGCGCTTGTCAGAAAACCCCTTGGCAAACGCCGTCTGCAACGTCTGGAGATCGGAGACACCGAGCTCAGCAAAGCATCTATAGACGTCTTCGGGGGTGGGCTGCGCTTGCAGCGCAGCACTTGACCATCCGGCGATCAGCACAAGAGTGAGAGCCATCCACCAGTGTTTCCAGTGTTTCATTGGTGCTCACCTCGAGGTGGAATATACATCACCGAATTGATCTTGTCGTCAAACGTGTGGACGAACTCTGTGGCCCGCGGGTCAGAGACCCAACGCACGCCGTCTACGATGAAGCCGTACTCATAGCGCCCCGGCTTGATAGTGTCTGGGAGACGGGTCCACCAGACGCCACTGCGATCCGGGCCGTTCATGGGGAGTGGCTCCCACAGAGTGAACTGGCTGGCAAAACTGACGCTGGTCGCCCCAGGGTAGACCAGACAGAGCACCTGAGGGTCTGTACAAGGAGCTCCACCGAGCACTGTAGAACCAACCCAGAGGCCCCCTAGAAAAAGCGCCAGAGCACCAGCTACAGCCAGACCCCAGCGCCAAGACGGTGGAGAGCCTCTCCCAGGTCTGCGGCCCGGCAGCTCTTCGATAATAGCATATTCAAGATCAGCTACTCTGTCTCGATGCGTCTTGGCCTCGTGCGTGAGCGTCTCTTTGAGCAGAGTCTCCAGTTCTTGTTCATGCATGGCTCGTGACTCCTTTCTTCTCTAAAATATGCTTTAATTCAGACTTTGCCCGATGAAGACGAGTTTTCACGGTGCCTTCGGGAAGACCGAGGGCTTCGGCGATATCTTTATAGTCCAGATCGGCATAGTATCGTAATACCAAGGGCATGCGATATTTCGGCTTTAACTGATCTATAGACTCCCGGATGAGTTGGGTGCGCGCTTGCTGGGCGATCTGCTTTGCCGGATCGTTCCCTTTGGTCAGTTTCGAGATGTGCTTGAGCGGAGCGAAGAGTCGCTCGCGCCGCAGTTTGTTCTTGCACACATTGGCCGTTACGGCAAACATCCATGTGGAGAACCGCTTATCTAGATGAAAGGTGTGCAGGCCTTCATAGGCGCGAATGAACGCGTCATGGGTTGCGTCTTCTGCATCAGCAGGATTTCCTAAGATTCCGATAGCAACTCCAAAGACTGCGTCTTTATACCGTTTCACGATCTCCCCCCAGGCGCTCGTGTCGCCGTTGAGCGCACACTGGATTAACTCCAACTCCCCCTCACCCATTGTGCCTCCCTTATCGAACCAAGTATCGAATGTATATACAGACTTGCCCGTACAAAGTTTCAGAGACTTCTTATTCTACCGGAAGATACGCGCCTGCCCCACCTGAGGCCGACACCGGTCATGCCCAAGCCAGACGAAGTATCCCTTCCCCTCCGCCAGGATTCCTTCCCATATTCTGCGCGACGGCATATAGTCACATCGCAAGCTTTATGTTAGCGACGCGGATGATGTTGTATGTCCTCAGATCAGCTCAGGAGGTATGAAATGCTTCAAGCCCTCATGCGATGCTTTTTCAAAACTCTGTTTTTGGGTAGCGTAACGCTCTTTATAGGCGGATGTACTTTAGCTCAGGCTCCTTTGGCGATCTTTATCGCAACGCCGACTACAGGGGAGGCTCCGCTTATTGTCAGTTTCGACGCCTCTGGATCAAGCGATCCCGACGGCACGATCTCACAATACGAATGGGATTTCGAAAACGACGGCACCATAGACGCCACCGGCGTTACCGCGGCATATACGTATCCTGCCGAGGGCATATATGTAGCCGTTTTGACCGTCACCGACAATACCGGCCTCAAGAGCACATTTACGCTTTTCATCACGGTGTTGGGGACAAGCATCTTTTTCACATCTGACCGCACAGGCGACGTCGAGGTCTTTAAGATGAACACCGATGGCTCGAGCCAAACAGTGATCACCAATTCCCCTGGGCGCGATCAATGGCCAGCTTTAGCACCCAACGGACGTCAAGAAGTGGCCTTTGCTAGCGATCGCACGGGAAATTTTGACATATTCAAGATGCTGCCCAACGGGACTTTCCAGACCGATCTCACTCAACAGACCGGCAGCGCCGAAATCCAACCGACGTGGTCTCCCGACGCTTCCAAGATCGCTTTTGCTACAGATCGTGACGGCAATTTCGAAATCTATACGATGAACGCCGACGGGACAAACCAAGCCCGTCTGACGACCGTCACCCCCAAGCACGCCTTCGCCCCGCGATGGTCGCCCACAAACCCCAATCTCTTGGTCTTCGTGACGACTAACAATACCGCCCCAAACGCTCTCGATATCTGGAAGGTCAACGCCGACGGCACAGGGCTGACCAATCTCACACAGCGTCCGACGTTCAACGACGGTGCGCTCTCGCCGATCACGGGATTCCCCTCCCCGCCCAGCTGGTCCCCCGATGGCACAAAAGTTGCCTTCACGTCGGACCAGACGGGCAGTTTAGATATCTTTGTAATGAACGCCGACGGCACCAGCATCGTCAATCTCAATACGTTTACTACGTCAAGCACAGCCAATCTAGCGACTTCTGACGAGTTCGACCCCTTCTGGCTCCCCGGCGGGGGCGAGATCGCTTTCGCCTCCGACCGAGATGGAACGTATCAGATCTACAAAGTCAACATCTCTACCGGCACAGTGACCAAACTGACCAGCGCGGGGGACAATCAGATGCCTGGATGGGATTTGAACGCCCACAGTGACAGGCCCCCTAGAAACACCCCCAACAGATAGACAACCCAATCTCCGAGCTGCACGTAGAGCGTCGCGTGATCCTGCAGGACAATCTGCTCCTGCAGGATCAGCTCTTGTTGCGACCGCGTCAGCGAACGGATACGCCCCTGGGAGTCAATGATCCCGGAGATGCCGCCGTTGGCAGCTTGCACGGTGTACCGGCTTGTCTCGACGGCGCGGAAGACCGCTTTGGCAAAATGCTGCTCCAGCGCGAAGGAGCCCTTGAACCAGGCATCGTTCGTGATAACCAAAAGCGCTTGGGCTCCGTTCTGAACGAAAGCACGGGCGATCTGAGAGAAGATGGACTCAAAGCAGATCGGCGTGGCGAGCCTAACCTCTCCCCCGACCCCTCCCCTAAAGAGGGAGGGGGGGATTTCCCCCTTCCCTTTAGGGAAGGGGGGCAGGGGGTTAGGTCCAGAGGGGCTGGGGGGTAGGGTCAGAGGACGAAACTCTTTCCCCGGCGTGAGCGCCCCCAAGGGCAATGGCCCAATAAGGTTCTCTACCCCTGTACGGCGCACTAGATCTATCAGCGGGAAATACTCGGTGCTGAAAGGGACAAGCTGGACTTTATCATAGAGGTCAGCTACGTGCCCGTCAGCGGCGATGAGAGCCGCTGTGTTGAACAGTTTTCCGTCGCGATAGTCAATCGTCCCGACGATGAGCGAGGCGTGCAGGCGTTTGGCGGCTTCTGTGTATGGGGTCTTCACGTCCTCCTGACGCAGCAGATATGCCGGCAGAATAGATTCGGGCAGGAGCACCAGGTCAACTGCTCCAGCTGAGAGCTGGTCCAACTGAGAGAGATAGAGATTCTGCAAAGATGGAAGTTGGTTCGGATCGCTACGGGCGCGCTGGTCAACGTTCGAATGGATAATGGCGATGCGTAAAGTGCGTTCTGCACGTGGGGGTGCGTTCACCTTGAACTGATAGGCTCCCCAGGACCAGTTGAGTGCCAGCACCCCGACGGCGAGCACTCCCCAGAGAACCCGACGCTCTCGCACGGCGCGATACAGAAGAACATTCGAGAGGACGATCATAAATGAGAGCCCCCATGTCCCGGTGAGCGCCACGATCTGCAACAGTGCGGGATATTGGTAGAGGGCATCGCTGAGGTAGCCCCAGGTGAAACCAAATCTCGTGAGGGATCTCACATATTCTAAAACCACCCATGCTGCTGGCACAGCCAGCCAGGGAACACGAAGATATCTCTGCGTAAAGGGGAAGATCGCTCCGAAAAGTCCCCACGAAAGCCCCAAGAGCCCCGCGAGCCCCAGATGGCCCAAGAGAATAAACCAGCCGGCCCAATCGTAGAGCGCATAGATCCAGTAGAAGAGCAAGGCGAAGAAGAGAAAGCCACAGAGCCAGCCTAGCCAAAAGCCTTGGCGCACTGAAGAGCTTTGCAGCGCACAAAAGAGTGGCACGAGCGCGACGAAGACAAGCCCGCCAAACAGGTAGCCGGGCATACTGAACAGTGTAAGAAGGGCTGCTAAGACGGTACAGAACACCTTGCGCCGCATGGTCATCATAGTGTTATCTGAAGGCGAGATCAAGCAAGCCGTACTCAAACAATTGATAGTAAATTAAATAGCCCCCGGCGGCCATGAGCAAAAGAGCGTTGAGCAGGCGTGTCGCGCGTTCCCAGCGGCGCAGTTGGAAGAAGAGCATCAACAGCAAAGCCGGGGCGAAGATGCTCACAAAGATACGGTTTGTTCCGAAAAGCGAGGCAGTCCAGCTTGAGGCGATCCCTGGCTGACCCCAGACAATAAGCAAAAGTACAAAAATGGGGATACTCAGCCCCACCAAAGCACGCTGCAAGGGCAAACGGCGCTCCAAGCCGCCCTTGGAGTAGGCCATGCTCACCGAGAGCAAGAGCATCATCACGGTCATGCCCGACGCATAGGCGGAAAAATTGAGAATGCCAGCAAGCAAATCGGTCGTCACAGCGGGGGTAACTACATAGATCATGAAGATCGGCAGCGTGCAACCGCAGGAAGCGAAGGCGTAGCCAATCCCATACAGATAGTAAAAAAGAAGAGTAGTGTTGTGGCGTCTCGTTGACCAACGAGCCGCCCAGGTCGTCAGCGGCAGCTCGAGCTCATGCCCCAGCAGTGCGCAGATCGCCAGCGCGATGAGGCCGATCCCAACGAGAATAGCAGCCCAGGGGAAGTATGCACCAATCATCGTGCCGACGAGGGAGATGGCGCTCCCCAGCACCAGAAAGACGGTAAAGAAACCAGCGCTGACCGCAGAGCCCAGTACTAGTCCCTGTAAGCCGCGCTCCCACCATCGCTCAGCATGGATAGCAGCACCCTGCTTGCTCCCCAAATAGTAAGCAATATATGAAGGGAGGAGTGCAAACCCACAGGGATTGAAGAAAGTCACCGCGCCAGCGCCCAACGCTACCCCTACGGCACTGAAATCAATTTGCATGATATTCCTGAAACTTATGAATTGCTCTAATCTACTCAGTGTTTGCGCTCATGTCAAACGGGGTTTGTAGTGGGGCAAGAAATGGTACCAATCTCTGGGCGCAGGGGACTGCAGGGCGTGACAAGGCACTCAGATTAGGATATACTTATACTAGACTGACATGTCAGTCTAGTATGGAGATAGGTCAGAATGGCGCGAACGGTGCTAGACAAAGAGACGCGATGGCAGCAACTCCTCGACGCGGCGATCACCATCTTTGCCCGTAAGGGGTATCTGGAGACTTCCATTGACGATATTATTCACGAGGCCGACGTTGCCCGTGGGACGTTCTATCTCTACTTCCCCGGCAAGAAAGAGGTCTTTCTCGCCGTGATAGATCACTATTTTGATCTGACTTCTGATCTGGTGAACCGTCTCATGGCTGAGGAGTGGCCAGCACATCTGGAGCGCGCTCGCTTCAAAGAGCACGTGCTGGTCTGGCTGCGTTTCTTCGCTCAACATCGAGATTTGGCGAAAGTCATCTATCGCGAGGCGACTTCAATTGATCCGCAGTTTGAAGACCGCTGGAATCGCCTTAGCGAGGCCGTGAAAGATTTTCTCATAGAGCGGGTGCGCAAGCTCCAGCGCGACGGGCAGCTGCGCAAGACGCTCGACCCGCGGGCGTGGGCGCTCTTCATGGAGGGCATCTTCCACGCGGCGATCTGCAACTATATCTTGCAATCTGAGCGTCCCGATTTGGACTGGCTGGCCGATCAATGGGTTGACTTTGTGCTGTGGGGGATCACCCCAGCAGAAAGAAATCACACAGGAGGGTGATGCTGTTGCTGCTCAAGCAGTGGCCGCTGAGCTTAGGCGGGTGGTGAACTGTATGCGATATGTGTGGTGCAGCGTTGTCGTAGGGCTTTTGCTCTGGAGCGTTGGAGAGGCAGCGGCGCAGCCAGTGGCGCTCCTCGTCGTGGACGAGACCCAAACGCTCCAAGCTTCGTTGATGGTGCAAGCCTTTGCCAAGGCGCTGCAAGATACAGGCTTGTTTGATCTGGAAGCGAAGTTCGTCACCGTGCAGTCCAGCTACGACGACCCTTTGGGCGTGAACTCTACAGATAAACAATACGAGCTGATCGTGATCGTCCCACGAGGCATCGAAGACGGCTCGGTGCCTCAGATCTGGCTGATTACTAAGCCCATCGGGCCGCAGACGCGCCCGGAGCTGCTCGCAGCGATAGAGCTCATTCGCCAACGCGTTGCGCAAGGGTCTTCGGGTCTTTTCAAAGCCCTGACGGTCATGGACGACGGCGCTCTGGGGATATTTTCGAGTGTTTTTGAGCGACACGGTTGGCTGAAATGATCAAGAAGCTCTGTGCGCACAAGATCGTTGATCATCCCTGGTGGGTGATCGGTGCTATTCTGATAATTACGGCGCTCTTTGCCGGTGCCGTTCCAAAGATTCGCTTCGAGCAAGATTTCGAAGCGTTTCTGCCCCAAGACGCCCCCGCAACGGTCGCGCTCCATCGCGCGGAAGAGCGCTACGGCGATCAAAAGCTTTTCATGGTCGCCCTCGAAGCTGACGATACGATCTTCACGTCCGAAACGCTGCGCAAGCTCAAAGAGATGGAAGAGCTCTTTGAGCAGATCCCCGAAGTGGACGAAGTGCGCGGGCCGACCAATTCCCAAGTCATTTATGGGACCGAGACGGCGATCACCGTCGCGACGGCGCTGCCGGAGATCCCAGAGACTCCAGAAGAGATCGAAGCGTACAAGGAGCGCGTCTTAGGAGATCGGCTCTTGCGTGGCGTTGTCGTCTCTGAGGACGGCAAGGCCGCGGGGATTCTCATCCGCCTCAAGACCGGTGAGGAGGAGACCATCGGGGTTGTCAACAGAGTCTTAGAGATCGCCGAGCGTTATCAAGGGCCGGAGCGCATCTACGTCGGCGGGATGCCCAGACTCAATCAGTTCATCGCCGAGAGCATGCGCAAAGACTTAACTGTGCTCTTCCCCGTGATGATCGTGGTCATCGTGGTCGTGCTCTACCTGAGCTTCAACAGTCTTCGTGGGGTTGTGCTCCCGTTGCTGACGGTGGTGCTGAGCGCGATTTGGGAGATGGGCACGATGGGCTGGCTCGGCGCGCCGTTTACGCCTTTTTCGTTCATCGCTCCCATCGTCTTGATGGCCGTGGGGACAGCCTACGGGATTCACATGCTCAATAAATATTACGAAGAATCGCACAGAGACGGGCGCTCCCGCCGAGAGGTTCTCGTCGAAACGGTCGCAGCGATGATCTCTCCAACGGCGATGGCGGCGCTGACGACGGTCGCGGGTTTCTTCGCGCTGCTCAGCTCGACGCTGTGGCCGCAGAGAGATTTTGGCGTCTACACGGGGATCGGCGTGCTGTACGCTGCTCTGTTGGCCCTGACGCTCATTCCCGCGATCTTGGCCCTCTTGCCCCTGCCCAGGCGCGAGCGCCGCAGCCTCTTAGCGCGCTGGCTCCAAGGGCGTGCGGGACTGGCGGGCTTAGCCCATCTTATTGGGCGCACCGCTCTCGTGATCCTCATTGGGGCGGGGGTGATCTCCGTGGGGTGGGCCGTGGGCATCCCCAGACTGAGAATCGAGACATCTGCCAAAGACTTTTTGGGCAAGAGCCACCCCGTGACGGCAGCTCTGGACGTCTTGGAGCGCCATTTTGGGGGAAGCCTTCAGACGGGGATCGAGATCGATCTTGGCATCCGCGACGGCCTCAAAGAACCTGAAGTTCTGAAGAAGATCGTCGCGCTCCAAGAATTCTTAGAGACGCTGCCTAGTGTGCGGCGCACAACGGCGATCACAAATTTAGTGCGCGAGCTCAATCAGAAGTTTCACGCCGACGATCCTAATTACTATGTCATCCCCGACGACCGCAAGCTCGTCTCGCAGCTGCTGTTGCTCTTCACCTTCCAAGGAGGCAGTCTGGGCCAGATGGCCCTGACAGACTTCTCTGCCGGAGAAGTGATCATCTCGATGGAATGGATCAGCAGCACGCAGATGGCCAAGCTCGTCGCCCGGATTCAGAAATATCTCGATGAGCACTTTGCCCCAACGGCGACGGCTTCAGCTGTCCTATCGAGCGATGGCTCGCTCCTCCAGCTCAGAACAGAACAAGTGGGAACGATGCCGATCTATGCGCGCTTGATGCAGCAGATCCACACCAGCCAGATCTGGAGCCTGCTCACAAGCGTCGGTTCAAGCTGGGCGATTGTCTCGCTTTTAATGGGCTCATTGGTTGCAGGGGTGCTCTGCATTCTGCCCCTGGTCTTGACTATCTTGACGGAGTTCGGCCTGATGGCCTATCTCAATCTGCCCCTCGATATGAGCACGATGATGATCGGCTCCATTGCCATTGGGATCGGGATAGATTATGCGATTCACTTTGTCGAGCGGTATCGTTTGGAATTCGCTCGTGACAGGGATGCGCGGTGCGCCTTAGAGCAGACGCTCACCCACACGGGCGCGGGGATCAGCTACAACGCCCTGGCGCTCACCTTGGGGTTTGGGGTGCTCTGGCTCTCGACGTTTAAGGGGCTGGATACATTCGGGATGCTGGTCGCCCTGACGATGGTCGTGAGCGCCCTGAGCGCGTTCACGGTCATCCCGGCGATCTTAACTCTATGGAAGCCTGGATTTCTCATGCAACACAGACACGACATATCACCATCGCCATAAAAGGAGATTGCCATGAAATCTGTCACCAAGCTTTGTGTGCGCGTCATCGGGTTGGCGCTCCTTCTTGGGGCATGGCCTTCACAGGCGCAGCAGGCGCTTACCGGGCCGCAGATCTTACAAAGAGTCGAAGAGAAGGGCGGCCTTGGAGGCAGGCCAGGTGATCTCATCAGCGACGTAAAGTTCGATATTATCGGGAAAGACAAGAAGACAGCGACGAACGAGTTTCGCTTCTTCTCGAAGAGAAAACAAGGCGAGCCGGATCGCTTGTTAGTAGCGTTCGTCAAGCCCGACGACGTGCGCGGCACGCTCTTTCTCAGCATCAAACCCGAGAACAAGGACGCCGATCTCTGGCTCTATCTGCCCGCCCTTGGCGCGGTCAAACAATTAGTGAATACTCAAGAGCGCAAGGGGAGATTTGCTGGAAGCAATCTCTCATTTGATGATTTAGGCAGTGGTTTTAAGTACAGCGAAGACTACAGCGTAGCAGAGAAAGTGACGGAAGAGAAGACCAAAGTCGGCGATAAAGAGTACAGCACTTATGTGCTGACGCTGCAGGTCAAGAAAGAAAAAGAGAAGACCGAAGACTATCCCATGCGCAAGCTCTGGGTGGAGAAGACGGAGTTCGTCATTCTCAAGGGCGAGTCATTCAATAAGACCGGCAAACTGGAGCAGGGCTTTGAAGTTCTGGCACTAAGCAAATTTGAAAACGACGCGGTCCCCGACAAAGTGTTGATTAAAAACGTGCTGGACGGCAGCCAGACGACGATCAGCTTCTTAACTCGCAAGCGCCCCGCTCAGCCCCTGCCGGAGAATCTCTTTGATCCCAACAATCTGAAGAATTTAAAGATTGACGACCTCCTCAAGCTCTAGCCCTACAGGGAACGTTACACCTGCCCGTAACGTTCCAGGTGAGGACCCCCAAGGGGGGCGGGCCCTCCTCCCCTCCCCCGTCCCCCTGCCTCGCCATTTCTATTGAAGCCCTTGACGCAACAAGAGCAGGAACGCCACCAAAAACCCGAACGCAAGCAGCAAGACCCAACCGAAGAAAATTCACCGATGCTGACCACGCCTAACGCCTCTAGGGATGGGGGTAGGTCACTCTAATCCCAAGCTCGCGCAGCTGTCTTTCACTCACTTCCACCGGCGCACCGGTCAGTGGGCAATAGGCCGTGTTCGTCTTGGGGAACGTAATGACATCCCGGATGGAGTCGGCACCGGCCATCAGCATCATCAATCTGTCCAATCCCAGGGCGATCCCGCCGTGCGGCGGCGCTCCATACTCCAGCGCTCGCAAGAAGAACCCGAACTTGGCTTCGGCCTCTTCTTTGGTCAGCCCTAATTTGTCAAAAATCTTTTGCTGGAGCTCACGTTGATGGATACGGACGCTGCCTCCGCCAAGCTCCACGCCGTTGAGCACAAAATCATAGGCGTTGGCACGCACCTGCAAGGGCTCGCGCTCTAAAAGCTCTATATCTGAAGACTTCGGCGAGGTGAACGGGTGATGCTCACTCACGAAGCGTTGCTCCTCATGATCCCATTGGAAGAGCGGGAAATCCAATACCCAACAGAACCTCCATTGATCTGTGGGAATAAGCCCTTCGCGGCGGGCCAGCTCCAGGCGCAGAGCGCCTAAAATCGTGTTGGTCAGCCGGCGCTCTCCCGCAAGCATCAAGAGCAGATCGCCTGTGCGCCCTCCTGTGACGTCCTGAATGCGTGAGATCATCGGCTGCGTGAGAAACTTGGCAATAGGCGACTCGATCCCTTGATCAGTGAATTTCGCCCAGAGCAGCCCTTTGGCACCGAGCGTCTGCGCTTGTTTTTCCAATGCGGCGAGCTGGCTCCGGGAATATGTTGCGCCTTCGGGCAGGCACAGCCCTTTGATAGCTCCTCCAGCTTTGAGCGTTTCGGCAAAGATACGAAACTCAGCCCCCTCAACGGCTTGAGAAAGATCGCTCAGCTCGATCCCAAAACGAAGATCGGGCTTATCAGAGCCATAGCGTTCCAGCGCTTCAGTATAATTCAGCCGTGGGAATGGGCGCCCTAAGTGCTGCCCCAGATGTCTCTCGAAGAGAAAGGCAATCAGCTCTTCGATTAAGTCGGTAATAGGGCGCTCGTCGAAGACAAAGCTCATCTCCAAATCCAACTGGGTGAACTCGGGCTGGCGGTCGGCCCGCAGGTCTTCGTCACGGAAACACCGGGCGATCTGAAAATACTTCTCAAATCCGGCGATCATCAAGAGCTGTTTAAAGAGCTGGGGCGACTGAGGGAGTGCGAAGAATTTCCCCGGAAATGTTCTACTTGGCACGAGATAATCGCGTGCTCCTTCGGGGGTAGATTTCGTGAGCATGGGCGTCTCGATCTCGTAAAAGCCGCGCTCACTGAGAAAGTTCCGAATATCTAAAAAGACATGGTGGCGCAGGGCAAAATTCTTCTGTAAAGACGGACGGCGCAAATCGAGATAGCGATACTCCAAGCGGACAAGCTCTTGCGCCTCTTGGGCTGGATCAACCGTATCAATGGAGAAAGGCGACGTCTTGGAGTGGTTGAGAATTTCTACGTCTTTGACACGGATCTCGATCTCGCCGGTGGGCAGCTTGGGATTGATGTTTTCGGGTGTCCGTGCGACCACCGTGCCGTGCGCGTAGATCACATCTTCGCGGTTGAGTGCACGGGCTTGCGCATGGGCGCGCTGCTCCGGGCTGAAGAGCAATTGAACCACCCCGGAGCGATCTCGCAGGTCAATGAAAATCAAGCCGCCGAGATCGCGGCGACGGTGCACCCAGCCCATCAGTGAGACTTTCCTGTCAATGTCGTTCTTCGTCAGTCTTCCGGCCTCGGCCGTGCGCTGCATCGTTCTAGCTCCTTCACGCTTTGAGACAAAAATACCAGAGTCAGTAGATCACAATGGCCACCTTAGACGGATCTAATCGGCAACTGCACCGCTTCGACCGCCCCCAACCGTCTCTCCACGGCATGGGCCAGGAACAAGAGCAGCCGCACAAAACGCAAGCCCGCAGC
>JBBIUX010000013.1:0-41477 GCA_037440025.1 Candidatus Fraserbacteria bacterium | reverse complement strand
TGGGTTGCGCACGGAGAAGGTGGGGCTGCCGATAGAGAAGGTGCTGACGGTGAAGAACGAGGGGACGACTTCGGTGACACTGACCCTGAGCGCGAGTGCGCCGTACAAGATCGTGAGTGTGCTGCCGACGCTCCCGCTTGGGCAGAGCGGGCAGGTGACGGTGCGGTTTGACCCGAACGAGTCTGGGAGCTTCACGGGGAGCGTGCAGGTGGGGATACAGAGTGGGCAGGGGAGTGTGACGGCTGGCCCCATGACGGGTGTGGCCCATAAGCTCGAGATCGAGCCTCCCCAGCTCGGTTTTGGACTTCTCCTCTTGAGTGATGACCCGGAGGACAACTCTCCCACTTACAAAGAGCGGCAGTTGACAGTCAAGAACCAAGGTGTGACGACCGTTTCATTGACTGTGAGCACAACTGAGCCTTTCAGCGTCATGTCCGGGAGTTCGTTCACCTTACCGGCATCTGAAGCTCAAGAAGTAACTGTACGGTTCGATGCCCCTGCACCAGGTAGGTTCGAAGGGTCGGTTAGACTGGCAGCCGGCCAGCCCAACATCGAGATTCCTGTCAAGGCCAGCGTTATGAATGAGGAGGATTTTCTTCAGCTTCTAGCTGGGCTCTCGCAGATACAGGAATTAGACACTGTCATACCTACCAATGGTATCGCAGATGTTGGCTTGCTCGGCTTCAAGAATGTAACTGCATCGGAGCTGCGAGCGTTGTTAGATTTGGCGGAAAACCAAAACTGGGATTCTCTGATAGAACCAGATCAGACGGGAATCTGGTGGGTAGATGCTCTTATCGGCTACTTGCTTGACGCGGCGCTCGGACTGTTCCAGAGGCCAGGAGGATTTGACATACCTGCTGTGGTCTCCGTTATTCAACAGCTGGCTGGAATACCTCCAGAAGATTTCCTGTCCAACTATCAAGCTATTGTAACCAATCCTGCTAACGTTTTTTCAGTATTCGTTAATGTCATGATATCGGCTCTAAACCGGCTAAACCCAGACGGCCTAGTGGCAGCATTTGGTACAAGAAATGCAGGCGATGCAGTAAGAATGTTGATCGAGAGAGTGGTTAATCTCTATAGAGAGGCCGGCAGTTCAATGCAGGGTACGATGACAACTATAATAAATTGGTTCGGCCCCGTAGGAGTGTTTTTCCTAGCCACGATGGACATGCTAGACCCTAGAAACTCTAGTGGATTGTTCAGTTTGGTGGTCGACAGCCTTAGAGACATTTTGCGAGAGTTCTCTACATATCCTTGGTTTGCCGTAGGAAGCCAATTATGGAAGCAACTCGCAAATGCCTTAACAGTTCTTGGTAACTTGGCCCTTTCAGGTAATCCCGAGGTAGTAAAACAAGGCCTACAGACCTTGATAGCGTTAGTGATCACTGCTGATATGGCTCGTGACGGGGGATGGGAGATCTATGCCTTTCGAGTGAAGCTACCAGTCTTGGGCGCACCTGGTCCTGCACCTGTTGATGTTATTGCCGCCACAACGCTATCCACCGGTAGGTCGATCAACGTCTTCGCGCAATTCTTTCATGCATTCACTGGCTATGACTCGGTGGCGCTTGATCGACTCATTAAACATGTTATTAACTATGCTAAGCTTGAGCTGTACTTCCGATGGCAGATTCTGCGAGGCAGGGGTTTACCCGACTCTGACGCTGTTAGGATAGCACGATACATGCCCGGTATCGTTGTTGCTGTAAATATAGGTGCAGATGCTACGGATGCAAAAAATAAAATCATAGCAGGCCGAGGCAGGTGTGGTGGTTGTTTCTTTGGTGTTGTCATTGAGATCGATCCTGACAAGGAAGAGGTCGTAAGCATTACCGGCATCGGTATCTCTGAAGACGAAGCCCGAGAGATCGCGCGACGCATGGGCATCACCGTGGGGTCGAAATGGTCAGTAGATCAAATCATAGGGTGGATCATGGGCTTGTTCATGAAATGAAGAGGAGGAGATGAGCATATGACAGGACATTGCTTTCGAATGGCGGGCTATGCCTCTTTATGTGGGATGCTGTTGTTGTTCTTGGTTCCCATGCACCCTGTGGCTGAGCTCCAGCCTGTCCTGCGGGTGCCTCAGGACTATCCGACCATCCAGGCGGCTGTGGATGCTGCGCCAGAGGGTGCGACTATTCTCATTGGGCCGGGTACGTACACAGAGAACATAGTCATTACGAAAAGCCTGACCCTAGAAGGAAGCGGTATCGACAGCACCATTCTCCGTCCACCAGTATCTCCTCAAGTTGATCTTGAGAATTCGGTGCTGGTGGTACAAGCTCCAGGGCACGCAGTCACTCTTCGCGTGCGGCAGCTCGCCGTGCGCTCTCAAGCCCAGGCATACGGGGGATACGAGGGTATTGGCATTCAGGTGCTAACCGACGCCAGCTTGGTCTTAGAGCGGTCTGCTTGGGTGGACCTTAGAGTGATCATTTCCGCCGCCGGGCCGTTACAACGCCTGGAGGTTCGAGACAGCCTCTTTGAGCACAACTACGCCTTTATCTCCGCTACCCCTGAAGGAGCATTTGTCATAGACGAAGTCATCCTTGAGCGCAACCGCTTCACGAGAGGTACCACTGTCAGTATATACGACCGTATATGGGTAGCCGGTCAGCACCTCATCAGCTATGATAATACCGTGATTTGTGACCCAAAGCTTTCTCTACTAGTTCCTCACTTTCGAGTTGGAATGGCCTTTGAAGTGATGGAGGGTGGTCAAGTCGAAATTGCACGAAATTTCGTGGCATTGTGTGAGAACGGCGTTGTGGTGGGGCAAGGTGTCAGAGAGGCAAGGATGGCTATCCGAGACAATTGGCTCTTTAGCAATAATCATAACCTCGTCATCGAGAGCTCCCCAAACTATCTCGCTGAAGGGGGAGTAGTACATCCACGGCTCGATTGGTTCATTGAGGGCAACACCATTGTTGGCGGGGGAATAGGCATCAAAGCTGGTATTAGCAATGTTGAGGGCGGACGAGTACGTCTGTTCAAGAACTGGATCGCCTGGCAGCGCAAGCAATATATGGGGATTATCACTCCACCAGACATCTCCTTGTTTGGCAATGGAATCTTGCTCAGTAAGTCACTCAGACGGGAGTCTTTGAAAGAGCCGGTCAAGATAGAGATCAGTGAGAATCGGATCGAGAACAACGAGGCCTGGGGATTGGCCCTGAATCTGCTCCCGGGGTGGGATGGTCGCCCAGATGAGTGCAATGTTTATGCGCCCGGAGAAGAGCAGGTGTTCACTGATCCAGAGATCATTGGGAGCGGGAATATCTTCCGCAACAACGGCAAAGGCGACCTCTGTCCAGCTGACTACCCCTGGCCGCCGGGGTTTAGGAAGTGAATAAAGATATCTAAGTCTCTAGCCCCTCTATAACGCGAATCTCCATCCCGGCTGGCAAGGCTCGCAACAGCTTTTTGCCGTAGGATCGCGTGAGAATGCGCCCATCTAAAATATGCACTTCGCCGGTGTCACTGGCCGTCCGTAGGAGCCGTCCAAAGCCCTGCTTTAATTTGAGCGCTGCTCTTGGGAGAATGTATTCGTTGAACGGATCACGGCCCTCTTCACGCAAGCGTTCTACACGAGCTTCGTGAAGGGGATTGTCCGGGACTTCAAAGGGGATTTTGGTGATGATCACGGCTCGCAAGGCCGGTCCGGGCACATCAATCCCCTCCCAGAAAGAATCCAACCCCAACAACACGGCATTGCCGTCATCTTTGAATTGCGAGAGCAACTGGGGCCGTGACGCTTCCCCTTGACAGAGCAACGGTGTGCGAGCGTTGAGACGCTCGCGCAACCGTTGGGCGGTTTTATCTAGGACGCGCGCGTTGGTAAAGAGCACCAGTGCTCCGCCTCCAGTGCTCTCGACAATCAGCGCGATCCGGCGCGCCAGCTCCTCTATATAGCCTTCGGACAGACTTCCCTTCTCTGGGGGGTGCAGCTGGTGCACATACAATCGGGCCTGGTGAGCGTAATCAAAAGATGACTCTAGGGAGAGAGCCTCACCTTCGATGCCCAACTGCCGCTGCACATATTCGAAGTCACCGGCCACAGAGAGCGTCGCCGAGGTCAAAATGACCGAGCCAAACCGCGAGAGCAGCCCATCTTGTAGCTCCGTCTTCGGGTAGAGCGGGGCCACAGAAAGCGTCGCTCGGTTCTCAAAAGACTCTGTCGAGCGCACCAACGGCGAGCCCGTCTGGGCTGGCTCGAGAAAGCTCAGCAGTGTCGAGCCGACTTCGGCCACCCAGGCAGCACACTTCCGGATTTTGACCAGATGTGCTCGTTGTTCGCCCTGAGCGAAAAGCGTCGGTGATTCTTTCGCTACAAAGTCTTCTATGGCCGATTGGAGCTGGGTGACCGTTTGGAGGATCAACTCAGCTTCAGCACGTAGAGCGAAATCATCAGGGGCAACGCGACGGTGTTCGGAGGGATAACGTGCTCGCAGTTGCTCAAAGAACGCCGGAGCCAGGGCCTGCAGACGGTTGAGCGGGGCTTGCGCTTTTGCGAGCAATCGTCGGTCGAGTGTCATCACTTCCCGAATGAGATTGTCTAGGGTATGACGGCTCACCCAGCGGGTGAAAGCATCAGAGAATGCGTCTTCTAGAGAGTGGGCTTCGTCAATGATTAAGATCTCTGCGTCGGGCAGCAGGCCACGCCCTGCTCCCAAATAGAGGGCAGCGTCGGCAGCGAGCAGGGCATGATTGACCACCAACAGATCAGCTTCAAACCACCTCTCGCGTGCGCGAAAGTAAAAACACTGGTCATAGTATGGACAATCTTGTCTCAGACAGCCAGCAGAATCTGCACGCACCTCACGCCATAGGGAACTGAGCAGGACGAGCGAGTCTGTGTCCCCGTCTTCGGTCTCGTTTGCCCACTGGAGGAGCCGGGCGTGTTCTTGAACTTCTGGTCCGGTCATCGGCTGGAAGCCGTGCAGCGCCAGTAGGCAGAGATAGTTCGAAAACCCTTTTGCAATGGAAAATCTGAAATTTTTCACGCGGGCCAACAGGGGCAAGTCTTTCTGAATCAGCTGGTCTTGAAGGTTCTTTTTGTTGGTCGAGATAATAGTTTTCTTTCCAGAAAGAATAGCTGGGATGGCATAGGCGAACGTCTTGCCTACCCCGGTGGGGGCTTCGACGAGCAAGAGCCCGCCCGACTGCACAATATGCTCGCAAGCCAGTACCATCTCTTGCTGAGCGGGACGCACTTCAAAGTCCGTAATGTGTTCTGTTAATCTCTGCAAGAACTCGGTGCTGGTCATAGACAGCTAAGTATAGTCGGTATGAGTCGAGTGAGCGAGTTGGCAGGTCCGTCGGTCTTTTGGTATCTTGGAGTACTATTCATATCAATACATAAAGGGGTTGGTACCCATGCATACGAAATATATCTTTCGGGTCTCTGGGCGTTGGCAGGGAGGGGTGCACGGCCAAGGCGAGATCATCAACGAAGAGAAGACGGTGAAGACGCTCTTTGGAGTTGCAGAAGAGTTTGGAGGCAATGGCGGGCCGACCAATCCGGAAGAACTTTTTCTCTCGGCGGCGTGCTCGTGCTATTTGATCACGTTGGCGCACGTGGCAGAGAAGATGCACCTTCCCGTCAAAACGCTCGAATGTGAAGCTGAGGGGCGTGTCTCTTCTCACGAAGAGGGCGGCTTTCACTTCACCGAAGTCATTTTGAAACCCCATTTTGAGCTTGAGGGAGATCCCAAGGCACACAATATGGCCGTCGCGCGCGCCGTCCGATTGGCTGAGCAACGGTGTATTATCTCCCGTGCCGTCAAAGGCACCGTCAAATACGAGATCAACCCAACAATGAGGGTGTAAAGCCGGTCTAAAGAATTCTGGAGCGCTCTAGCGTTGCTATCAACGCAAACTTCTGTCCGGACTGATATGATAGCAACAATCGCTATGCGCGTTGGCATCGGCGTAGATTTTCACAGATTGGTCCCAAGGCGCAACCTTATATTGGGGGGCGTTCAGATTCCCTATGAGCTAGGGCTGCTCGGACACTCCGACGCCGACGTTGTACTTCATGCGATCTGCGACGCGCTGCTCGGCGCCGCCGCCCTCGGCGATATTGGCAAACATTTCCCCGACACCGACTCACGCTACAGAGATATTTCGAGCACTGTGCTCTTAACCGAAGTACGCAAGAAAATCGCAGCAGCGGGCTTCGCTATCGAAAATATAGATGCGACGGTGATCGCTCAAGAGCCGCGTCTGGCGCCGTATATTGCACAAATGTGCGAGAAGAGCGCAGAGGCATTAGGGCTTTCGATATCACAGATTAATATTAAGGCGACGACGCCTGAGGGGATGGGCGCGCTCGGACGTAGTGAGGGGATCGCCGCCTGGGCGGTCGCGCTCTTGGCAGAACGCTAATTATTTACCAAAAAAACGCATAATATCGTTATATGTCACTAACAGTATAAGCCCCATCAGAACAATGAAGCCAATATAGTGCACCAGCCCCTCGCGCTCCGGGGGAAGGGGCTTCCCTCGAATCATCTCTATCAATAAAAAGATAATTCTGCTACCGTCGAGGGCCGGGATGGGCAGCAGATTGAAGATCCCCAAATTGAGGCTCAAGACCGCCACGACAAAGAGAAATGGCATCAGACCAAACTGCAGTGACTGCCCCAGCACACCGGCAATTCCCAGCGGACCGCTGATCTCCCCACCGGCCTGAGCGAGCCGATGCGGCAGGTTCCTGAGCCATTCCACTATGGCGACCACCGTATCCCAAGAGCGTTGCGCCCCCACGACGATGGTCTGGCCAATGGAAACGCGTCGCATCAGGACTTCTGGCTCAAAGTCGTTGAACAATTCCATCTCGGCACGCCCGGCGACCGGAATGGCGGGCAGGGTCAGTTGCTGGCTGTCTCGTTGCACGACTATAGTTGCGCTTTGGGTGCTCAACAAGAGATCGCGCATCTGCCAAAAACTCCAGACCGGTGTGCCGTTTACGGAGAGCACGCGGTCGCCGGCTTGCAAACCGTGCTGTGCTAAGAAGGCTCCCGGCGCGAGTTTGGCAATTGTATTTGTAGTGGCGACGGGCGCAAACTTGACTCCGATGATGTAGCGCCCATCGCGCTCTGACCAACCCGGCTTGACCAAGACGGTCTGGCGCGTCTCTCCACGCAGGAGCTCAATGGCGACTTCTGTACCGGCTGAGGCACGGATGACTTGTTGAAGCTGTTGGGCTGAGTAGATCGCTTGTTGGTTCACTCGTTCGATTCTATCGCCAATCCGAATGATCCCTTGCGACGGGCTGGGAGTGCCATCGGGCAGGGGGACGAGTTCGGCGACTTCTAGATAAGGCAACCCGAACGCCCCAACGATCATGATCATTAAGAAGACCGCAGCGATGATGTTCATCACCGGTCCGGCAAAGACGATGATCATTCGTTGCCATGCGGGTTTAGATGTGAAAAGCCGTTCTTTGGGGACGGCTTGGTCTTCTGCGCTCTCGCGGTCTTCCCCGGCCATGCGCACGTAGCCCCCGATGGGGAAGGCCCTGATAGAGTATTCGGTCTCCCGGCCCTTGCGCCGCCAGACGGCTGGCCCCATGCCAATCGCAAATTGGTGCACCCACACCCTAAAGAGCCGCGCCGCGGCAAAATGCCCCCACTCGTGAATCAGCACCAGAAACGCTATGGTGACCAAAAAAGCAATAATTGTGATAATAATACTCATACAGCTCCTTCACACTGTTCGGCGATGATCTCTAAAGCTCGTTGTGTCTGAGGTGTCACGCGATACGCTTCACTGACGGCCTCGCCGACGATCCATATTAGCGCATCGGCGTCACAAATCAAGGGGATGGCATCGCGGGTCTCGCGAGGAATCTTTTTGTCCACGAAAAAGTCTTGCAGTTTCTTCGTACCTTCTTTCAGATGGATGCGGTCGCCGGGGCGACGATTGCGCACGACGAGCGGACCCCGAATCTTGTCGGCATCGAGAAAGATAGTTCGCGAGTTCTGAGCTTGGGAACCTGCGAGCTCGCGAACTTTCGCACTGTGTGCCGTCCGAAACCGCCAGCCGATCTCAGAGATCACCGTCTCGCCGGGAACGACCAGGACATATTCGAAATGCTTTTGAGGAGGAATCTGACGCACAGTGACGATGAGCCGATCATGCCGTCGGAGCAGTTTGACTCCGGCGGGCAAGTGCAGCTCGCCTGTTCCACGCCGGGAGATCCATGCGAGCGCCGCTTCACTATGGGCAGCCTCCAGATCGCACAGCGCGTTCACCCGAGCGACAGCGTTGCGCAACAAGAGCGTCTGTAAGGACTCCGGATACTGCAGAAACCCTTCCAAGTCGAGGGTAAGTTCTTTAGAGGTTGTCTCACAGATCAAGTCAACAAACGCAAAGCCGGCCTCGATATTGAGATGGTGCGCCGCCTGGGCAAGGAGAGTGCTTGTTCGGCCTAGCGACTGTAACAGATTGGGATTATACTCTTTCAGCAGGGGGATCAGCTCGTGACGAATGCGATTGCGCAAAATCGTCGTGTCTTTGTTGGTGGGGTCTTCGCGCCACTGGAGATTTTTAGTTTTGGCAAACGCTTCGATCTGCTCGCGGGTGCATTCGAGGAGCGGGCGGATATAGAGACGGCGTGAAGCGCCTGCCGGGCGCACCGGCGGGATGCCAGAGAGCCCTTCGAGCCCGGAGCCGCGTAACAGCCTCATCAAAAGGGTTTCAGCCTGATCGTTGAGGGTGTGTCCCAGCGCAATTTTGTTGAATTTATGGGTTTTGGCTGTCTTTTCTAAGAACTGATAGCGCAGCCGGCGGGCGGCGACTTCGAGCGAGATTTTTTTTGCTGTGGCGTACACGGGCACGTCGGCGCGTTCGGTGTAGCATTTCAATTTCAGTGCCTGAGCAAGCCCTTTCACAAACGCGGCGTCTTGAGCAGAATTGGGCCGGATGGCGTGGTCAAAGTGTGCTACTCCCAGAGTGAGCTTATACTCTTTTTGTTGTTTCTCGAGAATGTGGAGCAGCACGACAGAATCAATGCCGCCGGAGACGGCGACCAACACACGGTCGCCCGGCGCGAGCATCTTGTAGCGCACGATAGTGCTCTGAACTTTGTCGAGCATTCTTACAGTGATTCTGCCAAGTGAAGTGCAACAGTGCAAATGCTAGACATTTGCTTGTACTCTGCCCGATCAGTACAATCTCGATATGTCGCGTGAAGCCATCCTGAAAGGGGAAGAACAAGAAGAAGACCAGGCCGCCGCATCGCTTCGCCCGCACCGCTTGGCAGAGTTTATCGGCCAGACCAAGCTCAAAGAGCAGCTTCAGCTTTATATGCAGGCCGCCCAAGCCCGCGGCGATGTCTTAGATCACTTGCTCTTGCACGGCCCACCGGGTTTGGGAAAGACAACGCTGGCTTTCATCGTCGCTGCTGAGATGGGTGTCAATATCAAAGTCAGCTCCGGGCCGGCCATCGAGCGCCCCGGCGATCTGGCAGCTATCGTCACGAACTTGGGGCCGGGCGACGTGCTCTTCATTGATGAAATTCACCGACTGCGCAGAAACGTCGAAGAGCTGCTCTACCCAGCGATGGAGGATTGCAAGCTCGATCTCGTTATTGGAGAAGGACCCCATGCGCAATCTATCAGATTGGATCTGCCCAAGTTCACGCTCATCGGTGCCACGACGCGCACGGGGCTCTTGACCAATCCCCTGCGAGACAGATTTGAAGTCGTCTTCCATCTCGATTTTTATGAGGAGTCTGAGCTGCAAGAGATCGTGCTGCGCGGGGGACAGATTTTGGATATTACTATCACAGAGCAGGGCGCACAGGAGATCGCCCGTCGGGCGCGGGGCACGCCCAGAGTAGCTAACAGATTGCTCAAACGCGTGCGCGACTTCGCGCAAGTGAAGAAGAAGCCTGTGATTGATCAAGAGATCGCTCGCGAGGCACTAGGGATGCTCCAAGTGGACGAGGAGGGGTTGGACGAATTAGATCGCAAGATTCTGCAGGCGATTATTGAAAAATTCGGCGGCGGGCCGGTGGGTCTGGAAACGCTCTCGGCGGCGCTCAGCGAAGAGAAAGACACGCTTTCAGAGGTCTACGAGCCGTACTTACTGAAGAAAGGCTTCATTCAGAGAACACCGCAAGGGCGCGTAGCGACCGAGCGATCGTATAGGCACCTAGGGTTGAAGATCACGGAGCGTGAGGTCCCCCTGCTATGAACATCGCGCCATCGCTCAAAGAGAAACATTGCGTTCCCTGTCGCGGTGGTGTTCCGCCGTTCACTCTAGAGCAAGCTCAAGAGTATCTGAAGCAGGTCGAGGGCTGGGAGCTGATCGAGGGCAAGAGGATCATCAAAGAGTTCAAGTTTCCCCAATATCTTGACGGGATCGCGTTCGTGCACAAGGTCGCAGAACTGGCTGAGCAAGAAGGGCATCATCCGAATATCCATATCTTTTACAAAAAGGTTCGTATAGAAATCTGGACGCACAAGATCGACGGGCTGACCGAGAGCGACTTTATTCTCGCGGCGAAGATTGACGACCTCCCCCTTCTATCCCCTTCGGGAAGAGGAAGCTCTCCTCCCGCTTGAGGGGAGGAGTTGGAGGAGGGGGTCATGACCTGGCCCGGCGTCTACGCGCACTACCGCGACCATCTGCCTCCCATCGCTGATGGACATATCATCACGCTGTTAGAGGGTGCGACGCCCCTCGTTCGTGCAGAAAATTTAGAGCGTCAGCTCAGCGTGAACGTCCAGCTCTATCTGAAATGCGAAGGGGCCAACCCCAGCGGGTCGTTCAAAGACCGTGGGATGGCTGTTGCCATCTCACAAGCCAAGCAAGCCGGAGCGAAAGCCGTCATCTGCGCTTCGACGGGGAACACCGCAGCGTCAGCGGCGGCCTATGCCGCTCGCGCAAGAATGAAAGCGTTCGTCATTGTCCCTGAAGGCCAGACCGCCCTAGGGAAATTGGCCGGCTCAATGATCTACGGAGCCCAGGTTATTCAGATTCAGGGTAACTTCGATCAAGCCCTTCAGATTGTTCGTCAGATTGCTGAAAAATATCCCGTGACCTTGGTGAACTCCGTCAACCCTTATAGAATCGAGGGCCAAAAGACAGCAGCCTTTGAAGTCTGTGACGTCCTGCAAAGAGCGCCGGACTATCATGCGCTGCCGGTGGGCAACGCTGGGAATATCACAGCGTATTGGAAGGGCTACTGTGAGTATTTTGCGGCGCACAAGATAGAGAAGCGCCCGGTGATGCTGGGCTTTCAGGCCGAGGGCGCTGCGCCGATTGTCTTGGGATATCCCGTTCGAGAGCCCAAAACAATCGCGACAGCAATTAAGATTGGCAACCCCGCGAGCTGGCAGGGAGCCGTCAGAGCGCGCGATGAGTCCGGCGGAATAATACCGACGGTCAGCGATACAGAAATCTTAGAAGCGTATCGGCTCGTCGCGCAGTTCGAAGGGATCTTTTGTGAGCCGGCGTCAGCAGCAAGCATCGCCGGGGTTCTGAAGCTCGCCCAGCAGAACTATTTTAAGCCCAACAGCACGATCGTCTGCACATTGACAGGGCATGGGCTGAAGGATCCAGACAATGCGCTCGACGTGGCTAAACCCATAAGCGTGCCAGACAACATCAGAGCTGTTCTTGAGGTTATGGGTTTGAATTGTTAGTTGAGGTTCCATTATAATTCTCGCAGGAGCATAAAGAATGAAGTGGGATTTGCAAGATTGGGTAAATTATTACGTCGTAGAAGATAGATGGAGCTGGCTTTCAAACATGCTGGCTGGGCATCCCAAAGTTTACGAAGCTGGCAAATTGACGGATTTTCTTGTTTGTAGTGCTTGTAAGGGATTTTTCGTCACTCAGGAAGGACATTCATGCCCAGGCGGTCAACTTTTGTCGTTTCATGATGCTAAGTATGATGAAACTGTTCGCAGAGCTTTCGTACATGAGTGGGTTGGGTCCGTGATTTATGAACCTAAAGGCAGGTTCAAAGAATTTCAGCATTGTTCAGCGCAAGTTATTAGTCACGGATTCATTGAAAGCTTTTGTCAAAAACTTCTTCATAATGCTGACTCCCTGTTAAATGAAGCCATTCAGTTATTTGAAGGGGGGCACCACGCACGAGCTGCATTCTTAGCCTTACTAGCACAAGAAGAATTAGTGAGAATGTATTGGGCTCACATTGAAGGAGTGAATAGCGACGGGCGGTTCTATCAATTTCCTATTAAGGGATGTGCTCCGGGATTCACTTTTCAAAGGTTTTACTTGGCATTGCGCGGGTTAAGATTAAAAAGCTGGTGTTATGAAAAACCTTTTGTAGAAGGGCTTGATATGATGGATCACGATGCGAAACTCGCTGTAGTAAAAATTCATACACCTTTTCTGACTACAAGTTTACAGACTCCCCTTGTGACTTTGGATCACTTTTCAAAATATGAACTACTGTATGGAGACGTGCAGCGTTTACCAGAACTGCTTCGGTATATTGATTTGGACTGCAGGTCCGGTGTCTTGAGCACACCAGACTCTGGGATATCACAAAGAGAAGCCTTTGATCACATAGCGCTGACGTGCGGCATTCTCCATGATTGGGCAGAACATGGTTTCTGGAGTTGGAGTTTCGAATATAAGAGGTTCATAGATCATGCTCAAAAGCGATACCAGCAATTTCTAGATCAGTACAATGGTATACAAAGCGAGGTATTCCCTAAACCTCGACTTACGCCGGGTGATAAAGCAATTCTTGCTTTCATGGAATCCCTTGAGGACTTAGGTGACCTCATCGAAAGGCGTGTGGTATACCCTGCGCAAACTCCTAAAGGGCGTTTACTCACCCCTGTCACCATTGAAATACGTCATGGTAAAAAGTACTTCTTTGCTTCCATTGCCAAGTTGGAAATAGTAGAGGAGGGGGAAACTTCTGAAGCTGCCGTGAAGAATTGCCTAGATACATTGTTTCAAGTGCTAAAATCTTATGAGAATACTCCTTCTGAACAGCTCTCTAAAGGAGCTTCTGCTCACTGGAAGCGGCTGCAAGTAGTGGCAGCGTCATCGCATGGCCGTCATTCCACGAAGTGATCTGGAACGAGCCCTTGCTCAAAAGGGTTTTCGCGAAGAAGGTGCGGGACGCGATCACCGCTTCTGGTGGTTCTATCATCAAAGTCAAAAGACTCACATTTTCACCAAAATTCCCCGTGGCTCTGGTTACAGAGACTACAGCGATGATCTCCTCATCAAAGTCAAACAGCAACTCCGCCTGGATACGGTCCAACAACTACGAGATCTTGTCAGCTGTACTATGACGGAGCAAGATTATATTGACCACCTTGAAGCTAAAGGCCTTATTTGAGACGGTAGGAGCAGCAGCATGGATTTATCCCTAGAACTAGCTCACGGCACAGAGCGCGAGATCGCGACAAAGGAAGGTGCTTATTCATGAGCAGCTCCATTGGTTTGTCAGCGAGCGATTCCAGCAGACGAAAGCTGCTATGGATGAGCTGCGCACACTCTATCCCAAAGTTCCTGTGGGACAGCCCCAAGGGGCTCGCAATGAAGACTCAACCTATCTGCATTTGATCGTATGTTACTTGGAGTATTGCGCACTTACTGAATTGTTAGGAATTGAGGGGGCCACTCAAGTTCTTGAGAGCCTTCCTTTCTATCGCTGGATCTACAAAACTGTTCGCGCCGATGCCGACCAGCTTGAGACTATCATGCGGCAACATAAGCTGATGCCGTAGCTGAAGGCGTTACGCTTTCAGATGATACCCCACCCGGAAGAGCACCAGTGAAGCGCCAACACAGATCGCCCCAAGTGCCACGGTCAAGCCAAGCCCCGTCAGCACGTGCGCTTCAGCCCCGCCCAGTATAGCCGCACGAAAGCCTTCTGTTATGTACGTAAACGTGTTGAGCGCCGTCAGCAGCTCAATGATGGGAACACCGCGCACCATCTCCAAAGAATAGAAAACCCCCCCAAGCATCACCAGCGGGTCGAGCACGAACGTATTAATAGCATTCACGCCCTCCCAGCCCTTCGTCCACAGGCCGACAATACAACCCAGCCCGGCAAAGCTGACCGAGACGGCCAACACATAGAGAGTGAGAAGAGCCGGCTGTGCAAAGGGCAGATCGGTCAAGAGAAGCGCCGCGAAGAGCACCAGCGCCCCCACGATCAGCCCCCTTATGACGCCCCCAAGAATACTGGCCACAGCGATCTGGGTGAGCGAAAGCGGACTGACCAAAAAGTCGGCGATATTCCCCTCCCAGCGCGACTGAAAGAGGCTGTACGCCGGGTTCAGAAAAGAATTACGAATGACCGAGATCAGTATAAGCCCCGGCATGACAAACTGAATATAGGGAACACCGTCTACTTCTCCCAAGCGGCCCCCCAGCGCTACCCCGAAGATCAGCATAAACAGAATGACACTAACAGTTGGGGGCACGATCGTGTCGAGCGCGTCTTTCAAGAAACGCACGATCTCTCGCTTGAGCAACGTCAGAAAGCCGATCATTCTCGTTCGCTCCGCACGAGCTCTAAGAAAACATCCTCCAATCGTTCTCGATGGCGAGCGCGCACCAAGTCAGCGGGGGTGCCGAGCGCCCGCAGCCAGCCCCGATGAAGGATCGCCACACGCTGGCACAGCCGTTCGGCTTCTTCGAGATAATGGGTCGTCAGCAGAATAGTCTTGCCCTGTTTGTGGAGGTCTTGAAGCATCTCCCAGAGCTGGAGTCGCAGCTCGACGTCGGCTCCGGCGGTCGGCTCGTCTAAAATGAGGATTTCAGGGTCGTGCATGAGAGCTTTGGCCAGGAGCAGTCGCCGTTTTTGTCCCCCAGAGAGCTCTTGGACGCGAGCCGAGCGTTTTTCCCAGAGACCAAAGCGTTCTAACAATTCGTCGGCTCTGAGCTTGGCGCGCCTTGGCGGGATGCCAAAATACCCGGCTTGATAGATCAATATCTCGCGCACATTGAGGAATTGTCTATCTAAGATGATCTCTTGATAGGCGATCCCCATCAGGCGATGAGCTTCACGGTAGTCCCGCACGGCGTCCAGGCCGTTGACGAGAATACGCCCGCTTGTCGGCTTGACCAACCCGACAATAGCATTGATAGTCGTGGTCTTGCCTGCGCCGTTGGGGCCGAGCAGCCCGAAGAACTCCCCTCTGTGAATCTCTAAAGAGAGATCGTCCACGGCAGCAAGATCGCCGTAGGTTTTGCGCAAGTGCTCAATGGAGATCGCCGGGGTCATCTCTACGATTTTACTTGCCGGAGGCTCGTTGTGCTTGCTGGAGTGGCTTCAGCTGCGTCGTAGCACCAGCGAGAGCGCGTCTTTCAGCTCTTGCAGTTCGCGCTCATCGCCCTCTTGAAGGCAGCGAGCCACGCAGCTCTCCAGGTGCCCTTCGAGAAGCTTAATCGTCACTTGGTTGAGAGCGGACTTCGCGGCGGAGAGCTGCACAAGAATATCGCTGCACGACTCGCGGCGCTCCAGCATCTCCTGGATCGCCTTGACTTGGCCGGCAATGCGGCTGAGGCGCGCTTGCAGGGCTTTCTGCACGACCTCATCGAAATAGAATTGGGCCTTTGTCGTTGGCATGACTGCCTCCTTCGGTTAATTGTAGTATAGCGAAGTTATACACCAGGGACAATCCGGTAACTGAAAGAGCAGATCAAAGCCGAAGTTGCACGCGTGCTGGGGAGGAATGTGGAAGGTATGGGGCTCGCTGGCCGCGAAGTTTTCGCGGCGGCACCTTTGACGTGCGCAACGTGGAGGCGGCGAGGGAAGCGGGCAGCTTGAACCACAGAATGCCCAGAGAGGGTCACGGGAAGCACTGAAGTTCCGCGCCTTCTGTGCTGCTCTGTGGCTTCCGTGATTCTCAGTACTACTTGCTCTCCAGACCTCCGGTTGCATACAATAGTAATAGAAGACCCGGTTCTGAAAAGAGGCAATCTCATGGGCAAGCGCGAAGTCTTAGACAGTGTCCTCGCTCAAATCAAGAAAAGGCATGGCGAGGGCTCGATCATGTGGCTGGGAGAGCAGCCCCATCTGGAAGTCGAAACGATCTCCACCGGCTCGCTCGCCTTGGACATCGCCTTGGGGATCGGCGGAGTGCCCCGTGGACGGATCGTCGAAATATTTGGACCAGAAGCATCAGGCAAGACAACCTTGGCACTGCATATCATCGCCGAGGCCCAGAAGCAAGGCGGTACAGTGGCTTTTGTGGACGCTGAACACGCCCTCGATCCCCAATACGCGCGCGCCATCGGCGTAGATCTGGACAAAATCTTGCTCAGTCAGCCCAACTCCGGTGAACAAGCGTTAGAGATTACAGAAAGTCTCGTGCGCAGCGGAGCCCTCGATGTCATCGTCATTGACTCTGTCGCGGCGCTGGTCCCGGAAGCTGAAATCGAGGGCGCGATGGGCGAGGCGCAAGTGGGGCTGCAAGCCCGCCTGATGAGCCAAGCGATGCGCAAGCTGGCAGCTGCTATCGCACAATCCAAAACGACCGTCGTTTTTATCAATCAGATTCGTCAGACGATCTCCGGGACGGGCTGGGGACCGACAACCACGACGACCGGGGGCTTGGCGCTCAAGTTCTATACGTCTGTACGCATGGAGATCAAGCGCGTCGGCTCCATAGAAGAGGGCGACCGAAAAGTTGGGAATGAAACGCTGGTACGCGTAGTGAAGAATAAAGTAGCACCGCCTTTCAAGGAGGCGCGCTTTGACATCATTTATGGCAAGGGGATTGCCCGCCCCCGTGAACTTCTGAAGTTGGGCGAACACCTGGGGATTATTAAAAAGAGCGGTTCATGGTTCTCCTTTGGCTCGACACAGCTTGGGCAAGGGACCGGCAACAGCGCGGTGTATTTAGAAGAGCACAGAGAGATCGCCGAGCAGCTGGAACAGACGATTCGCCAGAAGGCCGGTCTTCCTTTCGATAAAAGCAAGACCAAGCAGCCTACTCTCCTATCGGAGTAGTCGATGTCCATGCAAGAGAACGAAGAGGAGCGGGCGCGCGTTTATCTTCTCAAACTTTTCAAACACAGACCCCGCAGCCGCTACGAAGTCCTAGCGCGATTGCGCCAGAAGGGTTTCTCCCGACCAGTTATTGAAATAACTATTCAGAAGGCCGAGTCTTCTGGCCTGCTTAACGATGCCCGTTTTGCCAAGCTGTGGATTGAGGACCGGCTAGCGCGTAGGCCCAAAAGCCGTCGCGCGCTGCAGCGCGAGCTGCGTGCCAAGGGCATAGACCCGGAGCACATAGAGAAAACCCTCGCGCGTGTGGAACTGGATGAAGAAGCATTGGCGCAGCAGCTCATTGATGAGAGACTCGCGCGGCTTCGTTCCGTTGATCATGAAACACGTAGACGAAGACTTGTCGGCTTCTTGCGTCGGCGCGGGTTCTCCGAACAGCTCATTCGTCGGGTCTTGAAAGAAACGCTGAACGATGCCTGAGTTCTCTAAAGAGAGGAGCGGGAGCCCATCGTGCAGGCTCCCGCTTGGGAGAGAGGGAGTGGGCGTTCAATATCCAAGACGACGATAGGATGTGATATAGACCGTGTCGTAGTTTGAGACATGCTCATAGAGCGATTCGTTCTCCGCGAGAGGTTGAAACTCCGACTGAACGGTGACCATACTGCGCGGATCGATTCCCAAAAGCCACTTGAGCTGCGAGACGGTCAACCCGAACGGGATACAGACCATCGCGAAGCTGAGCCCGCTGAGCGTCTGCACGTAGATCCACTTGTTCATGGCCACTCCTTTCATGTCGTTGGATGTGAGCAGATGACCTACCAACTCGAAGGCTGAGAAGTTTCGCGGTGATATCGCTCGGCGATCTCAGCTATCGAGTCTCCGCCGTACTTTTCCAAAAACGCATCGGCCAGTACGAGCGCCAAGATTGCCTCGCCGATCACCGAAGCCGCAGGCACAGCACAGACATCTGAACGCTCCACATGAGCTTTCACGGATTTTTTGCTCTGCATGTCCACGGAATCGAGCGGGCGCAACAGCGTCGAGAGGGGCTTCATCGCCACGTGCACGACCAACGGCTGACCGTTGGTGACTCCCCCCTCCAAGCCACCGGCTCGGTTGGTCTTACGATAGTATCCCTTCGCTTCATCATAGTAAATCTCGTCATGGCACTCCGAGCCCCATCGTCCGGCGCTCTCAACTCCTAAGCCGATCTCGACGGCCTTCATCGCTGGCAGCGAGGCCATCGCTTGGGAAATACGCCCATCGAGCTTTCGGTCCCAGTGTACATAGCTGCCCAACCCCACCGGCACGCCGGTCGCTATGACTTCGAAGACTCCCCCCACGGTGTTGCCCTCAGTCTTCGCTTGATCAATACACGCTGTCATTTCTCTCTCGGCCTCAGCGTCCAGACAGCGCACTGGAGAAGCATCAGCGCGAGCGGTCAGTTCGGCCAGAGCGAGTTCAGATATTTCACAGCTGGCTTTCGCAGTGTGAATTTGCACGACATGACTGGCGATCTGAACGTTGAAATACTCTAAAAACTGCCGTGCAATAGCTCCCAAAGCGACTCTCATGGCCGTCTCGCGGGCACTGGCTCTTTCCAAGACATTGCGAATGTCCGAGTGGCGATACTTTAAGGCTCCGGCAAGGTCAGCGTGGCCGGGCCGGGGGACGGTCACGGAATGATACCGTTCCGGCGGGGCTTTCCACGGATCCAAGTGTTTGCCCCAGTTCTCCCAATCGCGGTTCCAAATTAATACAGCGATGGGACTGCCCAGCGTCACACCCGCGCGAATGCCCGCGAGCACTTCGATCTGGTCTTGTTCGATCTTCATGCGACTGCCACGCCCGTAGCCTCCCTGACGGCGCTTTAGCTGCGCGTCTATCTTCTCTTTGTTCACAGACAGACCAGCGGGCATTCCTTCTAAAATCCCGACAAGCGCCCGCCCGTGGGACTCGCCTGCTGTCAAGTAGCGCAAACGGCTCATAGATGCTCCTTCAGTCTCTTTTCGAGAAAGCCCTTCAGGCTACCATATGCGATCCGATCCTCCAGATCTGGAATCTCGAGCCAAATTTTGAGAGATTCTATGGCTTGATAGATCAGCATATCCAATCCGTTTATCGTTTGTGCGCCGCGTCGCTCGGCTTCGATCAGCAATCTCGTTCGCGGCGGATTGTAGACCAGGTCGTAGACGAGCGCATTATCTGACAGACGCTCCGGCAGTGAGACTGTACTCATCGGCGTCGCGTTCACCACGAGCTCAGCCGTGCGCAGATCGCAGCTCAGCGCTTGGGGATCGCTCCAGATGCCGACAGAGATCGCTCTGTGGGGATAGCGTTGCTGAAGCTCTCCGGCGAGTTCCTGGGCACGGCTTGGGGTGCGATTGTAGATCGCGAGCGTCGCAATGCCTGATCCTAACAGCGCGTGTGCCACCGCCCGCGCTGCTCCGCCAGCCCCTAGAATGATCACCCGCTTTTCTTGGGGCGAGAAACACCGGGCTTCGAGTGAGCGCAAGAAACCCATGCTGTCGGTGTTGTAGCCCACAAGATACCCTTGACTATTCTTGACCGTGTTCACCGCGCCAATCAGATACGCTTCTTGGTCTATGCTGTCCAGCCATCGCGTGATGCTTATCTTATGTGGAATCGTGACGTTGAAACCCAACAACTCGCAGCGCTTACTCATTGCGAGAAAAGCTGCTAGTTCGCCATCTCGAACATGGTACGCCTGATACTCGCCTTCAATGCCCAGGTGCTTCAGCAACCACTGATGGAGCGCCGGCGAGAGCGAGTGCCCGATGGGGTCGCCGATGATGCCAAGCCTGATGAGGCGAGCGTATTTCATAGTTGGGTAATTCTGTCTAGATCGTCATAGAACCCTGGGTACGAGATGTCCGCCCATTCGGCCCCTTCGATCACTGTCTCGCCCTGAGCGAGCAGCCCGGCAATCGAGAAGGCCATCGCGATGCGATGGTCACCAAAGCTCTCGAGCACGGCCCCAGAGAGGCGTTGCGGCCCGGGGATGACCCAGCCGTCTTGACGTTCTTCGAGCTGCGCGCCCATTTTTCTGAGATTGACGGCGACAGCGCGAATGCGATCGGTCTCTTTCACCCGAAGCTCTTGCGCGTCTTGCACAACTGTTACTCCGTGAGCCTGCGTGGCACAGATGGCTAATATGGGCAGCTCGTCAATCAGTCTCGGAATGAGGGCGCCGCCGACTTGCACAGAGTGGAGCTCCGAATATTTTATGAGCAGATCACCCTGGGGCTCGCCGGCGATCTCGCGCTCGTTCTCGATAGATATATGCGCGCCCATCTCGCGCAGCACTTCTACAATTCCCGTACGGGTCGGATTGATGCCCACGCCTTGTACCGTCAACTGGGCATTGGGAAGTAACACCCCAGCGGCCAGCAAGAACGCTGCTGACGAGATATCCCCTGGCACTACAAGGGGCTTTGCTTTCGGCCTTCTCTCTCCTGACACACCCACAGTTCCGTTTGCTTTTTCGAGAGAAACCTCGAGATACCGCAACAGACGTTCGGTGTGATCACGCGTTGGATGCGGCTCAACGACCGTCGTTGTCCCCTGTGCTTGCAGGCCCGCAAGCAAAATGGCCGACTTCACTTGAGAGCTGGCCACCGGGAGTTTGTAGTCAATGCCTTGCAATTTCCCCCCGGTGATCGTCAGCGGAGCGAAGCCCTGACTACTCTCGATCTGGGCGCCCATCCGGGTCAGGGGGGCAATGACGCGTTGCATCGGGCGTTTCTGTAAGCTCGCGTCGCCGGTGATCGTCGCTGTGAAGCTCTGCCCGGCCAGGAGCCCTGCGAGCAATCGTATCGTCGTCCCGGAGTTGCCAGCGTCGAGGGGCTGTGAGGGAGGGGAGAGCGCCTCGGCGCCGTGTACGAGTATGGTCCCCGCCTGAGACCTCTCCCCCAACCCCTCCCCTAAAGTGGGAGGGGAATTCCCCCTTCCCTTCAGGGAAGGGGGCCAGGGGGTTAGGTCCGAAGGGATGGCCTCGATGGCGACGCCGAGGGCTCTCAGAGAGAGGGTCGTTTGGTATACGTCCTGGGCAGGAGAGAGATTTTCAATGCTCATCTTCCCATGCGTCAGTGCTCCCAGCAGGAGCGCTCGGTGAGAGATAGACTTGTCTCCCGGCACGCGCACGGTGCCTTGTATGCTGTGCGCTGGTTTAATAACTCTTCGCATAACTCTCCAGGTGGCCATTATGACGCACCAGGAGACGCCGGACGGCCTGAGCGATCAAGCTCAGCTTGTCCAGCAACGTGCGGAACTGCTCAGGGAGGAGTGCCTGCGGGCCGTCGCAGAGGGCTTTGTCTGGGTCATGGTGCACCTCGACGATCAAGCCGTCAGCACCGGCGGCGATCCCTGCGAGAGCCAAGGGGATGACCTTGGTGCGCACCCCGGCGGCGTGGCTGGGGTCCACGATGACAGGCAGGTGTGAAAGCTCCTTGACGACGGAGACAGCACCGATATCGAGTGTGAACCGCAAGTGATCGGAGAACGTGCGAATGCCGCGTTCACAGAGTATGACGCGCTTGTTCCCGCTGTTTAAGATATATTCAGCAGCCATGAGCCACTCTTCGACCGTCGCAGCGATCCCGCGTTTGAGCAAGACGGGTTTTTCGCAGCGTCCGACTTCTTTGAGCAAGGCGAAATTTTGCATATTGCGTGCCCCGATCTGGAAGACATCGGCGTACCGAGCGACGATCTCGACTTGCGGTGTGTCTAAAACCTCAGTCACGATGAATAGATTGTGTTGGTCAGCGGCTGCTCGCATCATCTGTAAGCCCACTTCGCCCAGCCCCTGAAAAGAGTACGGGCTGGTGCGGGGCTTAAATGCCCCGCCGCGCATCAGCCGCACCCCATGCTGGGCAACGAGCTGGGCGCATTTATAAATCTGTTCTTCGCTCTCGACGGAGCACGGCCCGGCGATGATCGTCAGTTCTGAGCTGCCGACTTGAACATCTCCAATCTGTACCACAGTGCCATCGGGGTTGAATTCCCGACTGGCTAATTTATACGGCTTGGTGATCTCAATGACTCCTTCGACGCCATCGAGCACGGCCAATCTGTTAGGATCAATGCCGCGCTTATCCCCGATAGCCCCTAAGATCGTGCGCATGGCCCCGTCAACGCGATGTACCCTGAACCCAAGTCTTTCTAATTCCTGACTGACATAGGCTATCTGCTTCTCGCTGGCCCCCACTTTCATGACGACGACCATAGTCAACCTCCTTGTGAGAATGAGACAGCAGTTCTTTGCTTCGCCCGAGAACTGCTCTTTCGGTGAATCCGAGGGAACAGACTGAGAAAGGTTTGAAGGGTGGTGATTAGGGCCGGGGGGCCCCAAAGAAGAAGGAGGCGATAGAGAACGGAACAGCGCGATAGAGCTTTTCTTTATGGCTATCTAGGCCCATCTGGAGCATTTTCCTCGCCTCCTCAATTGCGAGATGCTTGGTATCATAGCACGACTTTTCTCACTTGTCAAGTGGGCGAAACGCTTGAAGCACGATAAACCGAGTTATGTTCTGTGGGTTTGACTCAATCGCTGCTCGCACAATGGCGAGATGATAGCGAGAAGCAGCCTGACGACTGGCAATCGCTGCCAGGGTAGGGTCGGCCTGTTCGGCGATGAATTTAGCCGCACCCGCTGTGTCATAAAAGGGTTTCAACTCTGCGCTGAGCTTGTCCAAAAACTCTTGGCACTGCGCGAGTGCTTGTGGGTGCGAGAACACCGTTCGGATATCTTCTAGCGAGCTGCCCGGCAGGCCCAGCAAACAATGACAGACTCGCAGATGTACTTCGCCGACGATCTGGAAGTGTGCCTCGAATTCCTTCAGAAGATTCTGGGGCTCAGAGATCGGACCGGTGGTCGAGTTCTCGATGGGCAGGCACCCATAGTCGGCCATGCCATCGCGCACGCTGTCAAGAACTTCACGAAACGTGCGACAGGGGATCGGCTCGTAGTCCGAGCCGAAGTGCTGCGCGATGGCCGCTTCGCTGTAGGCCCCCAGCTCGCCTTGAAAAGCCACTCTCGTTTTCATAGTTGTTCTTCTTGGAGCCGTCTCGATTCGCCCAGGATGGACTCAAAAATACAGCGAACAGCTCGTTCATCCAAGGGACCTTCGTTTGAGATGAGCAAGCGCTCAATGATCTGCGCTTCTCTCTCTGGGGCATAGATCGGAAGCTGCCGAGCGCGTTTTTCTCGTCCGATCTGTAGGGCTATCTGAACTCGCTCGTTCAACAGCTTGAGCACCTGGTCATCTATAGCATCTATTTGGCGTCGCCACTCTTCCAGATTCATTGATCTCCTCTCGGGTGTAATTGCCTTGATTGAACCATCCTACGGGCCCCTTGTCAAGGGACGCTGCACGGCTTATGATGACACTATCATGGCTGTACTCACAGGCGAAGAACTGGCGCATCGTTACGGTGCTGAGACTGTTTTTGAGAAAGTCTCGGTACGTGTGCACAAGGGAGATAGAATCGCGTTCATCGGGCTCAACGGCAGCGGAAAATCCACATTATTGCGCATCTTGGCTGGGTTGCAAGAGCCTACCAGTGGGCAGGTCGTGCGCGCCCGCGGCGTCCGTGTCGGCTACCTAGCTCAAGAGCCGCAGCTTCAGAGTGACGCGACGCTCGTTGAAGAGATGCTCAAAGTGTTTGCAAAATTGCGCGAGCAAGAGGGCGAGATGCGCCGCTTAGAGCGAGAACTCTCTCTTGGTACACCTGGTGAACGTCTGTTGCAGCGATACGATGCACTGTTGGAAAGCTTTCGGCACGGCGGGGGCTATGAGTACAAAAGCCGTATGTATCAAGTGCTCGCAGGGGTAGGATTCCATCCTGAAGAAGATAAGAAACCCGTCGCTCATCTGAGCGGCGGCGAACGGGCGCGGGCGGCGCTCGCCCGACTCTTGCTCGAAGAACCGGATGTATTATTGCTCGATGAGCCCACCAATCACTTGGATATCCAAGCCCTCGAATGGCTCGAAGAGTATCTTTCCCGTTGGAAAGGCGCGTTTATTGTCGTCTCGCACGATCGCTATTTTCTCGATAGATTGGCACAGAAGGTCTGGGAACTGGAGTTCGGACGGCTGTACGAATATCCCGGCAACTACTCTAAGCATAGTCTGTTGCGGCACGAACGGCTGGAGCGCCAGTGGAAACTCTATGAAGAGCAGCAAGAGTTTATAAAAACTTCTGAGGAGTTCATTCGGCGGAACATCGCGGGCGGACATTTTCGAGCCAATCAAGCGCAAGCTCGCCAAAAGATGCTGGAAAAGCTCGAGCGCATTCCCAAACCGATGATCCCTAAAAAGATTCACGTATGGATCGACGCAAAGAAACAGAGCGGCGACCGGGTACTCAGAGCACGCGAACTAGCTATAGGCTATCCTGGCACAGTGCTCTTTCGCTGTAAAGCAGCCCATCTCCAGCGCGGCGAGCGGGCAGCGTTAATCGGCCCCAACGGGTCTGGCAAGAGCACCCTTCTCAGAACTATTCGAGGGGAGCTGCGTCCATTAGAGGGCCTGCTTGAGCTGGGGCACGGCGTTGAGGTCGCCTACTTTCGTCAGAGCCAGACAGAACTCGAGGAAGCTGACAAGACCGTTTTGGAAGTTTTGTTAGGAAACAAGGATCAAACGATCAGTGAGGGGCGCGATTTTCTCGGGCAATTTCTCTTTTCGGGTGACGATGTCTTCAAGAAGATCTCCGAGCTCTCCGGCGGTGAGCGAAGCCGGGTCGCACTGGCGCAGCTCGCCCAGCTCGGCGGGAATTTTTTGCTGCTCGACGAGCCGACCAATCACTTAGATATAGACTCCCGCGCGGTCTTGCAAGAAGCCCTCAAAGAGTACGAGGGTACTATCTTGCTCGTCTCGCACGATCGCTATCTCATTCAGGCGATCGCTACACAGATCTGGGAGATCCGCGATGGCGAATTGAAAATCTATCGTGGGGATTATGAGCGCTATCGGGAGCAGCGGAACCTCTCCCCCGGCCCCTCCCCTTTAGGGAAGGGGATTGGGGTTAGGTCAGGAGAAGAGCTTGGGGAGAGGTCTCGGCGCGTTTCTCCCGGCAAGGAGCAGCGTCAGCGGGAGCGCCAGCGGGCCAAGCTCGCGGCTCGTGAGGCCGAGCTGATGGGTGCTGTCACGGCTCTGGAGAACGAGATTGCCCGGATCGAAAAAGAGATGGAAGCAGCCAGCTATGCCGGAGACCATCAAAAATTACGAGAGCTGACGGCGCTCTATCGGCAGAAGCGCCAAGAGTTAGAGACTGTTTCGGAGCAATGGGCGCAGGCTGCCGAAGAGCTTGCGAACTTTCAGCTTAACTCTTTAGGGTAGAACTTCGCTGCGTGCGCTGTGAAGCCGACCTTGATGATCGGTTCGCTCATGGTTTGAAGACCTCCTAAGAGTTCTACGAGTTCAGGGCGATTATATCCGAGAGTGCGAGAACTTCTCAAGTAATCGTTTCATGCCCTCGATATAAGCCCTTCGTCTAGCTAGCTGGAATCCTTGACTATTAAAGATAATATCTTGTATATTAACGAAGATACCGATGAGCACAATACAAAACAGGGCTTACTCTGTAAACGCTTGAGAGAGGTAACCCTTATGCTTGAGCACTGCAATGATTTGCTGGAGTGTGAACGCGTACTATCTTCGAGAATCGGGGAGATCGGTTTGTTGGGACAAATACCGCTCTCAGCCGATGATATAGATAAACTAAGAAATCTCATCTCTTTACAAATAACTGCTGATCCCAGAACTGGAACTGACTTTCTCCGCGATAAAGCTCCTACATGTCTTTGTTGCTTTCTTGTATGGATAGGGATTCTCAAATATCAAGCGGGGGATTATTGGACATTCGTTCATCAGGCAACAAACTTGCCTGAAGGGTCAAGCTGGCAGTCCTGTTGGGGGAAAATTTTTATAGAGTTTCTCTCAAAAAACAGCTTGCCGACTTTTACAGATGCTGGAGGGCACCATTACGTAACTCCAATTCTTGCTCATGGTGGCATCCCAGATTATTGTTTGGAGGACTTTTTCAAAAATCTTCTTCTCCCTATCATTTCTGGACATTTAGGACTAGATCCTTCCGACACTGAACAAATTTTGCAGGAGTGGCAAGACCGTTCCTCACTTTTCCATTTTACAGATAAGCCAGTGCGACGATTTCTTCTGCATGGCGGAAAAGCAGCAATGGACTTTCTGAGCCGATGTATCGAGATGGCACAGAGAGCTTATGAAGAAGGCGAGGTACTATCAGCTAACGAATTCGGTATCCCTGAACGCATTATACAGCGGTTTGAGCAATGGTGGCAATCAGAGGAAAAGCAACTAATTAAAAAACCAACTGGGCCACGTTTCCCACGCCCAATCATTATGCTCTCCCCTGAATTTGGTGAAGTCTACCTTCACGTTCCACCGCAAAGACTGGAAGCAACCGACAAAGAAACCTTGATCGAAATTGAGATTCGTGCTGGCGCGAGTAACCAAGCTAGAAGGGAGAAACTTTGTATACGTAGGGAGAATAGCTTTATAGAAACTGAAGAAATACAAATCTCGCTGTCTTGCCCTTCGGAAGAGTATCAGGCGCAGCTTCTCAGCAACGGTAGCATACTTCGATCGTGGACCTTAAAGGGAGTTAGCGAAAAGCACCCGTGGCTGGCCTTTGACCACCGAAGCAAGAAGATGATCCAGAGCGATAGGCTGCCGCGCGTGCTTTGCTGGTTAGTCTTGCCAAGCCGATTTTCTTTCTCTCCTGGCGAATTTGTGCGGGAAAGAGGAGAAACGTTCTATGGATGGTGGCGTGATTATTGCGCTTGTCTCGTCGATCTAGCTGCAGAAGTTAGCCTGCCAGATGAAATTAAAATTCCAATAGCTTCCGAAGCCCTTGCCGAACCCAAGATCACCGATGGACAAATAACTCCCTACGTTTTTTCGGAAGGAGAACGTGTCTACAGCGCTGCCCCCCAGTTATTGCTACCTTTTCCTGAGCAAATCTCTCGTTGGCAATTGTCTATTGTTTCACAAACCACATTGCCGCGAAGAATAGACAGAAACGTTAAAGATCTCATCGATTCCTTAGAGCAGCTGCAAAACAAAACCGAGATCGAGATTTCTTTAGCAGATTTATTGAGTGAATACGATGTAGGTCGATTCCGCCTTCAGCTTCGTGGTCCATTGGGAAGAGATTATAGCTTCCGATTTTCTGTTGTTCCCCAGTTGAAAATCGAGTTTGATCGCTCACTTTACACACCCGATCAAGTCTCTGAAGCATGGCTCAAGATAACAGCTCCAGAGGCTAACGGTGTTATTACTGAAGCACCATGCTCTCTTGAGGAAAAATCTGCACAAACGGCAGCGTGGACCATAATTGTTCCCCCTAGTGAGTCGAGTGCAAAGTGCGTCCTCTCCTTTTCGCAACAAGGGCAAAACATAGAAGTACCCTTATTAGTTCGCGTTCCAAGACTTCGCTTAGCAATTCAAGGGCTATCAGGGCAAACCATGTGGCATTGGTCTCATAGAGCTCTGGAAATATCAGCGAGTGATTATGAGGATGCCCAAGAGTTATTCCTTCTCGTAGACATTCCTTCTGTCGAGGAGGGGCAAGCGATAATAAGTTTAGAGGGAACTGAGCAACAAGCCTCTCAACGAATTCGTAACGGTAAAGCTCGTTTTGAACTCAAGAGATTCTCCGATACGTTACGAACTCTTCGGCGGTCAGTTAGCCGCTTCTTTCTCTCTACCACAGGACATTCGCTGGTGCAGGAGATCCCAGTTCTCCAAGTGCAAGCCAAGTGGCTTCTCGAAGGTTTGAACTGGGATCAAGAGACCAGAAATGATAAAAGATTCATCTATCTTGCCTGGCAGGATAAGAGACAGGTTAGTAACCGAGTCATCCGATTATGGAATCGAGGCTGTCCTCGCGTCGTAGTGTTACAAGAGGTTGTCGCTGATGGGGCCTCAGAATTGTGGATCGAGAAGTCTATAACAGAGCTCCCTCCAGGGGAATACCTGCTCGAATGTGCTGTAGAAGATGAATGGGCACCAGCATTGCCAGGGAGTCCTCGTCAGCCGGATGAGATTACGGTCTTCCCCTTTGAGGTTGGTTCCAAAGAAGAGCAAGAGCACTATGCAAATACTCAGCTGAACAAATTTTATGATTGGGACGAGAATTGTCTGTCTCATCAAAGATATTGGCAACTGATTAATTACCAAAGGACTTTAGACAATTTGGAGAGATGGGTGTCGTTGGGATTTCAACCTACCATTGTCATTTGGAGCAGTGAACAGAAAGATCTACCATCAACCGGTGAAGATGTTGTTCCACCATTTTTGACTCCTTGCTCCTTGGAATCTTTATTTGAAGCCAAACCCAGAGGTTGCGCAGAAGTTCCAATATGTTGCAAAACACAAGCTCTCGACGAGAGAAGCGTGGCTGGAGGCATGTTGCACTGTAGGTGTTCTTCTGATGGTATCTGTACTTTCGAGGTCCAAGCAGAAGAAGAGCTTCGCACTTGCTCTAAGTGCGGGTTATTAGTCCCAGTCGAAGATTTTTGGGAGCATCCTTCTTGTACTGATCTTGGACCAAGATATTTTGAGCATCTGCCGAATGAAGCTTTTCCCGTACAGCTGGCTGTGTTTTGGGATCCTATGAAGATGGTAGGCTGGCTACAAACTTTCTTATCCCGAGTAGCATCCGATAGCCAACAATTACAGAAATTGGAGTCCGCTTTCCCAACTCTGAGATACCAATATGATAGTTCGCGATATAAATCAGACTGGGGAGAATGGCTCAATGGCCTTATCGAAACACTGGAAAGGATTTTGAAGGGTGAACAGCAAGAGACTCGAAGCAAATTTGATCTCGGCTGGAACATAGCTTATTATCAAGGTGCACTGGAAGCGGTTCTAGACTGTATAGTTGAGGGGATATATTATGGGGCTTGATCCTATTCGTACTACTGAAGAGATTGACCATAGCTATCGACGCTATCTTCTAACAACCTTTCCCATCAAAGACAGCGAACTGACTAGACAATTCAAGGAGCAGCTTGCGCAGCCTGACCGTTTCATCAAAGGGCCCATTTTGGAAGCGACGCCTCCTTTTCAAACAGGGAAAACAATCAGAGCGTTAATCAAAGAGGGAGTGCTTTCGCCTAGATTCACTGCTCTAGCAAGCGAAGATTTCCCCTTGGAACGCCATTTGTATCAGCATCAAGAACAGGCTATTCGCAAGGCAACTACTGATCAACGTAACATTGTAATAGCCACAGGGACAGGTAGCGGAAAGACGGAGTCTTTTCTCATACCTGTCTTGGATCATCTTTTTCGCCAAGAAGGAGAGGGCGCTTTAACTCCAGGCGTCAGGGCACTACTGCTCTATCCCATGAATGCTCTGGCTAATGATCAACTGAAACGGCTACGGAAAATCTTGAAGAATTATCCCTTAATTACTTTCGGGCGGTACACAGGGGAAACAAAAGAGAAAAGGCGCGAAGCAGAGAGCCACTTCAGGGAAAACTTTCCTCAAGAGCCTCGTATTCCTAATGAGCTGCTTTCACGAGAAGAAATGCGAGAAGCTCCGCCTCATATTCTCTTAACCAACTATGCTATGTTGGAATACCTGCTGCTTCGTCCTGCAGACTGCGAGTTTTTTGACGGAGAGAAGGCACGCCACTGGCGGTTTATCGTAGTAGACGAGGCTCATACGTATGATGGAGCAAAGGGCATAGAAATGGCCTTGCTCCTGCGACGGCTTAAAGACCGTGTCGTACAGAGCGAACGAGGGCGAATACAGTGCATAGCTACTAGCGCAACCTTAGGAAGAGGGCGTGAAGATTTTCCTAGAGTGGCGCGTTTCGCTAGTGAGCTTTTCGGAGAGACGTTTGAATGGGAAGAACAAAATATGAGTCGTCAAGATGTAGTGGCAGCCGTTCGCCTTAAACTCCATTCTGCTGACCTTGTATGGGGCGTGCCTACACCAGAGCCATATATTGATTGGCAGCAGGAAATCAGTAGAGGAGACAAAAATCTACTTCAACGTTTCAAAGATATCGGCTTAAAGCACGGCGTCCCCGAAGCAATTCTGGATACTGCTGAAACCGTTGCCAATCGTTCAGAAAAGACACTTTCATACTTTCTCTATGAAGTCCTACGTGGCGATGCCCGCCTTCAACAACTTCGTGAGTATCTTGAAGAAAAACCGCAACGCTTCAACGTAGTCGCAAAGCGAATCTTCCGTAACCTTGACGAGACCAATGCCCAGAAGGTGACCACTGCACTGGTTAATTTGGCAGTTCAAGCGAAACCAGCTAATGAGAGCTTATCACTGCTTCCAGCTCGCTATCATCTCTTTGTGCGCGCCCTTGAGGGAGCTTACATAGCTTTAGCTCCAGAGCGACAGCTATTTCTTGAAAGAACTATCACGAGTGAAGGTTATCCAGTCTTTGAAATGGCGACTTGTCGACGTTGTGGGGCTATCTACTTAGTAGGAGAACAACGTGCAGAACAAGGTCGATCTTTCCTAAGACAGAGCACCTCAATCTCTGAAGAGAATCGGGAAAAAGTTGACTTTTACTTGCTGTGCTCACCAGAAACACAAGAAGAGGTTCTGGACAACGAAGATGAACTGGTTGCTATAGGTGAGGAATCCCCTGAAGTTGGAGATCGCTATGTACTCTGTGCTCGCTGTGGCGCAATAGCACGTGAAGGTTCAAGTAGCGAACTTTGTTCTTGTTCCAGCCTATCACTAGTGCGCTTACAAAAAGCTCCAGATAGACAGATGAAACGTTGTCTTGCTTGTAGGGTTGCGGGTCCCAACACAGTAGGACGTTTCCTTACAGGTCAAGATGCCCCTGTCAGTGTGCTAACTACTACTTTGTATCAGCAAATTCCGCTTAAGGCAACAACTATACCAGTGACTCAACAAACTGTAGAGGAAGAAGAAGAAGAACAGGATGAGTGGGAAACTCCATCTGCATCATATTCTCCTAGCTCTCCACAGAGTGTCAATACCCGACAGCTACTACTTTTCTCAGACAGCCGTCAAGATGCTGCGTTTTTTGCTTGTTACCTCAACCGCACGTATTCTCAAATCCTCAGGCGACGCCTCATCCTTAAAACATTGGAAAAGCATGCCGATGCAGTTCTAGCAAACCGCTGGCGTGTTCAGGATCTTGTAGAACCCTTACGTTGTGAAGCTATAGCCTTGAAGATCTTTCCCAAAACTCTTAGTTCTCAGGAACAAATCAACGAGGTCTGGAAATGGCTCTTGCTGGAATTAATGGCTGACGATCGGCGGAACAGCCTAGAAGGGCTTGGTTGTCTTGGTTTCACACTTGTAAGACCTCGTGAATGGAGAGCACCTACCCATCTAACGAAGAGGCCTTGGAATCTGAGTGAAACCGAAGTTTGGGCTCTCTACCAAATCTTGTTGGACAGTTTCCGGTTACAGAGGGCCTTAGCTTTTCCTGATCAAGTCTCTCCTGATGATGAAATATTTGCTCCTCGTAACCGTGAATACTACTTTCGAGAGAACGGCTCCTCTTCCCGAAAGCACATTTTCAGTTGGAGTTCACCAGGCAAGGGAAAACTCAATAGACGTCTTGACTTTCTGTTGAGGCTCTCTAAGAATATCGCGGGACAAGAACTTTCGATCGCTCAATGCCAAGAGGTTCTCCATGGAGTTTGGAAAACCCTTGGTCTTCACCAAGAAAACTCCATTTGGAAGGACTATTTCTCTGTCTCTAATATCGAAGGAGAAGGTGTAGTCTATCGCCTCTACTACAACTTCTGGGAATTGCGTCCCGGAATTGTTGATCCACATGTTAAATGGTATCGTTGCAACGTTTGTGGCAATGTTACTCTTCACAATCTAAAGGGCGTTTGCCCCATTTATCGTTGCAATGGTTTTCTTGAACCCTGCGCTCCGTCAGAAGCGCTTCGTGATAATCATTATCGTCAACTGTACTTGAGCTTGATCCCTATGCCTTTGGTAGCGGAAGAGCACACTGCTCAGCTGAGCAACGAAGCAGCAGCCAAATTACAAGAGCGATTTGCACGCGGCGAGGTCAACGTTCTTAGCTGTTCTACCACATTTGAGCTAGGAGTGGATGTAGGCGAACTTGAAACCGTACTGATGCGCAATGTACCCCCATCTACTGCGAACTATGTCCAGCGAGCAGGACGAGCAGGGCGTCGAACAGAAACCACAGCGTTTGCTTTAACCTTCGCCCAGCGGAAATCTCACGACCTCACTCACTTTGCAGAGCCTGAGCAAATGATCTTTGGTGAGATTCATCCACCACGCATCGAAATCCGCAATGAAAAGATAGTGCGAAGGCATATCCATGCGCTCGCTTTAGCCGACTTTTGGAGGGAAAGACCTGATTTGTTTGGTACTGTCGAATCGTTCTTTCTCCCCTTGGAAAAGTCTGGTCCAGAAACCTTTGCTCAGTTTTTAGAGCAGAGGCCGATATCCCTTCAAGCAGCGCTTCAGCGAGTAGTCCCAGAACCGCTCCAACATGCTTTAGGCATACAGGATTGGGCTTGGTTGACTGGATTGTTCGATGAAAATGATGGTGTACTAAAGACAGCTGCTGAAGAAATCCGCGGCGACATACAGGCTTTAGAAAAGCGCAGACAAGAATTAATTGAACAGCGAAAACCATCAGATCATATCTTGCGCGTCATCAATAATCTAAAAAGTCGTTCCATCATCGACTTTCTTGCTAGCCACAATGTTCTTCCCAAATATGGCTTTCCTGTAGATGTAGTTGAACTACAAATTCTGCATCATGGCGAGGAGGCGAAAAAATTAGATTTGGCTCGTGATCTACGCGTTGCTCTCTCTGAATATGCTCCGGAAAGCGAAGTGGTAGCTGGAGGCAAGTTATGGAAAAGTTACGGCTTGAAGCGACTCCCTAATCGAGAGTGGCGTAAGTATCATTATGCTATCTGCCAGCAATGCCAGCGTTATCAGCGAGTCTTGGCTGATACAGGGCAAATGCTTCACATTTGTGCCGCATGCGGCTCTCCTTTGGAAGGCCGTAAAGTCAGAGGCACTTTCGTTATTCCGGAGTTTGGTTTTGTTACAAGTAGTAGCACTTCTCCCCGCCGCCCCGGTGAAGCTCGTCCCCAGCGTACTTACACAACGCGAGTCTATTTCGCAGGAGATGCATCTATCGAAGAGTCGCAGACTGTTCTTGAACTAGGCCCAATTCGACTTGTGGCCAAGGCAGCGAGAAATGACCGGTTAGCAGTTATCAACCGAGCTGGTTTTAGAATATGCCACCAATGTGGATTTGCGACTCTTTCAGAATCAACAAGTTCTCATAAAACTCCTTTAGGACAGGATTGCCGAGGAACTTTGCTCTTTGAAGGTTTAGGCCATGAATTTCAAACGGATATTTTGGATCTTCGTTTTGAAGGATATTCCAATCCCGACAGAGCTTTTTGGCTATCACTTTTGTACACCTTACTCGAGGGTGCAAGTGAATCACTTCATGTAAGCCGAGATGATCTCGATGGATGTCTCTATACATACTCTGAGAATCTTGCTCAGCCTGCGCTAATTCTCTTTGACAATGTGCCCGGAGGCGCAGGCCATGTTCAGCGCTTGGTGGAAGGCTCTGAAGAATTGGAAAAGCTTCTGACTGCTTCAAAACACAGAATAGACGGTCATTGCGGTTGCGCTCTCGAGACTAGCTGCTACGGTTGTCTACGTAATTATCGCAATCAGTTCTGTCACGATGATTTGAAACGAGGAATAGTGCTGGAATTTCTGAAGAGCATCGGGGTTTAATATTTGAAGAGTTCTCCGCTTATGCTTTCAGCAGCGCTTTCACCCCCTCAAAGTAACTTCTCCACCCTAACCCGCAAATCTGCGCCACGCAGACGTCCTTGATCACCGACTCTCTCCGAAACGACTCGCGCGTGGTAATATCTGAGAGATGCACTTCGACCGTGGGCTTCCCAACGGCCGCAATCGCATCACGGATCGCATAGCTGTAGTGCGTATACGCGCCGGGATTGATCACGATCCCGTCGGCCCAGTGGCGCTCTTGATGGAGTGTGTCTATGATCGCGCCCTCGTGATTGGATTGAAAGATTCTTAGCTCAAGATCGTGCGCAGCAGCAAATTCGTGAAGCTTTCGGTTGAGCTCGTCGAGAGTCAGCGAGCCATAGATCTCCGGCTCGCGCTCGCCCAAGAGATTTAAATTTGGCCCGTGAATGATCAGAATGCGCTTCATAGTGCGCACAGAATTTCTCGGAGTTCCGTCTCGGTAACGGCGTCGCAGAGCACCGGCTCGCCGATGGCGCGCAGCAACACAAACTGCACTCGCCCGTCGCGTGCTTTCTTGTCATGGCGCACAAGGTCAAGCACTCTTTCGCAATCAATCCCGCGCAAAGACGGTTTTGGAAAGCGCTGCAAAAGCTTCTCAATGCGCTCAAGCTCAGCAAAGCTGAGCCCCATTTTCTGATAAGAGAGCCGCGCTGCAACCAGCATTCCCCACGCAATAGCCTCCCCATGACGAAGCTGATACTCACTCGCAGCTTCAAGAGCATGCCCGACGGTGTGCCCGAAGTTTAAAATCTTTCTCAGTCCGCTCTCGCGCTCATCGGAAGAGACGATCTCGGCTTTGATCGCGCAGCACCGCGCGATGACCTCAGAGAGATTGTCGGGCTGCTGCACGAAGCTCTCCAGTTCGGTCTCCAGGCGCGCAAAGAGCGCCGGATCGCGAATCAGCCCATATTTGATCACTTCTGCGAGGCCAGACCAGCGTTCGCGCTCCGGCAGGGTCTGCAGCACTGTCGGGGCAATGAAGACGCAGCGCGGCTGGTAGAACGTCCCAATCAAGTTCTTCCCCAAGGGATGATTCACCCCGGTCTTGCCGCCGACGCTGCTGTCCACTTGAGCCAAGAGCGTTGTGGGGATCTGCACATACGCAACCCCGCGCAAGAACGTTGACGCCACAAAGCCCGCCACATCCCCGATCACGCCGCCCCCCAGGGCGATGATCGTCGCGTGACGATCGAAGTCTGCTTCGAGCAGGCGCGTATAGAGCATCTCTGCTGTTTGCAAGCTCTTCTGCTCTTCACCGGGAGGCACGCTCACCAGAACTGTTTCGATACTGTTCTTGCGCAGAGAATCTTCTAAGAGCCCACCGTACAGCTGAGCGACAGTTGTGTCTGTGATAATCGCTGCTCGTGAGCCCAAGCGATAGCCCGCATAGAGCTCACCAAAGCACCGGAGCAGCCCCGGCTTGACCCAGATGACATAGCTGCGCTCGCCCAACGCGACAGGGATAACCTTTGCACTATTCCCCGAAGAAGAGGGAGAGTGCACAGTCTCGCAGATCACAGCGACAGCTTCAGCGGGCGTCCGCTCGTTCTCAATAGAAAAGTGCGCCTGTTCGTAGCGCGCTCTCCGGCTCTCTACGAGCTCAGAGATTTTCTGCAGGCGCTGCTCCGACGCCAGCCCTAACAACAAGGGGCGTTCCGGCTCGCGCTCGAGGCGCCGCACAAGAACTTCTGGACGGGCTTTGAGATAGATGCTGACGCCCGTCTGCCGAATAAGCTCCCAGTTCTCGTCTCTGAGAACGGCGCCGCCGCCTAAAGCAACGACCAGATTCTGTCGCCGTGCGACCTCGCGCAAGGCCCGACTCTCACGCGCGCGAAAGCCCGCCTCCCCTTCGGTTTGGAAGATCTTCGAGATCGGGCAGCCGGCGTGCGCAACGATCTGCTCGTCTAAATCGAGAAACTCTTGCTCCACCACGCGCGCGAGGAGCCGGCCCACTGTGCTCTTGCCCGACCCCATAGGGCCGACAAGATAGATATTAGAGCCTTGTGCCCGCTTTGAGATCTCGGACATAGTCTGCGAGAGCTTCGGGTGAGGCCCCATCAGCGATTCGTGCTGCCAGCGCGCTGCCCACGATCACGCCGTCCACGCCGACCCGAACGACTCTCTCGATCTGCACCCGCGTCGAAAACCCAAAACCCACAGCCAACTTCAGATCTTCTGGCAAGAGCGGTCGCACTCGCTCGATCAAGGGCACCGCCGTTGGCGTCAGGGGTTCGGTGCCCGTCGTGCCGTAGCGCGACACTAAATACAGAAACCCAGAAGAGTATTCGCAGATCTTCTTCACGCGCTCGTTGTCAGTTTCTGGGGTAGCGAAGAAAACCCGCGCCAACCCGTACTTGCGCGCTTGGTTCACCCATGTCGTCGCTTCTTCGAGGGGCAGATCGGGGATGATCACGCCGTCCACACCGGCCTCGCTGCACCGCCGCGCAAACGATTCTTCACCGAGCCGAAAGATCGGGTTATAGTACGACATCAGCAGAATGGGCAGCTCAGAGCCTTTGCGCAGCTCGCGCACGATCCCAAGAGCCGTGTGTACGGTCACTCCCTGGCGGAGCGCGCGGGCGTGAGCGGCTTGGAGGATGGGGCCATCGGCGATGGGATCGGTGAAGGGCACGCCGAGCTCCAGCACGTCCAGCCCGCCAGCCTCTAGAGCGCGAATGTACTCGATCGTGCGAGCAAGCTGCGGCTCGCCGGTCATTAAATACCCGATGAGCGCGGCCTCGCCCCGAGCGCGCACCCCTTCAAAGCGCTTCTTCAGTCGTTGGCTGAGTATCATAGCGCAACACCGTCTCTAAATCTTTATCGCCGCGGCCGGAGAGCGTGATCACTATTATCTGATCGCGCTTCATGCGCTTGGCCCGTTGCACTCCGGCGTAGACCGCGTGCGCTGCCTCGAGAGCGGGCAAAATCCCCTCCAACCGTGCCAAGAGCCGAAAACCATCTATCGCTTCGGCGTCGCTCACAGCGACATACTCCCCACGGCCCAACTTCTTATGTAAGGCGTGCTCCGGGCCGACAGCAGCATAATCTAACCCCGCTGCGACGCTGTGCGTCTCGCCAATATAGCCGTGTTCGTCTTGTAAGACGAACGTCTTTGCGCCGTGCAACACGCCGACGGAGCCGTGCCCTAGCGAGGCTGCTCCTGCGGCTTCAGCTCCTAAGAACTGCACTTTCTCGTCGGTGACGAACGGGAAGAACGTGCCCAGAGCGTTGCTGCCGCCGCCCACGCACGCGACTAACAGATCGGGCAGGCGCTGCTCGCGCCGCAGGAGCTGCCCCTTGATCTCGTCCCCGATGACACGCTGAAAGTCGCGCACGATCATGGGGTAGGGATGCGGGCCGACCACCGATCCAATGAGATAATACGTTGTGGGTACATTGGTCACCCAGTCGCGTAAAGCTTCAGTGATCGCGTCTTTGAGCGTCTGGGAGCCGCTCGTGACCGGGTGCACAAGGGCGCCTAGGAGTTTCATGCGTTGGACGTTCATCTGCTGGCGCTCGATGTCCCGCGCGCCCATATAGATCTCGGCGTTCAAGCCGAGCACGGCGCAGGCCATCGCCGTAGCAACGCCATGTTGCCCTGCGCCTGTCTCAGCGATCACGCGCTTTTTCTTCATGGCCTTTGCCAGCAACGCTTGCCCAATGACGTTATTGAACTTATGAGCGCCGCCGTGGACTAAGTCTTCTCGTTTGAGAAAGATGCGCGCGCCGCCGGCGTATTCTGTGAGACGCTTGGCAAAGTAGAGCGGGGTGGGGCGACCGCCGTAGTCAGCGCGAAGGGCCTTCAGCTCGCTCTGGAAATCGAACTGCACAGAGATTTCTCGGTAGGCGCGTTCTAACTCCTTGAGCGCTGGAATTACAATCTCCGGGACGAACTGCCCGCCGAACTCCCCGAAGTGCCCGTCTTGAGGCAGCTCATTCAGTTTGATTTTGGTTTGCACTGTCGTTTTCATAAGACCTCACTTGATAGATAAACGCTTCGATCTTTGCGCGGGATTTTCTCCCGTCGGCCTCTTCGACGCCGGAGGCCACGTCTACCACGTCCGGGCGCACTTGTTCCAGAGCCGGCTGACAACAGTATCTAAGATTACCCCATCGAGGCCTGCTTGAGCAAGCGCCCGCCCCCCGTAGTGACTGTTCGGGGAGGGGAACTCCCCCTGAAAGAAGCTCAACCTCAGTCTTCTTTCTCACTGAAATTCGAACAGTCACAACTGTTGCTCATAAAGGGGCTGCACCTAAACGTTCCGGGTTGCCCTTCTGCTCTAGCGTCGGGCGGAGTTAGGAGCTTTGGGTGTGCCGTTGAGGGCGTTCCATTGGGTGTCACGGCCGTTTCGGGTCCGACCGTCGTTCGTCTTCCAGTTGCTGTCGGCGTCGGGCGCTCCAGGATCAACTCGCTCCATACTGGCTTTTTGAGGTTCTTGAAAATCCGTGCCAGCGGGCCAGGAGCCGCCATCAGTGTTGGCCGTGTCAATCACAGTACCAGCTGGGTCCATCAGAGCTAGAACATCCCCAGAGTTCTTCAAACTACCCCAATAGACCAGATCGGCTTTAACGTCTTTGATAGCGTTATCGCTCTGAGCCTCCAGTAAAAAGTAGCCGCGGGCGGTGATCGTTCCACGCAGGGGGATCTCGAAGCCACTGCGTTTGGCAACGACCCGCCAACCGCTCAGATCAATCGCCCGCTCCGTGTTGTTATACAGCTCGATCCATTCGTGAGCCGGACTGGCGGGCGTGCCCGACCAGGCGATCTCGTTGACCACTACTTCAAGCGCTGCAAACGACGGCGGCGGCACGTACTGATAGAGTGCCTGGGCTTCTGTGCCTGAAAGCGCTCGGTTATAAATCCTCACTTCATCAACTATAATGACGCGATTGTCTGGGATAGACTTGAGTGTCTGTGTGAAGCGCAACGGAACAGTCGCCAAGGAGAGATGATAATCTGCTAAGTCCGTGAGCACTTGGCTCCTTTTTAGCTCTCCGTTGACGTAGAGCCGCAGCGTGCGTTCAGCGGCACTGTATGTTGCGATAACGTGTGCCCAGCTATCCAGTGGCAGATTGACGTGTCCACTCGTTCGCCATTGGCCGTCAAGCAGGATTTCCAACCGTGTATCCAAGCCCCAGCCGCTGATCAGTCTGTATCTATCCGTGTGAATCAAACTGTTTATTTGTTGCCCCTTCTGAATGATCTTGATCCACAGAGCAATCGTCAGAGCCCCCTGTAGCTTCAGACTGTCTGAAAGTGGAGCTTCGATCATGTCGTCAACGCCGTTGAGTTGGAGTCCGCCACTAAAGCGCCCTTCGGTCCATCGGGCATTGCCCTTGAATTGTGCAGCCCCCCCTGTGATTAAATTGTGAATCAGCGTGCCGCTACCTTCCTCGAAGTTCCAATAAAGCACAAGCCCCTGGCGCACATCCAGTGTTTGCAGTTGTGACCAGCTTGTAGGGGCACAGCACGCTGTGCCCCAGCTAATCATGACCAACCCCAGACCTATCTTCCGTAGGTTCATTATGCCTCCTAATAAGCGCCCTCACGTCGCAGTACCGTCTTGCACGTTTTTAATAGCACCATCAGATCAAGCCAGAGCGACCAGTTGCGCACGTACCAGCTTTCCAAATAGAGCCGACGTTCAAAAGACAGTTCGTTCTTGCCGCTCACCTGCCAGAGCCCGGTCATTCCCGGCCATGCGCTGAGAATTGTTTCAGTGTGCGCTTCCATGCTCTCTCGTTCCCGTAGAAGATAGGGTCGCGGCCCGACCAAGCTCATCTCGCCTTTGAGCACATTGAAGAGCTGAGGCAGCTCGTCGAGACTCCAGCGTCGCATGAACTTCCCCACGCGGGTCACCCGTGGGTCGCACGACTTCAGCTTCTTATACGTCTCCCATTCGGCCCGCAGCTGGGGGTTGGCTTCTAAATGGTCAGTGAGCTTCTCGTCGGCGTCGACGTACATGCTGCGGAATTTATGGCAGCGAAAAACTCTGCCATTACGGCCCAAGCGCTCATGCGTGTAAAAAGCCGATCCCGGCGAATCCAAGCGAATCAAGAGGACCAACAAACTCATCAGGGGCAGAGTCGCTATAGTGATGACCCCGCTGACGATTAAATCGAACCCGCGCTTGAGCCATATATTCCAGGGCTTGGCCAGATTGTTGGGAATGCTCAAGAGCAGGGCCTGCCCGCCCAACATATGATCTACTTGAGCTTCTAGAGTGGGCAAACCGAAAAAGTTTGGGACAATGCGGATGGTCTCGGCCTTGCCTTGGAGGCTATTGACGACTTCAGCCAGCTTCGCTGGGGATAGAGAAGTGATCGCGATGATCACATCGCGCGCAATATTTTGTTCTAGAAGCTGCTGAGCCAAGTTCAAAGGGCCTAAGACTCTGACGGCCTGTCCGTGATATTCCCCTACCGTTTGCCCTTGCTTTTGGAGGTCGTCATCGAGGAAGCCTACGACCTCATAGCCGAGGCTTGGCTCTTGATTAAGAGCTTGCAAGGTGAGCGCTCCGGTCTGGGCCGCGCCGAGAATAATGACCGGCTTTTTCCACAGTCCTAATTGAAAGAGAAGTCTCTTAGTGCCCCATCGGGCAAGGGGCAGCAACAGAAGGAGCGTGCCCCAGTGCAGAAAGAGCACAAGCCGTGATATTTCCTCACTCAGCTTGCCGAGTGCCACAATGGCGAATGCGCTGAAGCCGGCAAGGGTGATGGCTTTCCAGAGGCTACGAAACTCATCCCAGAAGGCCATTCGATGGGTGTAAAGCCCCTCGTAAGCGAAGAAGCCAAGCCAGAGGGGAAACAGCCACCAAAGGTTTAGATAGTGCGCGAAGGGAAAGGAATCAGGCCCCAACTGGGGGAAGATGTGCGGGAGGACAAAATTTCGCAGGAAGACAACAGCAGCGAGCGCTGCGAGCACAGTCAACAAATCCGAGGTTGCTAAACAAGCGAAGCTAAAGAGCTTGCGCAGCCAAGCAGAGGTTGGCTGGCTTTGTGGTAGGGTTCTGTTGATGTGGCTAAGGGCTTTCATAGCGTTTCAGCTTGAGCAACTCCTGCAGGACCAGTTTCACAAAGACGATGTCATCTATGAAGTAGCGCTTCCACATCCGACGAGGCTCCTGCAAGAAGCGCCAGAACCATTCGAGCCCGATGTGTTGCATCCAGCGCGGAGCACGCTTTATGACTCCAGCGATGACATCGAAAGCCCCACCTACTCCCATAACAAACGGAACGTTCAATTTATTTAGGTGCTTGCGAATAAAGATCTCTTTTTGGGGGGAGCTCATAGCAACAAAAAGCATGTCCGGCCTCGACTGCCTAATAGAATTGACTACAGTTTCTTCTTCCTCTGGATTCCAATAACCGTCTCTCCAGCCTGCAACGCGCAAATTGGGGAAGCATTGCTGATAATGTTGCACTACGCGCGCCACAACCTGATAGCGTGCACCCAAAAAGCAAAGACGGTAACCTTTTTGGGCAGACAGGCCGATCAGCGCTTCCATAAGATCAATGCCCGTAATCCGAGCCTTTATCGGCTTGCCTAACAAACGCGAAGCCCAAACGATGGGCTGACCATCTACGTTGATCAGATCGCACTGCTCAATGATCTCTCTGAGCTTGGGGTCACGGC
>JBBIUX010000012.1:0-43664 GCA_037440025.1 Candidatus Fraserbacteria bacterium | reverse complement strand
TGGCTGTACTATTACAACGTGGAGCGCAGCCATAGTGGGGAGGGCATGAAGGGCCAAAGCCCCTGGCACAAGTTGAGGCAGTTGGGAGTGAAAGTGCCCAAGGAGTTTGCCGTGCTGCCCCCGATTGTGTTGGATAGAATCTCTACCGACTGGCTCCTGGGCCCTGGTAACCATCTCTTGACCCATTACACCTTGAGCTAACACTGCTGGGGCTCGCGCTCAGGAGCGCCGGGCCAGCGCACCAAACCGATTCCCAGAAAAACAGTCGCCGCTCCTGCCCAATGCAACAATGTGAAGGGTTCTTTCAGGGTGAGAACGGCTGTGATGACACCAACGAGGGGAATGAGATACGCATAGAGCATGAGTTTTGTAGGGCCCAGATCAGCCACACCCTGGAACCAAGCAATGTACGCAAACACCGAGGCGAACACAGCACTGTATCCCAACGCCAGCCAAGCCTCACTGCTAATGCGAGAAAAATCTTGTGCAAGCGTGGCTCCGGCCCCAAAGAGCAAGATCAACACCGTCGCCATGGTGACCCCCAACGCCATCACCCTCAACGAAGAATATCTTTTCAGGACATCTTTCGAGAACAAGACGCTGGTGGCTGCGCTCATCGCTGCCAGAAGCGTCAAAATGTCGCCCTGAAGCTGATCCCAGTTGAAAGAGAAGTCATGTCCTTGGGCTTGGATGAACAGCGCAACCCCGACAAAAGCGAGCAAGATGCCGAGCCATTGGCGCACCGAAAGCCTCTCCTGGCCGGCCATGACGCCAAAGAGCGCCGTGAAAAGCGGTGCCGTCGCGATCAAGAGCGAAGAGTTGGAAGCCGTCGTGTGCTCCAGCCCCTTGATGAAAAAGATCTGATAGAGCCCCACACCCGTCAAGCCGACCAGGGCTACCTTGAGCCAATCGCCTCTTTGCACCAGCAATCCGCGCTCCCACATCAGCACAAGAAGCACCAGAAGCGCTGAACTGGCGAGAAAGCGCAGGCTGGTAAACGCCATGGGATCAAACTCCTTCAGCGCGCCTTTGATGACGCTGAAGACAACGCCCCAGATGACGACCGTCATCAAGACCAGCAGATCGGCTTTCCGTAGTCTCATCGCGCCTAGCAGGGGGTATGAAGACCCCCTCTGTCTCTTAGGCTAAGAATGGCTCGACTTTGCTCAGAAGCTTACTCTTGCTCATGTAGCCGATCAAACGCTCGACTTCCTTGCCATCTTTAAAAATGAGCAACGTGGGGATGCTCTGAACGCCATACTGCATTGCTGTCTCTTGGTTTTGGTCCACATCGAGCTTGACGACTTTGAGTTTTTCATTGAGTTCAGCAGCGATCTCTTCGACGGTGGGGGCAATGGCTCGACAAGGACCGCACCAGTCGGCGTAAAAGTCTACCAGAACGGGTTGAGGCGATTGCAAAACCTCTTGGGTGAAATCAGCATCCGATACGTGCAACAACTTTGACATAGAACACGCTCCTTTTATGCGTTGATGAATTTTCCACAATGGGCTTGAATAAACCCAGGAACGAACTGCTCCAACTTCTGACGATCGAGCCGAATCCGTACTATAACACGAAGGTGCGGCGCTGTCAAGGAAGCAAGAAAAACAGCAACAGTTCTAGGTTTTACGGTCGTCTCGCGCGCACGTTTGCTGGCAGCGGTCCGATCTGTACGGCCAGCGCCAACGCCTGCGCCTCCTCGAGAGACGCCGAGAGAACGTCTTCAAATTGCACATCGAAGACACTGCCCTCTTGTAAGAGCAACTCTCGCATCTGCGCCCCGATAACGATAGTTCCATAGACTACACTGTCTATCACAATAGCGAGCGCTTGATCTGTCTGTAACGCCGTGAGCACCTGAGCCAATCTCCGCACCGTGTTTTCGCTCAGCCGCAACCGAACGATCGGGCCAGCAGGCCGTCCCGCCGGATTGGTCTGAGCGGCGATCTCTTTGATCTCGATTTTGTCTATCACCGGTGCTTCGGCTACTAAGTAATAGCGCCCTGATCCAGGGTTTTCTGCTTCAGCGCGATCTTTTAACGCTTGCTCTCCCAGCCCCGTCGCCCGCAGCTCCTCTCCAACTGATCCCTCCCGCAGAACCCGCTTTAGCTCAAACCGCCCCGGGACACTCAAGAGCCGTTCTAGAGATTTCACCTCTGAGCTCTCCTCCGACAGACGAAGCCAAATCGCTATTTGATCATCTCCAACGGCCAAAACGACGCTCTCACGAATCCCGTACTCCTTCAAACGCTTCTCCATCACGCTGATCGTCTCATGAACAAAGCCCGCCCCAACTGTGACCTGAAAGAACGCCTGTCCCGGCAGCTCGTTGGGCTTCAGCGCCGCAATTTGAGATACACCGTAGCTTCGCTCAGTGCGGTCAGGCCATTCGGCCATCTGCGCCAGCCACACGTGTAAAATCTCTTCTTTCAGCGCCAGTGTTTGCTCTGGTGCTGCATTTTCTCCAAGGGCATCGAGCTTCTTCCGGAGCACCCGCGCGATGTGCAGCTTCTGATAAGGGCCTTTGAGCTTGGCGTACTCGGCCACAGCTTCGTCCAGACGGTCGTGGTGCTCGTAGAGATAGAAGACCCGCAAGAGAGGATCAGTAATGACAATCTTGGCCTGCGCTTTCAGTTCTTTGTACCATCTCTCAAAACGCTTCTCCCGTTCAGCTTCAATGTAATCACCAAGCACTTGCTGGCGTATCTGTGAAAGCTCCGGGTGCTCTGCCGGTCTTTTTTCTTCGACTTTGATCAAGTGAAACCCGAACTGCGTACGCACGGGGTCGCTGACCTGTCCCGGCTCCAGAGAGAACGCCGCGTCTTCGAATTCCTTGACCATCCGGCCACGCTCGAAGAACCCCAGATCGCCGCCACTGGGCGCGCTGCCGGGGTCTTGCGAATGCTTTTTCGCCAACTCAGCGAAATCAGCTCCGTCCTCCAGCTCTTTTTTAATTTCTTCCAGCTGTTGTTTCGCCTTGATGACCTCGGACTCCGGCGCATTCTCTTCTACCCGAATGAGAATATGGCGGGCATGCACTTGCTCCGGGGTATCGTATGCTTCACGATGCTCTTCTAAATACGCTGAAAGCTCTTGCTCGGTTGGCTCGATGGCTCCGGCGACGGCATCGCGCAGACGCGCGGTCTGCATATTCAGCTCGATTGCCTGACGAAGTTCTCTCTTGAAGCCCTCCAGCGTACGCCCCTGTTCTTTGAGAATCTCTTCGGCTTCTTCTTCAGTAAGATTGTTCTGTTTCAGAATCTGTTCGAACTCGATCTCCGTCTGATCGTCAACGTCCGTTTTGGGGATGACGATCTGCCGACGGCTGATCTCTTGGGCGATCAAGCGCCGTCGGAGCAGATCGTCAAGAAGACGGCTCTGCAATTGGAGTCTCCGTTCAATTCCCCCAGGCCCTTGCAACAATCTTCCAAAATCCTGTCCGTATTGCGCGTACACGCGTTGATACTGCGCCACAAGATTATCATAGAGCTTTGAGAACTCAGCTTGTGTGATCTTCTGCCCCTCGATGCCCAGTGCCATACTGCCCTGAGAGGGGCTGAGGCCCTGCCAGACAAAAAACAGACCGATCACTGTCAAGCCGACCAAAACCCACGTCAACCATGAAGGCATAAAACCTCCTTTGAAGGCTAGTAAGATTATAGACGACTAAAAGACAAGTCGTCGAATGAACCAGTGCATCCAGAAGTTCGAGCCGTCAATACTCGACGGCTTCTGCGAGCGAGAAGACGGGTACGGAAACCCTCTTACGAGGGTGTGGCTTGCTGGCGATGACCTCATCCATAGCCCGCAGTACCTCAGGGGCAAAATAAATCTCTCCACATTGCTGACAGACCTCCGCAGGCACGTCTTCGAAGAGAACGATCTTCTCGCCCCAGTGGTGCACATGGCTAATCTTTTTCTTGACAACCTTCCCCTTACAGAAGTAGCAAACTCTCATGCCTGCTCCTTGCGGGTTCTCCAGTTCATCCATTCAGCCGGATCTGGGCGATACAGAGTGATGATGATCAGCATTTCCCTGGCCAGCCCGCATACAGCGTGTAGGGGGAGGCCGCTTGCCGTGAACCCCAACACCAGGCAGCTATGTCCTCGAGGGTCATCGGGATAATCTTCAAGCACTTCACAGGTGCTGGAGAGCAAAGCTTCTTCAATTTCTTGCACAGCTATCTGATCAGCCTCTCTTTCTCGCTCAGCATGGCTGCTCAGCCGGTAGCGTTTTGCCTGGACTCTGTCTTGGATCTCAGCTAGCAAGACGGCAAAAGCACCATCGGCCATCCAGTCACCTCAACCGATCATCACATCATAACAACCAAGCGAGAACAGCGCAAGACGACACCCCGAACCTTACAGCCTTTCTCCACGGCTTAAGTTATAGTAATAATCCGGATCAAGCCCACAGGCCCGGATGAGCGCCTCGCGCTCCTCTTGGGTGATTTTTGCCCGGCTGTCGGCCTTGCGAATCACATTGGGCACGCCTTTGCCGCGCGCGATCTCCGCCAAAATCTGTCGTTGCAGGGCTGCTGGATCGTGCACTCGCAAGACCGCTCGCGGCGACTCAATCTTCAAAACGCTTCTCACCCGCGGATCGTAGACATAGAAGAACGCCACGTGATAGAGACTTGGGTCGAGCGTGAGCGCAAAATCGCTCACGGCTTTGGGCAGGTCAACGACCGACTCTCGTTCTTCCCACGATGGATAAGCTTCTTGAATGAACCAGCTTGTGTAGCCCAAACAGTCCTTGGGCGTATCGCTGAGCACAGCTGTGATAAATTGGCGATCACTGGCCCAGCGGCGCTCCGACGGGCCGAGACAGAAGCGCAACAACCAGCTGGTCTCCGGTGTCTTGTTGATCGCCACCAAGGGAAGCTGGCAAGCGACACAAGTTTCAACCAGACGTACCGGCCCCGCTAGGAGCGCGACAATATCTTCGCGGTCCGACAGACGCACACCCCAGCGATACCCCCACTCGCCCTTCAAATCGCCCAAAAGATAATAATAGAGCCCGACGGGGTAGAGCGAGCCGTCCAGCACCAACAGACCCTCTCGGACATCTACTACTCCGAGCATCTGCCGGGCGTGCGTTGGCTCGCTGGTGACATCAGCAAGCCCCTTGACGATATGCTCGATCTCACGTTCTACAAAGTCTTTTGTTAAGTGAATCCGCCAGTGAGAGACGTGCTCGTTGTGCGTGTGTGTCACACGGGCTTCGCCGACATTTTGAAAAGAGTGCGAGACCAGAGCAATAGTACGCCACGTTTCCAAGGGAAGTCCCCGATGGCGTGTGTGAGGGTCGGCAATGAAGATCGCTTGATTGGCACAGAGCGTTGTGCCATCTTCAAAGTGCATGGGGCGGGTGCTGCCGCCGTCCACACCGTAGATCACCCCGAACGGCTGACCTGATTGTTTTGCTAATCTGAGAATGGGCTCAGCCTGGCGATCCAAGGGCGTGAGTGCCTTGATCGCGCCGCCAAGCTGGAGCGTCTGGAAAAACCGACGGGCCTCATCGCGATGGCTGACGGCCCGCTGGGCTCGCTCGCCCAGGGTTTTCAGCTCCGTCAGAAAGAGTCGGCGGACGTCGGAAGAGAGCATAGCGATTCCAGAAAGTTCTTCAGCTGCTCAAAGGCATCGGAGTCCCAGGGCCAATACCCCGCCTGTGCTGCCTCACCTAACCGCTTACCAGCCTCGCTCCCTTCATTGCTATTGTACCATACCTAGCGCACTTTATAGATCGTACTGATATTGTCGCTGCCCTTCTCGGTGCGGTATTCGTGGTCGGCCCCCTCGACCAAGCCCACTTCGTGCGAAACGACAATGACTTGCCCCACCCGTTTCCCTAGGTCTTCAAGCAAGAACTGTAATCGGTGCACGCGATCCCGATCCAAGTAGATCGTCGGCTCATCCAAGATCAAGGGCATTCTCCGGACGGCCTTGGCCAACACTTGATGAATGGCACAACGTAAAGCGATATTAGTCAGTGCCCGCTCGCCCCCGGACATCAGTGACGGGTTGAGCTTGCGCCCGTTCTTTAACTCTACTTCGATCTCGTAGTCGTCCCGGACCGTCACCCGGCTGTAGCTGTCCCCCGAATCCATCAGTGAGAAAAACTCGTTAAAATAATAATTCAGGGCTTCTAAATTGCGCTTGCGCAGCTCGACCTTCGTCGTCTGATAGACCGAGACGATCTCGTCCAGCTCAGCTTTCAGCTTCTTCATCTCTTCCTGGTCGCGCAGCACCCGCGCCATCTCGTTCTGGAGACGCTCCAGATGTTCCAAACGCCCTTGCACGATTCCCCGCGCTTGGGCCAGCTGATCGTACTGTTCTTGCACTGCTGTTCGCTTCTTGTCCAGCTCGCTCAAAAGCTCTTGTACCTGCATCCGTTTGTTCTCGATCTCGCTCTGGCCCTGGAGGCGGTCTTGTACCTGCCGACGCCGATCTTGCAGCCGAGCTATGTCACCACGAAGCTCATTGAGGCTCTCAAGCAGCGTCTTGCGGGCGGCTTGCTTCTCGCGCCATTGCTCGCGCACTCGTAAGAGATTCTCAATCTCGTTCTTGACCTTCTCCAGTCTCTCTTGATCGTCCAGAGATTGATTCAGCTCGCGGCTGATGGCTTGCACGGCTGTTTCCAGTCTCTCTTGTTCGGCCCGCTGGGCAGCAACCGTTTGCAGCTCGCTCTCGATTTGCTTTGTCAGTTGTGCGATCCGAGATTGAAGTGTCTGCCGACGTTCGGTGGCTTGCTCAAGGGCCGTGCGCTTGAGCGCGACTTCAGCGCGTCGTGCCTCGAACCGTTCGATTTCTAACACTATCTGATCGAGCGCCGTCTGTATGTGCTTCCAGATGGTCAATCTCCCTGTGATGCGTTCAAGCTCGCGCTCTTCGTGCTGGACGAAACCCTCGAATTCGGCGATTTTCGGTGCAATCAACCCGAGTGATTCTGTCAGGTGTTCATGGGGAACCGATTGTCCGCAGGTCGGGCAGCGTCCTTCTTCGAGCAATTTTTGCTGCTGTGTCAACTCTTGGCGGAGGGCATCACACTGGGTTTTAGTCTGCAACACGGCGCGCTTGGCCTGATCGTGTTGCTCTTCAAGGATCTGGAGCTCTCGGGCCCACGTCGATTTGATCTCTGCTGCTACACGTGCAGCGAAGGGCGTAGAGGGGAGCGTTGCCCCAAGCCTGCGAGCTTGCTCGGCGATCTCTCCGAGCTGTGCTGCCAAGGCTTTCTCTCGATCGGCTTGGGCCTCTTCCAGTGCAGCCAGTTCTATCTGCATTGTTTTGATCTGTTCATCCTCGCGCGCCCGCGTGCAGGCAAGCTCTTCATCACGCTCGTGGAGCTGTGCGATGGCCCGCTCGCGTTGCGCCCTCTCAGCCATCAGCCGTGTGAGCGCCTCGCGCGCCTCTTGCAGCTTGACCCGCTGCGCTTCAATATAAGATTTGCCTTCAGACAGCTTCGCTGGCACTAAGGCTACATCTTCAAACGTCGCCGCTTGGTCCAGCGACTCCAGAATGCGAGGGCTGTCCATCTCCCACGTCTGCAAGCTCGTCTTGAGAGCCAGCGTGGACTTCTGATGCCGCCCACTGAGGCTTTCCAGCTCGCCCTCGAATTCTTTGCGTTCGGTCTCGCGCTGCTTTAACCGTTGCTGTTTTTCTGAAAGTTCTTGGTCTATTTGCTGAAGCTCTTCGGTCGCCTGAGCAAATTGCCTGAGAGAGTCGTCATAGCTTTGCAATAATTTATACGCATCGGTACGGTGTTCATCTACGGCCTTGAGTTCGCCTTGTACGCCCTCCAGCTGCTCGGTGAGCTGCGCTCTTTGTTTGCCCAGCTCTTCGCGCTCCAGGGCGTCAATTTCTTGACGCAGGCGCGCTAAGCGCTCGTCAATGGAGTCCGTTCTCCGGTTTAATGCCCGAAGAGCTTCTTTGGACCGGGGAGTGACAAAGAGATCTATTTTATAGAGCCCCAGCAGCCCGTCGAGCATCTGTTCGCGAGTCTTTCTATCAGCTCGAATTAATCTGTCAATCTCTCCTTGGCGAACGTAGACGCAATTTGCAAAACCTTCGCGGTCCATCCCGAAGAACCGTTCAATTTCAGCGATCACGTTCTCGGTGCCCACCCAAACCGATCCATCATCACCGCTGAGCTGGCAGCCGCTGCGCTCGCTCTTGGCCGTCGCGCCTTGTCGTCGGAGGGCGATCTGAGCCGTGTAGCGTTGTCCGCTGTGAAAGAAGCTCAGCCTTACTGAGCCCGAATCGGCTCCGATTCTCAGAATCTCTTCTAAGCTGCGCCCGATAACGTGACGAGCTTCACTGCCGTAGAGGGCGAAAAAAATACTCTCTAACAGTGAAGACTTGCCGCTGCCGTTGGGCCCGGCGATCACCGTGATCCCCGGTTCAAACTGCAAGAACGCTTTCTTATAGCTCCAGAGATTTTCTATTTCTAATCGGTCGAGCTGGAACTGATCCCGCGCGAGCGTTGGTCGGGCCTGATCGCGCAGCGCGGGGCCGACGCCCTCCGGCGCCAAGCTCGCTCGCTGCAAAAGATCGAGTAAGTTCGCTTGCTCTTTTACTGTTTTTCGCGCCATGCTCGCTCCAACAGCGCCGTCACTTCCGGGTCAACGTTCGAGTCAGCCATGGTGAGATCGCGTATGATCTGATCGATCTCACAAGCCAACGGGGAGAGATTTTTTTTGGCCAAGGCTTCCGAGATAACTTGCTCGACGTCGTCGAACTCAACGTTGACGGAGGGCTCGGTAGGTTGCTCGGTGGGCGTGCGCAAGTCTCGCACGCGGACGGCCAATGCCCCCCGCTCGTAGCCTAGCTGCTCAATCTCCGCGATGGTCGGTTTGGTCGCATTGAAGTAGACTACGACAACGGCGCCTTGCACGTTCGAGTTTCCGATGCGCTGGAGGGGGTCCTCATCCGAGGGGATATAGAGAAACCGTCGGGTTTTGAGTTCGTGCCGTTCGAGCCGACCGTTTTGCAAGTCTATAATATTGACCCCTCGGTGCTTTTTCTCGTCCAGCATCCAGCGCTCCGTGCTCCCACAGTAGGTCACGAGCAGATCTCGCTCAAGCCATGACCGGTGTTCGTGATAATCCCCTAAAAGGACAAACTGCGCTCCGCATGTCCAGAGCTTTTCGAGAGCAAGCTCGCCGTCCGGCTCGACTTGATCGAGCAATTGATGGCAGACCAAGACGCCGCTCTCACACCGAGGAGGGTGAATATCGCGTCGGCCGGTGAAGTCCAGCCCATAGATGGGCACGCCATCGAGATCGAAGGGCTCGGGGCGCAAATGTACTGCCAAGCCCAGATTTTCGAAGAGATCAATCCATTGGACGCCGCGCCGCTGCTCGTGATTGCCCACGATCCCCAAGAACGGGATGTGTGCTTCTTTGAGAGTGGACAACCCCTGCAAGGTCGCCAACAGATCTTCAGCGCCGGGGTTGCGGTCTTCAAAGAGGTCGCCGGCGTGGATGACCGCGGTGACCTCTTCGTCCAGGGCCAACAGCACGACCTGCAAAAACGCTTTGGCAAAATCGTCGCGGCGCTCTTCCAGACCGTATTGGCGAAAGCCGATATGCGTGTCGCCCGTGTGCAAGACCTTGGCCATGTGCTTTTATACTAGCACCATTTGCGCTGTTACACAAGGACAGGCGTCTAAAAAGACAAGGCCGCTCCGCCCTAGGGCAGCGCGACGGAGCGGCCATCCCCTCAAGCAGCAGGGTCTTGAGGGGATCTCTGTCATCCCTTTGCTTCCCTCACTCCTGGGCGTTGTCGCCCTTCCCCCTCTCCCGCAGTACGACTCCGCGGTACGCATCTCTACAATAGTAGTCAGTAGAGATAGAAGGGATGACAGAGTCAGAAGGACTGGGCCTTACGGTTCTCTCGAACCGCGTCAGCGACTGGGGAAAAATCCCGCTCTCCCGGGGGCCTGGTCCAGTAAGAGTGGGCAAAACCCTGATCGCTGAACCGACCGGAGCACTGCTCCAGCGAAAGCTTCCGTCCCTCTGATTGAAAGGAGGTTGTGTTGGGGTCGAAAAAAGAGTTTGCTTCCCAACGGCAATGATTGCTACTCGTATGTTTTTCATAGTCGGTAACCCAGCCACCATAGGCATCCTGTTTCTAGACTCCTGACCCGTAGGTCTGTCGGCTTTGCGCCCTACGCTTTCGCGCAGTTTACCCTTAGATACAACTAGTAACTCTTATATAACACATTTTTCAACTGTTGTCAAGTTGTGTGCAAAAGCCAGAACAAGCTCATGGATAGAAGAACAGAAGGTGTCTGCCAGCGCATCTTGCCATAAAAGTTCTCTTCTCAAAAGCGTTATTTTAGATTTCCGATCAAAATTTCGCCAAAAGTCCAAAAATCTTTCCGACTTGAACTGCAAAAACGAAACTTGGCAACGCCCGTTACATACAATGAGACAGTTATAAGTGTATAACCAAGGACAAGCCTTCGAAAGGAGGGGCCATGAGGAACAAAGACGTAAGCCGGTGGAAGTGGGTCTACGTACAGATGCGGGGCGGATTGGGTTTTGCCATGATCTCGGTGCCGTTCGACCTGACTGTCTCTCAGTTCAAATTTGCTCTTGGGGCCGATCCGCGCAGCGTCGTCACCGTGCGCTCGGCGTTCCGGCCCCTCGCAGAGAACGAATCGCTCTACGGGCGCGTCTCCAACTACGATACTGTCTATATCGAGCCCTGCCGCCGCACTGTAGCGACTTCGTAATGTACCACCTCTCCCTCTCTTCTTCAGCGAGAGCCGTATGGGGCCACCCGTGGCGGCTCTCGCTGGTCTACTAAATTTTGCCCCCACTTGACAAGCAGACTTTTGTATGCTATACTTTTGACTGCTATGAAGACTGAGCTCACAGAGAAACAGAGAGAGATTCTGGATTTCATCTCCGAGCGGGTCTCCGAATGGGGGATGCCCCCGACGCTTCGGGAGATCGCGGGGAGATTCGGGATGCAGTCGATCCGGAGCGTCCAGACGCATCTCAGCGCTTTGGAGAAGAAGGGCTTTATTCGCCGTCTCGCGGGAAAGTCGAGGGGGATTGAGCTGATACGCATGCGCCGTCCTGGCATCCCCATCGTCGGGCATATCACCGCCGGGCGTCCCATCCCGGCGGTGGAAGACATCCAAGGGACACTGGACTTAGATGTCTTGTTCGGGCGAGATGACCGTCCTTTTGCGCTGCGGGTCCAGGGAGACAGCATGACCGAGGCGGGAATCTTTGCTGGGGATTTAGTGATCGTGCAGCCGCGGCAGACAGCCGAGCCGGGCGAGATTGTCGTAGCCCTCAAGGACGATGAAGCCACCGTGAAGCTCTTTGCCATGATCAAGGGGAAGCCGACGCTTGTCCCTGCCAATTCCAGTTATACGCCGGTACCACTGGGCGAAGGGCAGATCGTGGGGCGGGTCGTGGGAGTTCTCAGACAGGTCAAGCGCAACATCAGAGAGATACAGAGATTTCTCAATCACTAGGGAGGTAGTGCGATGGGCAAGCAAGAAGTGCTCAACAGCGTGTTGGACGGGCTGCGCAAGAAGTACGGTGAAGGCGCGATCATGTGGCTGGGCGAGCAGGCCAAACTGCAAGTAGAAACGATTCCAACTGGCTCGCTGGCGCTCGATGTTGCCTTAGGGATAGGCGGCGTGCCGCGAGGGAGAATCGTCGAGATCTTTGGGCCGGAGTCATCGGGCAAGACGACCTTGGCGCTTCATCTCATTGCCGAGGCGCAGAAGCGCGGTGGGACGGCTGCTTTTATAGATGCCGAACACGCGCTCGATCCAACGTATGCTGAGGCCATCGGCGTGAATTTGGACGCGCTCTTGCTCAGCCAGCCCAACTCCGGGGAACAGGCTTTGGAAATTATGGATGCGCTGGTGCGCAGCGGAACGATAGATATTATCGTAGTGGACTCGGTGGCTGCGCTCGTCCCTGAAGCTGAGATCGCCGGGGCGATGGGCGACGCGCAAGTAGGGCTCCAAGCCCGCCTGATGAGCCAGGCGATGCGTAAGCTCGCTTCGTCAATCTCTCAGTCGAAGACAACTGTTGTCTTTGTGAATCAGATTCGCCAGACGATCTCCGGGATGGGCTGGGGGCCATCAACGACGACAACGGGCGGCTTGGCGCTCAAATTCTATGCATCTCAACGATTGGAAATCAAGCGTCTAGGAGGCATTGAAGAAGGCGACAATCGCGTCGGCAACGAGACGGTCGTCAAGGTCGTCAAGAATAAGTTGGCACCGCCCTTCAAAGAAGCGAAGTTCGATATTATCTACGGGAAGGGCATTGCGTATGAGCGTGAGCTGATCAAGACAGGTGAGCAGTTGGGTTTAGTCAAAAAGAGCGGTTCCTGGTTCAATTTCGGTGAGACGCGACTTGGGCAGGGGATGGCCAATGCCGCAGCGTTTCTAGAGGCGAACAAAGAGATCGTGCAGCAGTTGGAGAACGCCATTCGCGAAAAGACCGGTCTGCGGCCTTCTTCGACCCTGCCCGCGCCAGATGAGCCATCTACCAAGGATGCCGACGAAAAGACCCTACTGAACGAAGCAGAAAAACCGACCCGACGTGCTCCGCGGAAGGCGGCGGCGCCTGTTTCTATTGCACCGGAATCGGCCAACGGCGCCGAAGAGTAAAAAGGAGGTGAACTATGAACGAGTTCTGTCACTCGTGTGCAGCGCCTTTGAGCAACCCGGAGTTCAAAGGGCCATCGGATCGTTTCTGCAAATACTGTGCTGACGCTTCTGGAAAGCTCCATCCGAAAGCGCAGGTACAGAAGGGCATCGCTGAGTGGTTCAAGAGCTGGCAACCAAGCATCACGGACCAACAGGCCCTGAAGCGTGCTGAGTACTATATGAAGTCCATGCCCGCGTGGGCCGAACAGTAGAGAAGAGAGAGCAACAGGGGGAGGGCGGCACATGCCCTCTTCGCTGGAGGACCCGAGCTCGAATGGGAGAAAGCCGTGCGGTGGAGCGGCGACGATCTCAACTCAATTCTGAAAGACTTGGAAGACATTCGCAGAGAGACGCTGCGCTATCTCGACTCGCTCTCGGATGACGATCTGCACAAGCCAGTCGAGATGCCTGAGAGCTGGCATCAGTACACCGGGCCGCGCTTGGAGCCAGAAGAGATGATTCGTTGGATCGCACGACACGAGTATTACCATTTGGGACAGTTGATCTATAATCGCTGGCTGTTGGGGTATAACCCATATAAAGAATAAAGAATTAAGGAGAGGGCGAGCGCTCTGAAAGGAGGGGGAGCCCGAAGTAGCACTTGCCCTCTCCCCCATTCCCTTCCCTTCTTCCCAAGACCGGCGACTCAAGTCGCCGGCTCAGCAGGTGGAAGCGTGCTCACGCACCGTCTGTCACTTGCGCTCTCCCTAGGGCTTGGCGGTACAATAGAAGCCCTATGAAGACGATACTTATTACCGGCGCCAATGGCGAGATCAGCCACGGCTTGATCTCTCGGCTCGCCGAGCACGACGACGTGCGCATCATCGCCCTCGACCTCCATGAGCTGGATGAGACCCTCAAGCCCAAAGCCCATCACGCCGTCACGGGAGATATCCTAGATACAGCACTGCTGGAGAGTCTCTCCGCAACATATAACTTCGACACGATCTATCACTTGGCAGCCCTGCTCTCAACCAAGGCCGAACGCCAACCCGTCTTGGCCCACAAAGTCAACGTCGATGGCACGCTCAATCTTTTAGAGATGGCCGTAGGGCAATCGCGCCTGCAAGGGCGCGAGATTAAATTCTTATACCCCAGCTCCATTGCCGTCTACGGGCTGCCAGACCTAGAGATGAAAGCGCTCGCGGGAAGAGTCAATGAGCGCGAGTGGCTCACCCCGCGCACCATGTACGGCATCAATAAGCTCTACTGCGAACAGTTGGGAATTTATTATGCTCAGTATTATCGTCAGCTCGACGCTGAAGCAACACGCGGGCATATTGACTTTCGCGCGCTGCGCTTTCCCGGTCTCATTAGCGCCGTGACCGTCCCGACCGGGGGCACCAGTGACTATGCACCGGAGATGCTCCATCACGTAGTCCAACGCAAGCCCTATGCGTGTTTTGTCCGAGAGGACACGCGCATCCCGTTTATGACCATGCCGGATGCCATCGAAGCACTTCTGAAATTAGAGGCCGCACCGCGCCAGCAGCTGACCCGCCCGGTTTACAACGTCGGTGCCTTCAACCCCTCAGCAGGAGAGATCTATGACTTAGTGCGAAAGGCATTTCCCCAGGCAAAGGTGACCTTCGCGCCCGATCTCAAGCGCCAGAAGATCGTAGACAGTTGGCCCGGGGATGTAGACGATTCTGCCGCGCGAGCGGACTGGGGCTGGAAGCCGTCGTATGATCTTGAGCGGGCATTTGAGGAGTATTTGATTCCAGGGGTTAGCCGGCTTGACTCTCCCCTTGCAGGAGGCTTTATACTATTGGCGAAGGGCTTCTTTGATCATAAAGGGGTGATGGAGAAATGAATCAAGTTGCCGTCATCACCGGCAGCTCCAGCGGCATTGGCTTAGAGACATCCGTCTATCTGGCCCGTCGAGGTTACATTGTCTGGGCCACCATGCGCAGCATACAGAAAGCCGATGAACTCCGAGAGATTATCGCAGCTGAAAAATTGCCCATCGAGATTGCCCGGCTCGATGTTTGTGACGACGACTCGGTCAAGAGCGCCGTCGCTCAGATTTTACAGAAGAGTGGGCGCATTGACGCCTTAATCAACAACGCCGGCTACGGCCTGCGCGGCGCGGTCGAAGAAGTCTCGCTCGACGAATGGCACAGACAATTCGAGACGAATTTTTTCGGGGCGATTCGCGTCACCCAAGCAGTCCTCCCCCAGATGCGCCAGCAAAGATCGGGGGTGATTGTCAATATCAGCTCGGTTTTGGGAAGATTCGCTATCCCATTCTCCGGTCCGTACGTGTCCAGCAAGTTTGCCCTCGAAGGGTTTTCCGAAACTCTTCGCTATGAGCTGGCACCCTGGGGGATTAAAGTCATTCTCATCGAACCGGGCTTTATCGCCACGAAGTTTCAGGAGAACGTGCAGTTCGCCCACGCCGCCCAACGCGAAGACTCCCCTTACTCTCTGTTCAAACAGGCCAGCGCGCGTCGCGTGCAGAGAAATATCCATCGTGCGGCTTCCCCAGAAGCCGTAGCAGCCACGATCTATCGCGCGATCACACACCCCAACCCACAGTTGCGCTACGGCGTCGGGCGCGAGGCGCGTTTGATCCTGCCGCTCAGGAGATTCTTACCTGCAGGACTGTTTGAAAAAATTCTTAAGCGGCAACTGGGGCTCTGACTCGACCATCCAAAATCTCCATGACGCGATCAGCAGTCTGCGCCACCCGCGGGTCGTGCGTCACTAAGATTAAAGTGACCCTGCGCTCGGCACGCAGCTCTTTGAGCAAATCGAGCACTTGTCTTTCGGTCTTGGAATCAAGGCTGCCCGCGGGCTCGTCGGCTAAGATCAATTCGGGATTGTTGACCAGAGCGCGTGCAACGGCGACCCTTTGTCTCTCCCCACCGGATAGCTCTGGCGGCCGCCGATGTGCCTTGTCATTCAGGCCCACCCGCTCCAAAAGCAGGCGCGCGCGCGCCTGCGTGTCGCGTCGCGTATGGTTTAGCTCTAGCGTGGGTATTAAAATATTCTCGAGAGCCGTCAACGACGGTATTAAATTATGTAACTGAAAGATAAAGCCCACGGTGCGAGCGCGGAATTGAGCCAGGTCGCCGTGACTATGCCCTACATCTTCCCCAGCGACCCAGAGTTCGCCAGAGTCAGGCCGATCGAGCGCACCAATGAGATGTAAGAGCGTGCTCTTCCCTGACCCTGAAGGCCCGCAAATCGCGACAAATTCTCCTGCAAAGACCTCTAGGCTCGCGCCATCAAGCGCGCGCGTGCGCCCGCCTTCATAGCTCTTGACGAGATCGCGTGCCATCACAATAAGTTCACTCATAGCGCAAGGCCTCTTGGGGAGAGATTTTCGACGCGCGATAGGCCGGATAGAGCCCCCCGGCCAGCCCGACGACCAGCGCGATTATCAACGCCTGGATGAACAAATCGGGCGTATAGACTGGACCGATGAGGCCGCGCACCTGGGGGAGCAGGGTCACCGAGCGAGCGACGCCCCACCCGATGAACACCCCCACAAAAGCCGCCATGATCCCCAAGGAGAGCGACTCCCCTAAAATTAACTGTAAGATGCGCGCGCGCCGCCAGCCGACTGCTCTGAGAATCCCGATCTCTCTTGTTCGCTCAAAGACCGACATGATCATGGTGTTCATCACGCCGATCCCGCCGATCACCAGCGCCAATAACGAGATGAGCCAGCTGCCGGCTCGCACCAGACTCAAACTCTGGTAGTTGCGATTAAACTCTTCTGCGGAGCGTAGGGTGATCAGTGAACCTTGGTACTCACGCTCTACCCGCGCCATTACATCGTTGACGGCAACCCCCTCTTTCACCTGAACCAAAATAACGGTGAGCTCCGCCGGGCGGTTTTTCAGCCTTTGAAGGGTCTTGAGGGGGAGCAGGGCCCCGCCGTCTTCAAAGAGATTGCCTGTCTCGTAAATCCCGACCACGCGAAATCTTTTGAGGTCAATCTCGATGGTCTCTTCGGGCTTGATATTGAGTGTGTTCGCCGCGAGCCGACCCACGAGCACTTCGTCTTCAGACTGCCGGGAGAAGGCGCGTCCTTCCAAGACGGTCACGCCGCCCAGATCGAAGGCCTCCGGCTCGATGCCGATGGTCATAAAATACGGATTACCCGGAAAGGTGGCGAAAGTAACGAGCGCGCCTACAGCTTGTTTGATCTCCGGCCAGCGGGCAATCTCGTAGAGACGGGCTTCAGGAACTGAGCTCAACACGATCATGGGTGCGTGCGCTTGCCCGATGGAGAAATCGGCCTTACCGGAGCGCAGCGTCGCGATCAGATTATGCTCCATACCGTCGGCGATGGCTCCTAAGGCGATAATCGTAGCAATCCCCAAACCGATGCCGGCGATCGCTAAGAGGCTCCGAGTCCTCTGTCTCCAGAGATTTTTGAGAACTAAGCCCACAAAAGACATGAGCACTCCACAGTGCAGTACCCCTTTTTTTCTTCTCTCTTTCCCCGAGGGAGAGGGAGCTAGAAGTGATGGTGAGATTAGAAATTCAAGCCCAGTTGCGCTTGCATAAAAATCCCCTGACCAAACGGCACAGCGCCCCCTTGGTCCAGCCGGCCCGAGTATCCCAGCGAAGCTGAGAAAGCGCAATCGCTCTCTTCAAGTGCCGGGGCACACACGGTGCCCAGCTCGTACTCCCCGCGGAGAGCGATCTCCCAGGTAGCCGCATTCAATGGCTTCTGATCACGCACACCGACATCGAGTGAAGCGCGAGCGTCCAAGCTCAGCGAGAGTTCATCGAAGGGGTCCCACGATGCTCGGCCGCCGAGCTCATACGTGCTGCTGCGCTCACGCTCGCTGAGTGTCATCTGCCAGAAGAGATCGGCGCCGGTCTTCCATGAGCCGCCGGGGGCCCAATCAGCCGAGAGGCGCGCACGCTGGCGCACCGTTTGTTTGGTCCCCAGCGTCGGATGGGTCAGCGTGTCCAGCGTCAGCCCCAAATCGAGCCTTGGCTGAAACTGCGGACTCAGCACCCAGGCAAGTGTGCCGTTCAACTCCTGCCTGATCGAGGCACGGGCCGAGCGCACATCGGTCGAGAGTGTATGCTTGGTGCTCACTGATCCGGAAAGAGCCTGCCATTGAGTGGCTATTCGTCCCTCGGCCGTGAGCGTCAGTGTTCCAGCGGGGACCGTTCCTCCAACAGTAGAGGTCCGCCGACCAGAGAGCGCTGCCGTCGGCGAGAGCTTGACAGCCGCGAGAGTAAAATCACTGAAGCGCAGAGCGAGTGAAGCGTTCTCGTCGAAGGAGCCGCGCCCCGCTCGCAGGCGCGTCGTTTGCGTGTAGCTTGTGGCGAGCTGACCGAAGCTGAAATTGTACTGCCAGTCACCGCCGAGACTGTAGCCCAGCTCAGAGTCGCTGGGAAGAGCACGTGCCCCCAGGGAGAACCGATCTCCCAAGGTCAGAGAGCCACGCAGCTTCAGACTAGGCGTCATCGCTAAACCGATGTTGAGCCCCCACTTGGAGTCGATCAGCGAGCGCCCTAAGCGCGCCAACGTCATCACGCTGTCATACGTCGCCCCAACAGTCAGCTCTTGCCCCAAGGGCAGCAACCCAACGACTGACATCTTGTGATCGCCCTTGAGATTGAGGGTGATTTTTGTCGTATCGAAGCCCGACGTGCGATCCTGCAGGTCGCGGTCGGTAAGTTCGAGAGCCAGTGTGCTGTTGAGCTGGGGGCCGTCAGTCCAGGGCTTCCAACTCGTGCGCAGCGTGTCGGTCATCACAAACGTTCTCCAACCTCCGCTCAACCCCATCACGTGATCTCCTGAAAGAGAAAGATTGGGCAAGACAGGCCAAGAGGCGCTCACGGTCAACCGTTGCGCGTCCTGGCGACTCTCCTGTCCGATGGCCAAAAATTCCGGGGTGATGCCCTCCAAAAGCGCCCGAATCTCCAGCGCTCCCAGTGTATATTGGGCGCTCAGTTGGGCCAGCCAGCCGTGATCGGTGTTCCTCTCACGGGGGATATCTTCAAAGCGAAACTCGTCTCGGCCGTTCAGTCTGGTCTCGGCTTGAGAGCGAGCTTTCACGTTTCCCAAAGCATCAACCTCCCACAAGAGCAACTCATAAGCCGGCCGCGCGCGCGGCCCGACCCAGAGCGCCCCTGTGCGCACGTTCTTCTCAATGGCTGTGATAGACTGCTCTTGAATTATGGGAGCATCAGAACTCGTACGAAAGAGCCCGATCTCTGTGCCGTACCAAAGCTCTGTTTCCTGCACGGCGAGTGCCTGAACTTTGAGCTCTTCGACGCGCCAGCCGACCTCTCGCCCATCGGAGAGCTCATAAATGCCCCGATCCGTTGCAGCGTAGACGGTCGTCCCCGCCCCCACCAGATCGTGAATTGCTTGCCCGCGCAGCTCGGCGATCTCACTGAACTGTCCCGTTTCAGGATCATAGAGGACAAGCCCCGTGTCGGTGCCCACATAGAGCTTCGCCCCGTCGCTGACGAGCTTGGTGATGAGATCGCTTCTCAATCCGACAGTCTTCTTAAAAACCTTCCATGTGTTCTTTTCGGTGATCTGCGCCAAGGGGACGCGGGCTAAGCCCTCCTTGGTGCCCACCCAGACCGTGCCGGATCTGTCCATGAAGACATCGTTGGTCTCGTTATTCGGCAAGCCGTCTAAGCTATAAAAGCGCTTCCAATTGACGGGCTTAGCGAAGCTCTCCAGCACTGGCCGGCCCGGCTCGAGTCTCACCATCGAGAGGCCGGAATCCGTGGCAAGGAGAATCGTATTGCGTTGAACGGCGATGCCGCGCACGCCGCGCCCGGACAGACCATGTGCGGTTGTAAAGTCCTGCCAGCGAGAGCCGTCATAGACTAACAGCCCGTTCTGGTGCCCAAACAATGTCACACGGCGTCCTTCAAAGACCAGCCCCGCGATGACATTGATACGATTGCGCTGGTTGAGCCGCTCGTTGGTGTGATACTGGCCTCGAGTCCCGCTAAACGGAACTGTCGGGAAGATGTTTTCAGTATAGCCGGCTTGCCACTCGGCTTTCAAATCTCCCAGATCGAGCTGGGCCGCGAGCCCCAGAACAGAGTGGGTGTTGGGCATGGTGCGCAAGCGATCTCGGCCCTCGGCCGGAGGTTGGGCGTCAAATGCCCTCAAGGCATCGAACGAGAGCGTTAAGAACGGCCAGGGGGCCCATTGAGACGAGAGCCCCGTGAAGATGCGTTGGTGCTCAGCGAACCCACCCAGGCCGCCGCGCATCAGTTCATACTCGATCCTCAGTTCGTCGTTCTCCTCGAGCACGTCATAGGGGGGCAAGAGCAAGAGCGCCCCCGTCTCGTAGTCCATTTGGTAATCCTGATCACGCCGGAGCAGCCTCCAATCTTGGTCCGACTCTTGTTTAATATAAACGCGCTCGCTGTTCTGTAAGACCGCCAGGCCCAGCACGTACAAGCCGCCGGAGACGGCATAGTCAAAAGTGACCCGGACGGCGCTACGGGAATCCACGAAAAACTCTTCGGGGAAATCGAGAGCGATGACTCCCTGGTCGGGAAAGAGCGTGAACTGAAAGCTGGTCAGATCGGAATCGGGCAACGGAACATAAGCGTCCTGGCGCTTGATCTCGACTTTCAAAGTATCTTCTTTGACGCTCTCGCGCCCCAGGGAAAAGAAGCGACCACGCTGGACGCTGTCGAGTAGAAACGCTTCATCTGGCGTTGCGACTTTCACTAATTCGCTCAGATTTTTGAGAAAACCTTGCTCATAATCGGTCCCCTCTCCCAAGGGATACTCCTTCGCGTTTTCGTCAAAGAGATTGTACTCGTCATTATAGTCTTCGATATATGTCCGTATCTGATCGCGTAGCAGATCGAGCGACTGTCGCTTCAGCAGGAGAGAGTTTGTGCTGTTTTCGATGATGACATCATAGAGCTCGGCGGCGAGTTCTGGGTCGGGGTCATCCTCCATGATCTCGATCAGATACCCTAAGCCGTAGTTGGTGAGCAGTGCGCGCAGCTGCGGCGTCAGCTCAAAATGAAGTGAGACTGTTGTGAAGCCAGGCACATAGCTGCGCAACTGAAAATACTCCAGCCCCCGGAGGTTTCTCTGATAGGGGGCTTCGAGCCAGAGCTGAGTTGGGTCTTGCAAGGTGAATTCGGCGATCTCTCGGCTGGTGTTCCCACGGAAGGTGCGCGATTCGGCCACGCCCTCCACGCGAGCGAACTTCCCCGATAGCTTCATCGTCTCTGAGATATCCCAACGAAAGCGTAGGCCCTTTAATAACCGGTCGGTCGCGACGAAGTCGGAGCTGCCCGCCCGCATGGAAAAATCTTCAAATGCCGCTTCGAGGGACGGCGCTTGGTACCCCAACTGAAAGCTCTGTAAGTTGTTGGACTTGCGGTTGTCCAGTTGAGCACTAACTCGAAGAATGCCAGAGACGGGCCACTCGATGTGAACGCCCGCGTCCAAATTCAAAGCAATGTATTGTTCGAAAAGAAGCTGGGAAGCATACCCGTGCCGCGAAAGCTCACGCGAGTCCCCCACGCCGTATTTGATGATCCACCCCAACTCTCCAAAGTAATTTACCGACAAAGGTCCTTCTAGAGATTGTTCCTCCGGTACTTCTTGAGCCGATACCGTCACCATAAGACCAACCCAGATGAGCAAACAGATCTTGCAAAGGCCTTTGAGATTTCTATACGTCATCAAGTCCTCCCTCTCAATGTGTACAACAACAGTACCCTCAGAATAGGTAAGTAACTGTGGCAACGGTCGAGGCCGGCAGCTGGGGATGCATCCGGTACGCCCAATCGAGCCGGAGCTGCCCCCACTGTACCCCCGCCCCGCTGATGATGGCGACACCATCGTAGCCCGCTCGTATCTGTAGGCCGTTGACTTCAACTTCGATGCCAAGGTGCAGCTCCGGATGAGCTAGCAGATCACATACATCAAGAGCGCCAATCAGGCCGAAGCTTGCACTGAAACGAAGGGCAAAAGCAGCCCCGGCGCGTAGGGTCATCGCCAAATCCCCAGACGAAAGAAGATTCTCGCCCATGAGACCAAGCCGCATCCCTCCCCAGCGCATGAGCATAGCTCCGTCAACTCCCCAGCCGGTCTCTGTATCGTCCCCATAGACTTTTCCGCGCAGGCCGACAGAAAGATTTTCTATCCCCAAAGCGAATCCTACCAATCCCGCCCAGCCGGCATAGCGCATCTCCTCCCCTGCAGGGTTTCCAAATTCGTTGGCGCTCTCCAAGGGCCCGGTATCTATCTGAATAATTTGAGCACCCCAGCCGCGCATTGCCCCAGTAAGAGCCACGTGATGGACGATCTCGAAAACACGCTGATAGAATGCTGATATGCTCGCTTTAGTAATATAAGCGAGCCCGGCCGGATTGTAGAAGACGGCGCTCTCGTCGTCGGCGATGGCGAGGAATGCTCCCCCAAGCCCCATCGCACGCGCGCTGGCTCCCATCTCCAAAATGGGCGCAGCTGCACTGAACGATGGCAGCTGAGCAACGAACGCCAGAATCCCACAACACAACAGCGTCAATGTACAATAACGGTGCACAAGTCTCCTTATTGTCTCCGCACGATCAACGGTTGAGGCGCGCTGCCCCTGCCGTCTGCCGTCACAACGGCGATATACAGCCCCGGCGGGAGTAATGCTCCTTGGTCATCGCGCAGTGCCCATTGGAAACGCTGGCTGTGCGGCGGCAGGGATTTACTGTAGACAGGGCGTCCCACCAGATCGAAGATTGTTAGCTCGACCGTGCTTGGCGCCCCAACGGTCGAGTAAAAGAACGTCACTGTTTGAGTTTGATAGGCCGGATTGGGACCGATTTTGAGCGCTGGTCGGCCGGCGGTGACTCTCAAACCGATGGTCTCAAGGCCGCGATCGGCTCGGAGTTTGCCCGCTCCCCAGGCCGTCAACGGACCGTTGAGCGTGAAGGCGTCGCGGAGTGCCGTGCTCGTCAATTGATCGAAAATTTCGTCGGTAGTGAGATAGGGTTTGGCCTGTAAGAGCAGTGCGACAGCGCCTGCTACGTGGGGTGCGGCCATTGATGTCCCCTGCATGGCTACGTATGCTCGACCCGGCACGATGAGCTTTGCGCTCTGCGCGACCTCGGAGTTCTGTGCCAGGGCTGAGACAATGGCCGTCCCCGGAGCCGTCAGATCAGGCTTGACGCGGCCGTCGCGGGTCGGCCCGCGCGCCGAGAAGGGCGCTAGTTGCCCTTCGCTTTGAGCATCTGTGAATCTATGCAGCTCGCCGTCGGCCCCTTGCCAGTAAATTTTAGTAGTGTACGCCCCGACAGCGATGATCTTTTTCGCGGTCGCGGGCTCCGTAATAGTGGACCGCGCGTCGCCTTCGAGAAACGAGCCCATCGTAGAGAGCCCCGGCCAACCGTCGAATGCTCCGCCGGTCCCTTGGTCAGTCAGGGTAATGCGCCAGAGCGAGCCGGGCTGGACTCCTTCGAGAGAGACCGCAATAGCCCGATCGCGGTTACGGGGATCGAGTCCGCCGCTGGAGTTGTCAAGCTCGACGCGGCCGTCGGGCGTCCGTTGGAATTCGCCCTGGCCGCGCTGGGCCAGCACCGTCTGAGCTGGTCCCTGAACGCCCGGCGACGTTACTGAGACGGTGAAATTAGCAGAGCCGGGGTACCAGATGCTGAGATAGACCGTCTCTTCATTGGGGACAAATGTGAAGGTGATCGCTTCGCGTGGTTGCAGATACCCTCTGATGTGGATGTTCTGGTCCCCGTCGTTGCCCGCCGAAGCGATGATCGCCCGTCCGGGTTTGGTGAGAAAAGCCTCCAAACTTTGCTCAAAGAGACTCGTCCCGTCGTGCGGCCCGAAATGCCCTCCCAAACTGAGATTGACCACGGCGGGCTTGCCGAGCCATTCGGCTTTATCAAAAACATAGCGCACGCCCTCGACGATATCTGTGCTGAAATAACTGGTCTTCACGAAGATCATCTCTGCTTGAGGGGCCATGCCAACAAAAGTACCCTGAGCAGCAGACCCATCGCCCAATGCGATCCCGGTGACGTGTGTGCCGTGGCCGGACTCATCACGCTCATTCACCAGGCCCGAACTCGCGCGTAGGGCGCTCTCGATCTCTTCACGGGTGTACTCCGTCCCGAAGGGGACCTTTTGAGGGCTGCCAAAAAAACCCGATTCTGTTTGATCCCACAACCACAGGATGCGAGAAGACTCTTCAAAACCATCGCCGTCGCCGTCTGTGCGGAAATCCCGATGCGTCCAGTCAATACCCGTATCTACTAAGCCGACGATGACGCCCTGACCGGTAGCCCGTGGGGTTGTCTCATGCAGGAAGCGCCCGCCGACGGCGGAGACACTCTTGTCGATATGTGGCTCCAGACGATAGCTTGCTTCGATAAACGCAACTTCAGGAAGGGTCGTCAATCTTCTCAGCTCGTCGAGGGTGACGCGAGCGCTGACAAGATTCTCTGTGAGAAAGTTCACGGATACTCCCGGAAGATCGGAACGCACTAGCGCCCTCCGTGCCCTAATGAGAACGCCGATGCGATTGGCAGTGAGGCCCTCACCCCCGGCCCCTCTCCCGTCTTCAGGGACGGGAGAGGGGTGGCGAAGCCGGGGTGAGGGCCCCAGAAGTCGGCCGAGCGGGGTTGGTATAGCAAGAGGGGTCTCGTTGTCATAGACGGCGGCCATAGGGGCAAAGCGAGCTAAGTCTAGCTGGGGCTCGCGCTGCGCACGGCTTGCTAAAAGACGCAAGAACGGATCAAGCTTGGCCTGGGGGACGTCCGGGAGCTGGCTCTCTTCAGCAGCTGAAGAAGAAGGAGTTCGAGCTGCATCCCCGCCTGATGGGTGAGACGACGAGACACTCAGGAGCAAGAAGACGGCAACGAGCGCGCTCCCCAGGAGTGCCCAGCCGTCAGATCGCAGGCGCTTCACTCTTTCTCTTAGCCTCCACCGGAATGTTTTCGGTACAGCATCTTTCTCAAACAGCGGTTGCACCGAAAACGTTCCGCCAAAGCGGGATGTCCGATTATAGCCGGGAGACTGCAAAAGAGCAAGTTGCGCCAGCCCTTGAGTCTGTGATAGAGTTTTGGGAACAGATAGAAGGAGGTTTTATGGCAAAGCGCGATTTTTTGCTCGTCCCTGGCCCTGTGAATGTCCCACGGCGTGTAGCCTTGGCCGAAAGCCAAGAGATCATCTATCACCGGGGCGAAGAGTTCTCAGAGCTCCTGCGACAAGTGGACATGAAGCTCAAAAAAGTCTTCCGCACGGAGAACACTCTTCTCTATTTTGCTTCGTCGGGCACGGGAATGATGGAAGCGTGCATTGCGAATTTATTGAGAAAAGATGACGAAGTGATTGTCGTCGAGGGTGGCAAATTCGGGCAGCGTTGGCGCGAGCTCTGCCAAGCTTTTTCCGTAAAACACCATGTGATTCAGATCGAGTGGGGCCGCGCCGTGCGCCCGGAACAGATCGCAGAAGCCCTGGATGCCCACCCTAAGGCACAAGCTGTCTTCACTCAGCTCTCAGAGACTTCGACAGGCACCGTCTATGACATCGAAAAGATCGCCCGTATCACTGACAGACGCGGCGTGCTGTTGATTGTAGATGCGATCAGCGGGCTGGGGGTCGTGCCCCTAGAACCCGATCGCTGGGGAGTAGACTGTGTTGTAGCTGGCTCACAGAAATCTTTGATGGTCCCTCCGGGGCTCGCGTTTGTGAGCGTGAGCGAGCGAGCCTGGAGACGCGTCGAAAAGTCCGATCTGCCCAAATATTATTGGGACTTCAACGCTGCCAAGAAGAATCTCTATTTCACGCCCTTCACCCCGGCGATCTCGCTGGTCATGGCGCTCGATGAAGCGCTCAATGTCATTCTGGAAGAGGGCCTGGAAAATCTTCGAGCGCGCACGGAGCTCTCTGCGCGGGCGACGCGGGCGGCCGTTTCAGCTATGAACTTAAAGCTTTTCAGCGAGCGGCCGGGGCCGGTCTGCACGGCCGTCTGTGTCCCTCAGGGTCTGAGCGGCAAAGAGATCTTAGAGACCCTGCGCCGGGATTTTCAGCTCAAAATTTCAGGCGGACAAGACCATCTGAAAGGCAAGATTTTGAGGATCGGGCACATCGGCGACATCGGCGCGAAAGACGTGTTAGGCGCAATCGCTGCTTTAGAGCTGACGCTGCACAAACTGGGACATACGGTCGCACTAGGAGCAGGCGTGCGGGCAGCGTTAGAGGTCTTCGCTGGAGTGAGCCAGCCCGTCGGATGAACAATTCTCTCAAGGAGCAATAGACTTATGCCCAAACTGCTCTCTCTCATAGCTGCTGTTATGGTGTTCTTAATGGGGTTAGGCAATTGGAACGTCCACGCTCAATCAGGGCCTGATAAGCTCCATTTCGGTCGGCTGGTCTTTGGCGGTTCGATAGGGGCGCTCGTCGGCGGGGTTGGGGGAGCATTGGGGGTCTATGCTGTCTGTATCACGACGGCCCCGCGCGGTTCCTGGGCCGACTTGGCTTGCTTAGCAGGAGCGATGCTCTTTGGCTATCTGCCGGGAATCCCTATCGGTGCGACGGTTGGGGTGGGCCTCGCGGGGAGCTTGCAAAAAGTCAGAGGGAATGTGTGGTTTGCGCTGGTGGGAGCAAGCTTGGGTGGGGCGGTGGCGTTTTTCACGTCTGATTGGGCGCTACGTGCACTGAGTCAGACTCCGCAGGCTCAGGAAATTGTAGACGTTCTTAGGCCGATTGTGCTTTTGGGCGTCATTCCTGTCTCGGCAGGCTGGGGCGCGGCGTGGGGTTACTCTGTTGGAGCTCAGAAAGCTACGGACTAAAATTCACGGTATGCTCACGCAGAGAGTGAGCTGACGCGCCAGGAGCGGGTCATAGTGCAGCTTAAACTCGCGCGTTTGGACGCGTACTTCAAAGGCGATCTGTCCGCTCACGCGCTCGCCGCGGTAGGGACTGAGCGACGCCAAGGGACGCGCGAGCGCCCCCGTAGCTACGCTACGGCTTCGCTCGGTACCGTCAGGCTCTTCGAGCCAGAGAACCGCTGAGCTGGCCAGCTGAAAATCCGTGATGGCTTCTAGAGAGACATCAATGATCACAAAGCGATTATTGAGAGCTGGTGTCCAGGTCCCGATCTGGCGGGTCGTGCTGACCGAGCGCAGACTGAGGCGGAGCATCCCGTTGTCTGTGCTCTCGCGCGGGCAGGTATCTTTCGGGCTTGCTACTGGAGATGAAGCAGCCTGTGCTGCCAACACCGTCGCGTTGCCTGAAGATAGTGGGCTGGGGACGCTCTGTGGTGGGGCCTGCAGCTGGCTCACCGAAGAAAGCTCGTGTGAGCGATAGTAGTGTCCGACGTACCAGAAGAGAGCGATCACACCGATCACACATAAAAATATCAAAGAGAGTCGAAAGCGCACGGCATATCACCAATTCTTGTCAGGATCTGTTTCAACGACTGAACAATAGTAATGCGCGTTACGTGAGGAGAGAAGGGTGCTCTGTCCCTTGAAGAAAGGGAGTTGGCGACTATAGGGAGAGACTGCGAGAGAATTATCACAGAGCAAGAGCGCCTTGACAAAATCCCTTTGATATGCTATAAATCTCTTAGCTGTATGACTTGTCTAGGTCGTTGCGATGTACGATGTGTCCCATCGAAGGCGCTACACCAGCCAAGTTCGACCCTTCGACACGTGACGTTGCCGGGGCCACAGCTCCCTGTTGCACGAAGACGGTCGTCGAGACGGGCAAACTAGACAGCAGAAAGGGGTTTTTCAGATGGTGACCGGCAAAGTCAAATGGTTCAACGACGCCAAGGGCTACGGGTTCATCCAGCAGGACAACGGTGGCCCAGATGTGTTCGTGCACTTCTCAGCCATCAAGGCTGATGGGTTCAAGACGTTGCGCGAAGGACAAGCCGTTGAGTTCGAGATCACGAGTGATGCCAAAGGCCCACGGGCCGCGAACGTCTCCCCGAAGTAAGAGCGTCTGAATCAAACCGACAGAAAACCCCGGCGAGGGACAGCCCCTCGCCGGGGATCTTTTTCGAGGGTTGCAAGACACTCTTATTTACTCTATTGTAGAACAAAGACCGAGGTGAACGATGGCTGACCGATCTCGCAATAGGCGCAATGACAACGAACGTCCTTCTTCAGGGCCCAGTGGCCCAGGCCGCCCAGAAAGCCGTATGCGCGCCCTGGCCATCTTAGAAGAAATCCTGAAATACACACCCCAAAACGACCCACGCCTGGGGCTCTTAGGTCTCTTATACGAGCAGCTTCAGGCCGATGAACGCCAGCTTCGTGAAGCCCAAGAGACCATCCGGCAGTTCAATGAAACATACGAAAAGCTGACTGCTCCGGCAAATCGTATCGGCACTTTTTTAGGAGCCCCCCAAGAAGGGATCGCTTACATTGTCGTGGGTGACGCCGAATACTATGCCAATGTTGACCCGAAACTGGACCTGAAAGAGCTCAAAGTCGGCACACGAGTGAAGATTAACGAAGCCTTTGCCGTCATCGGCGATATTGGCTATCACCCGGAGGGGCCGATTGTAAAAGTCGCCGAAGTCTTGCCCGATGGCCGACTGCGTATTGCTATGGATGCCCAGATGGTTTCCGGGCGCATCGTGCTGCGCTCCACAGATCTATTGGCGAAGCCGTTAAAAGTCGGCGACGAAGTGCGTCTGGAGCCGTCCATGCGCGTGGCCCTCGAACACTTTCAAAAATCTGAGATGCGCGGCTATTTCTTAGAACAAGTCCCCCAAATCCCCTGGGAGAAGATCGGTGGACAAGAAGAAGCAATTGGGCTCATCCGCGACACGATTGAGCGCCCGTTGCTCTACCCCGATCTCTATAAGAAATTTGGAAAGCGTCAATTGAAGGGGATTTTACTGTACGGGCCGCCAGGGTGTGGGAAGACCCTCATTGGGAAGGCGACGGCGTATAATCTGACTCAAGCCTACCGGGAGCGCACTGGTCGCGACGTGCGCGAGTATTTTATGCTCATCAATGGACCGCAGTTGCTCAATATGTGGCTCGGCGAGACAGAGCGCTTTATTCGAGAGATTTTTGCTGCTGCCCGCGAGCGAGCCAAAGAAGGATACTTGGTCTTTATCTTTATAGATGAGGCAGATTCGCTGCTCAGGGTGCGCAGTTCCGGGAGATTTTTGAACATCGCCAACACGGTTGTGCCCCAGTTCGCCGCCGAGATGGATGGGCTTGTCTCTCTAGAGAACGTCGTGGTGATGCTGACCAGCAATCGCCCAGACTATATTGACCCGGCGATTCTCAGACCGGAGCGCATTGACCGCAAAGTGAAAGTGGGTCGCCCCAACCGGGATGCCTCGCGAGATATTTTCGCGATCTATCTCAATGAGCAAGTTCCGCTCGATCCGAATGCTATGAAAGAGCACGGCAGCCCCGAAGCGACTCGCAAGGCTCTCGTAGAGCAGGCGACGGACTATCTCTTCCGACGCGACCGCGAGACGGCGTTTTTGGAAGTCTCGCTCAAGAGCGGGCGGCGCGAGACGCTCTATTGGAGCGATCTGGTGAGCGGCGCTTTGATTATGTCTACTGTTGAGCGTGCGAAAGACTTGGCGATCCGACGTTGCATCGAACACAAGAGCGACCAAGAGGGCGTCAGCACCGAAGATTTGAAGACGGCGATCGACCAAGAGTACAAAGAGAGCGAGATCTTCCCTAAGACGGATTATTTAGAAGACTGGCTGAAGCTCTTGGACTATGACCCTGAAGAAGTTGTTGAGGTGCGTCCGGTGCGCGAGGGGCGCGAGCGCCGCGCCGGCGAGATGGTGGTGTGAAATCACCGGTTGCTGCTTGTCAGACTAGTTCTTCAATCAACCGTGGAACCTCCCGAAAATCTTCCGTATATGCGTGAGCAGCTTTGATCAATTCCGCGTCCTTAGGAGCAAACGCAATCGCCAGCCCCACAACCTTCATCACCGGGATATCGTTGAGATGGTCCCCGACAAAACAGACTTCCCTGGGATCGAGCCCCTGACGCGCACAGAGCTCGCGCAGGTGCTGGTCTTTCGCCCAGAGATAGACACGCCGCTCGCACTCACCAAGAAAGACCCCGTTATGAACCTTCACCCCGTTGGCAAGATAGAAATCCATCCCCAAGTCTTTACAAATATAATCGGCGATACAATCCAGCCCGCTCGTGAGAATGCCCAGTCTATATTTTCTCTTGAGCTGAGCGATCGTCTCGCGGGCGCCGGGCGTGTACGGCGGCGGCAAGACAGCTCCAAAGACCTCTTGCGTGGGAACACCCTGCAAGAGCCGCGCGTTGGCCTCCATCCACTCCCAATAGAGCTCCCTCTTCGGGAAGTAATACTCCATCAGGCAATCCCATTCTTCTTTGAGTCCGGCGGCATACCCAACAGCATCCCAACTGCTCTGAAATGGTCCATCGTACTGGACTAATGTCCCATCCATGTCGAAGATTACAGCCTTGATCGCCATAATGCCTCCTCACTAGAGGGCTTAGTGTACAATACTCTTGCTTGGCCATGCCACCCCCGCTACAATGGGTGCCAGCACTTTTGCAGAGAGGAGTCACTATGCCCCTTTCATTGAAAGAATTGCCCCGCGAGTTTCCGCGACGCTTTGTGCCTGCCGACGTTGATTTTGGTGATTGGGATCAGATCAAACCCTTGCTCGATGAGTTAGAACGCCGCCCGATCAAGACGGCTCAAGACCTCGAGCAATGGCTGCTCGACTCTTCTGAGCTTGGCGCGGCGATCGGCGAAGAGGCTGCCGTTCGGCGCATCCGCATGACATGTGACACTGCAAACGAAGAGTACCGCAAAGCGTTCTTTCACTTTGTCGAGAACATTCAGCCCAAGCTGAAAGAGTACGGCCATCGGCTCAACATCAAGTATGTCCAAAGCTCGACACGCTCTGCCCTGCCCAGAGAGAGATATTTCGTCTACGACCGCAGCACCGTCACCCAAGTCGAAATCTTCCGCGAAGAGAATATCCCGCTCATCACCGAGACGATCAAGCTCTCTCAAAAGTATCAAGTCATCTCCGGAGCGCAGACGGTGCACTTCGACGGGCGCGAGCAAACTCTGCAACAGATGGCTAAGTATCTCGAAGAGCCAGATCGCACGACCCGTCAGACGGCCTGGGAGAAGATCGAGGAGCGCCGCCTGAAAGATCGCGAGACTCTCAACGAACTGTATGATCAGCTGATCGAGCTACGCCAGAAGATCGCGCACAACGCAGGCTTTGCGAATTATCGCGACTATGTTTTTAAAGCATTTGAGCGATTTGATTACACCTCCGACGACTGCCGGCGCTATCACGAAGCAGTCGAGAGACACATCGTCCCGCTGATGCGCGCATTGCAGAAAAAACGTCAGCGCGAGATGGAGCTTTCTGAACTGCGTCCCTGGGATTTAGCCGTTGACCCGCAAGGGCGGCCCCCCTTGCGCCCCTTTCAGACAGCGCAAGAGCTGATCTTCGGCTGCCAAGAGATCTTCAATAGACTCGACGGCGAGCTCGGAGCGCAGTTTCAACGCATGGCCCAGCTCAATCTCTTTGACTTGGAGAGCCGCAAGGGCAAGGCACCGGGAGGGTATCAAGCGACCCTGACTGAACGGCGATTGCCGTTCATCTTCATGAACGCCGTGGGGCGCAACGCAGATCTCAGAACGATGCTGCACGAGTCCGGCCACGCGTTTCACACGATGGCCACGCGCACCGAATCTTTACTCAGCTATCGCCATGCGCCGACGGAGTTCTCCGAAGTCGCCTCGATGGGCATGGAGCTGCTCTCTAAGCCGTATCTGACGGTCTTGTACTCTCCGGAGCACGCCGAGCGCTCCGCGCGCGAGCACCTTGAGGGGATTGTGAACCTGCTGCCGTGGGTCGCGACCATTGACGCATTTCAGCACTGGGTTTACACTCATCCCAAGCACACCATTGTCGAGCGCGAGGCGTATTGGCTGGAGTTACGTCGGCGCTTTGGCGGCATCGAAAATTGGGCGGGCTACGAAGACGCGCAAAAGAATTTTTGGCAGCGCCAGCTCCATCTCTATCTGCACCCGTTTTATTACATTGAGTACGGGATCGCACAGCTGGGCGCGTTGCAGCTTTATGCGCTCTCAAAGAGAAATCATCGCGAAGCACTAGCAGCGTACAAGCGCGCGTTGGTGCTTGGGGGCTCGCGCCCACTGCCGGAGCTGTTTGCTGCGGCTAGTCTGACGTTTGATTTCGGGTCGCAAACGGTGCGGCGCGCGGCTGAACTTGTACGCAGCGAATTAGCTTAGCGTTCAAACCGTCGCCAGGGCATCATGCAACGTTCGAGGAGCGTCAGCAGTCCAAAGAACAATAACCCGAGCGCCGCCAGCCATAAGATGGCTGCAAAGACCAAATCAGTTTTGAGAGTCGCGTTGGCTCGCAACATGACATACCCTAAGCCTGCTTGTGCTCCGACCCATTCACCAATCACGGTTCCCATCACGCTCAGTGTGCTTCCTACTCTCGCACCGGAAAAAACAAACGGTAATGCAGAAGGGATTTGCACCTTTTGTAGCATTTGGCGTTTCGAAGCGCCAAGCACCCTGAAAAAATCAATAAAATCGGGATCGGTTGCGCGCAGTCCATCTACGGTGTTGACCACAATGGGGAAAAACGCGATGAGCGCAGCAATTGTCACCTTTGGCCATATAGTAAACCCCATCCATAATTTTAGGAGCGGGGCGATGGCAAAAAGCGGCATGTTCTGCAAAAAGATAAGTATGGGATAGCAGACCCGTTCGATGGGTTTACTGTAGAAGATCAGCAGTGCCAGGGCAAACGCGCTGCACAGCGCCAACAGAAACCCCAAAGCGATCTCCCCCAAGGTGATGAGAAAGTGCTCAAGCAATAAAGGGAAATCAGAAATAATTCGCGCGGCAATCCGACTGGGACTGGGTAACACATATACAGGCACAGAGAAGAGCTGGACGAGCACCTCCCAGATAGCTATCAAGCTCAGCAGGAGCAAAAAAGCCGAGATATATGTTCTCATTTGAGCAGGCAGCGGAGAACGCTTGTCGTACTGCTGAAGAACTCGTCGCGATGCTTGCTGAAGCGACGCCGTCGGCCAAGCGCGCCCAGCGCATTCACGAACTCGAACACACAGAGGCGAGCCCCAGAGCGTTGTCCGGGTACCCTGTTGGGTATTCCCAGAATCCTCGCAATATGGGATCTGCTCCAGACACCACTGTCACGGTGACGTCCTTGGAGACGCTGTAGGCTCCATCGCTCACCGTCAACCGGAAGACGAGCGTGGCCGGCTCCGATGGCGCTAAAAAGATCGCATAGAGCGTTTCTTCCCCAAAAAGCAACACTGGTGGCCCTTCGATCTGGTCCCAGCGATACCGTAAGACTTCCCCATCGGGATCGGAGCTCTCGAAAGCGCTCAGCAAGACGATCTGATTGGGGGCTACGATCTGATCAGGATTAGTGACAGCTTGCGGTGGCCGATTGGTCCGCACGTAAATTCTCAGGTCTTTCGAGATGCTATCAAAATCCGTCCGAGCAATGAAGCGAACTAGTAACGGTTCATCGGGTTTGGAGACGTGAGATTCGTTTGGGGTGAAAGTGAAAACCTGGACAGCTTCTCCCTGACGCCAGACCGATTCGAAAGAAGCATTATCAGGGAGCCAGTTAGCAATAAGCCTGATAGGAACCCACGAGGGCACACCGTGGGACTGTACCCAAACTTGAAGAGTCTGGCCAAGTCGTACGGTGCACGTCAAAGAGCCATTGAATTCTGTTGAACAGAAGGCCCAAGGGCCGAAAAGTTCGAGATCGAGTTGTACCGATCTCATTTGTGCCTCTGTAGACAGTTGAGCTGAAGCTAAGAGAGCGCCGAACACGAGCAAGACTCGCAGAGACTTCATAACTCCCCCTTTGCAAGAACCCAGCTATGGGCTCTCGAATGATCGCTTGGTAGTTTATTTTAGCACAAAGACGGGCGCGATGTCTATTTTAATCCGGCCAGGTCTCTTCGAGGCGCTCCATCTCTTTGAGGACATCTTTGATCTTGAGCTGCATCGTAAAGAGAGAGACGTCAATTTCAGCCCACTGTTCAGCAAACTCGTCGCTATCGGGGTCTTGGAGATGCTGAATTGCATCCAGGGCTACTAGGTAGCGGTGGCTGTACTCTGCAATCTCCTCCCATAAAGTCTCGACGACCTCCGCGATGGCTTGAGCTTCGGGGCTGTATGTTACAAGCCCTTTCTCCGTCTTATACGCTGTTCGAGTCGCTCGAGGCGCGCTCTGAACCCTGCGATTTGTTTCCGCCATAGTTCAATCAGCCTCTTGTCAGGATAGGGCTTTGCTAGCTCTTCTCCGAGCTTTTTTTCATGTTTCACCAGTACGCGCCGGAGTCCCGCGATCTTCTTGCGGATGTCTTTGTTCTTCCCCATCCTTGAGCAAGTATACCCTGACCCCCGGACTCTTGCCAATTTGCTTTGTCAGCACTATAATGCATTCAGAAGGAGGGATGTCCAATGCGTCTGCCGCATCATCAGATTCATCAGATGCGGATCGGCAGCCAGTTACGGCTTGGTCTTTCGGTCGTGTTGATTTTTTGGTTGATGTTGGCGGGGGGGGGTAGCTCCGGCGCTCTAGGGGCGGGCTTTCAGCCCGTATTGGACAAAGACGCTATTGCAGCGGCTTCACAAGAAACCGTTGAGTTATTTGCGCTTGATGCTTTCGGGACACTTGCAAAGATCGACCCTAAGACAGCCAAGGGTACAGTTATCGCACAAATAGTAAATATAGCTGAGCACCCAACCGATCTTGCCTTCGCGCCAGATGGCACTCTGTATGCTGTAACTTATGATACTCTCTGGCGCATTGACTTGGAGGACAATAAAGCAATAGCAACCAGTTCCGCGGGCCTCTGCATTGGTGCCAGATCGGTGAATGCACTGAGTGTTCGCACAGATGGCATATTGTTCGCAGCAAGTAGAGAAGACATGCAACTTCTCGCGATTGATCCAACGACCGGATGCGCAACTGCTTTAGGTTCATTAGGTTTTCTCTCCAGCGGTGACCTTGATTTCGCCCCTAATGGCAAGCTGTACGCAGCCGGGCAACGCACAATTGACCAAAGCCCCTCTGCTCTCTATCTCGTGAACTCTAATAATGGCACTAGCACTCGTATCGGAGGGATCGGGTTTGGACGAGTCTACGGCCTTGCGTTCTTTCCAGATGGAACGCTTTATGGAGCGACGGAAGAAAACAAGCTACTAAGGATAGATCCTTCCACGGGCCTGGGAACAGAAATCGGTACGATAACAGATGCTTTTGGGATCTGGGGGTTGGCTGTCAAAGTTACGAAACCATAAGAGAGAGAGCTGATAGTATAAGGAAATTTTTCGATAACCCTCTATGCGTAGTGCGTGGCGGTCTGTGCGCCGAAGTAAGCTGTCTTTGAACCACGGAATGCACGGAGGAGCGCGGGAGACACGGAAATGACTTCCGTGCCTTCCGTAGCTTTTTCACGCTTTCCGTGATTCAAAGCCGTCCCTTGCTAAATGAATCCCCCTTGGCTTATAATGCTCTACAAGGAGGATCTTATGGCCGTCTCGACCGAGATCCGCGCTCCGCGCGGCACACAGTTACACTGTAAAAGCTGGCTCACCGAAGCCCCTCTAAGAATGTTAATGAACAACCTAGACCCCGATGTCGCAGGCGACCCGGCACATCTGATTGTCTACGGTGGGACCGGTAAAGCTGCTCGCTCTTGGGAGGATTTCTGGGCTATCGTCAATACCCTCAAAGAGCTCGAACTGGACGAGACATTGCTTGTACAGTCGGGCAAGCCCGTCGCGGTCTTCAAGACGCACACTGACGCGCCGCGCGTGTTGATTGCCAATTCGCTCTTAGTGCCCCACTGGGCAAGCTGGGAGAAATTTAGAGAACTCGAACAGAAGGGCTTGATCATGTACGGCCAGATGACCGCCGGCAGTTGGATCTATATTGGCACCCAGGGGATTTTGCAGGGGACTTATGAAACGCTCGCTTCCGTCGCGAAGAAGCACTTCGACGGCTCCCTGAAAGGCAAGTTTGTGCTGTCGGCTGGCCTAGGCGAGATGGGCGGCGCTCAGCCGTTAGCAATCACAATGAATGAGGGCGTCGGCTTGATTGTCGAAGTCAACAAAGCGAAGATCGAGCGACGACTCAAGACAAAATATTTGGACATATGGACGGACGATTTGGGCGAAGCGTTGCAGACGGTGCAAGAGCACAAGAAGACCGGTCGCGCGATTTCGGTTGGGCTGCTTGGCAACGCTGCCGACGTCTATCCAGAATTGGTGCGCCGCAAGATCATCCCCGATGTCATTACCGATCAAACGAGCGCCCACGACGAGCTGAACGGCTACGTCCCCGGCGGCATGAGGTATGAAGAGGCGTTGCGCTTGCGCCGCGAGAACCCAGAAAAATACATTGAGCTGTCATTCGCTTCGATAGTCGAGCATGTGCAAGCAATGATTGATATGCAACGATCTGGGGCTGTCGTCTTCGATTATGGGAACAACTTGCGTGGGCAGGCCCAGCGGGGCGGACACCCTGATCCCTTCCAGTTCCCGGGCTTTGTCCCGGCGTATATCCGACCATTATTCTGTGAGGGGAAAGGCCCGTTCCGCTGGGCAGCCCTCTCCGGTGACCCGCAAGACATCTACAGAACAGACCAAGCGATTCTGGAACTCTTCCCCACAGATAAAGCCCTCCATCGCTGGATCACGATGGCCCAACAGAGAGTGAAGTTTCAGGGGCTGCCCGCCCGTATCTGCTGGCTAGGCTACGGCGAACGCGCCAAGGCCGGGCTCTATTTTAATGAATTAATGAGAAAGGGCGAGCTGAAAGCCCCGGTCGTCATCGGGCGTGATCACTTGGACGCGGGCTCGGTGGCTTCGCCCTATCGTGAGACCGAAGGGATGAAGGACGGCTCGGACGCTATCGCCGACTGGCCCATTCTGAACGCTCTCTTGAATGCTGTTTGTGGGGCGACGTGGGTTTCGGTCCATCATGGCGGCGGCGTGGGCATTGGCAAGTCTATTCATGCGGGTATGGTCATTGTGTGCGACGGCACACGAGAAGCCGATAAGAGACTGGAGCGCGTCTTGACTGCCGATCCTGGGTTGGGGGTAGTCAGACATGCCGACGCGGGTTATGAAGAAGCAATCAAAGTCGCGCGCGAGAGAAGCATCAAGATGCCAAGATTGAGTTGATAGGAGGAAAACTCTATGCCCGAACGCAAAACTCTAGGCGGCTTTCTACGGCCCTGGCAGGTCTCGCAGTATCTAGGCATCCCCGTAGACAAAGTCTACGAGATGATGGAGTCTGGGGAGCTGCCCGCCGAAGAGATCGAGGGCCGCTGGCGCGTTGATTTAGCGAAGTTGGAGAAATGGCTCGATGAAGACGTCTCCAAGGAAGATATAGAAAAGCTCGCCAAACACCTCAACGTCGCCGAAGAGAAAGTCAAAGACTTCTTTAAGAAAGCCGCTAAGTCGAAAAACTAACCCTCTGCTCGCGCTTTAGAGGATCTTCTCAGCAGCTTTCGGTTTATCTACAGAGATCGCCAGCTCAACGCGCTTGGGCGTTCGACTGACCAGATAGAGCCCTTCAATGTTGATCCGGTTTTTGGCCAGCTTCTTGGCCACGCGCGCCAGGGCTCCCGGCTTATCGGACATGCGCACGTTGAAGACCGGGTTCGTCTTGAACTGAAACTTGCCCTCTTGAAGCACTGTTGCAGCTTTGCGGTCGTCCTTGACCACGAAGCAGACGGTAGCCCGCGGCGCAGAGAAAGCGAGACCGGCGATCGTATGAATGTTCACACCCCGTTTACCAAGAAGCGTCGTGAGCTTGGCCAGCTCGCCCGGCTTGTTGGAGAGTACCACGCGAAATTCTTTCAACATGGTGATCACCTCTTTAGGTTTTCAATTATAGCCGAAGCGAGGTCCCAAGGGAAGGGCTACACTTCGATCAGTTTTTTCTTCGGCGCGCCCGTCAGCACGCAGCAGCCCTTTTCTTCCACAACGGCGACGTCTTCGATGCGCACCCCGCCCCAGCCCGGCAGATAGACTCCCGGCTCGACGGTGACGACGTTGCCTGCTTGAAGCTTGTCCTTCCCCAAGGGCGATAGCCTTGGGCCCTCGTGCACATCCAGCCCCACGCCGTGCCCCGTGCCATGCCCAAAGTTCTTCTTATACCCAGCGTGAGCAATCGTCTCCCGCGCGGGAGCATCGGCTTGCTTGCTCGTCAGCCCCGCTCGAAGATGCTCGATAGCGCGGAGTTGCGCTTCGAGAACGATCTTATAGATCTTCTTTTGCTCGCCAGTAGCGCGACCGACCACGACCGTTCTGGTGAGATCGGCGCAGTAGTGATCCACTTTCGCTCCTATGTCGAAGAGCACAAAATCGCCCTTTTGAACTTCTCTCTCGGCGGGCTCATAATGGGGCATGGCTGTCGTTGCCCCCGTGGCGACGATGCTCTCGAACGCCAAACCATCGCTGCCGTGGGTGCGCACGTATTTCTCGATCTCCCAGGCGAGCTCGCGCTCGGTCACTCCTGGCTTGACCTTTCCCAAAATGAATTCAAACGTTTTATCGGTGAGCCGAACCGCACGTTCAACGGCTTTTATTTCTGAATCGTCTTTCACTGTGCGCAGCGTCTCTATGAGCCCCGTGACGGGCACGAGCTTTGTCCTTTTCAGTCGGTCGCGTAGCTGGTGAAAGAGCCACACACTGGTCGTCGGCCCGTTAATCCCGATTCTGTTCAGTTGTAAGCGGTTGATTCTCGTGGCAACGGTAGTTACTCGGCCTTTGAGTTCGATGACTTCATAGGCCGAGACGGTCTCTTGGGCCCGGGTGATGTAGCGTGAATCTGTCAGAAAGAGCTGGCGATCTTTGGTGATGATGAGTACGCCGAACGAGCCTGAAAACCCCGTGAGATAGAAAAGATTCGAGCGATCGGAGCCCTCGATATTCACAAGACAGAAGGCGTTGAGCTTTTTGCGTTGTAAGTTATCACGCAGTCGTTCGAGACGGATGAAGTGAGTATTCATAACAGGGCTGATTATATAGAAAATATCCGGTTGAGGCGAGCTGTGCTATAATAGTTTTGATGGCCAAGAAGAAGCGCCTCGTGCGTCGCAGCCGGAAGAAAGCAGCGCAGCGTCTTGTAAGGGTTCGCCCTCCGGAGAATCCGGATGTTTGCCCCATCTGTAAGGAAGCGTTTGTTCTGGTTGTGGGGTGCCATAAGATTTGCCGGTGCGGCTACGAAGAGGGCTGCGGCGACTGAAAACAAAAAAGAGTCGAGGGGAGCAGAGGCTCCCGCTCGACCCGGCCTTGCCAAGATCCCCCGAGAGTTTGCACTCTCGCTTGCCGCCAAAGGGGTGATCCTAGCTAAAAGTCTGTATAGTTAGAACAAGAAACCGATCAGAACTCCTGCCAAGCCTGCAACCAATGCGATCAGAGCCAAGCTGTTAGCACCTTCGACGGCGTCTTTGGCTTCTTTGGCTTCTCTCCTGGCCTGGTCAAGCTGGGCCTGCAAGTCCTTGGTCTTTTCGGCCACGGCTTGCTGGACCAAGGCCTTGACATCGGGCAGAGGCTCTGTGGGCGGGACACCGAGCTTCGCGATGCGATCCTGCAGCTCGTTCATCTTGATCTTAGCCGACTCGACGTCGATCAAGAGCTTCGCTACAGCATCAGCAAGGCGGTTGATTTTCTGCGTCATGTCCTCACCGCGTGCTTCAAAGGCATCGAGCCGCCCAGAGAGCTTGCTGACCATCTCTTGGAGGGCCGCGACGATATCTTGCAGACGAGCAAAGTACCCTTCGAGGCTGCTGGTGCGGCTGGCCAGCTCGCCTACAGATGCTTGGATCGTCACAACGATACCGGGCATGTTCGACAGTTGCTCCAGCCGTTGGCTGTGTTTTACTAACGTCTCTTCGATGCGGCCCACACGGACGCTCAGGTTCGCTGTCGTGTCTTGCAAGCCCTTCACTAACGGTACGAGTGCCTGGAGCTTGCCAACTTGATCGGTGAGAGCCGCCAGCCCCTTCTCAGTGCTCTCCATCCGGTTGGTGAGGACGCCGACGGTCCCTTGCAAGTTGATGACGAGTGCCTGCATACCGGCCAGTTTCTCTATGTGGTCGCGCAACTGGCCGATCGCCAGTTCGTTGGCCTTCATGCGGCTAGCCATCTCACCAACGCTGTACTTCAGGTCCGTGACCTGTTGTGGCAGTTCGGCGAGCTGCTCCACCGTTCCTTCGAGATTGCTGATTCGTCCACCGACTTTCTTGAGATCGAACGAGAGATCTTTAGCCAGCTGCTCTACGGCAAAGAGGCGCGGCCGGATGTTTTCGATCTCGCCGGTTCCGGCTTGGGTGAGCTTTTGCAGCTCGATGGAGAGCGATTTGACCACGGCTTCCAGCTCTTTGAGCTGTTTCTCGAGCTGAGTCACCTTATCCTTGACGCTCTTGGAGTCGTCCTGGGCTGGCACCAACGGCGCTGTCCCCACGGTCAAGAGCATCGCCACGAGCAGGAGCATGAGCGTCCTGCCAAACCATTTGCTATTGCGCATTCAACTATCCCCCCTTTAGCGTTGGCTTGATTGTACGTCTCCCCCTTAAGCAAGACAGTGACGGCGATTACACGGCCCATAGACATCCATTCCCCCTGAGGGGGAACTAAGACGGTGGCATCCGTCACGCCGCGTGTGTGATTTTTATTACAGATAGGGGCTTTTGTCGGAAAACCTCGTAAAGCGGTCTTAGCTGGCAACCGTGATACTATACTATAAAGAAGAAAGACCAGCAGACCGTGAGGGCAATAGAGATCATTTTATTGGGCCATTGCCATAAAAAGGCCATGGCAAGCGTATTTTCGTAAGATGGAAGCTTCTGTTTTATGTCCGTTAAGGTAAATTAACGGACTTAGATCAGAATCTTATCTTCCGTCGGCGACTCCAATCTATCGTGCTCGTGGAAGTAGACCCGTGTCGTTTCGATAGAGCGATGTCTCGCGGCGATCTGCGCTTCAATAATAGAAGCGCCGCTTTGAATGGCCAATGTGACAAAACTATGCCGTAAACTGTGGGGCGAGATCTTCTCGGTCTTGAGACCTGCCTTAACCAAATACCTATTTATAATACGGTTGATCTGGCGGGTCGTGAGACGTCTGCCTTTGTTGCGTGCGCGCACGCCGACAAAGAGCGCATCACTGGGCTTAACCTCGTTGCGCATCGCCAACCAGTCTTCTAGTGCTTGCACGGTCGGTTCCGTCAGCACGACGAACTCGTCGCGTTCATCCCGGCCCTTGCCCCATATTCTGAGAATCTGGCGACCTCGTCGGTTTTCCAAGTCCGCGATATTCGCACGCGTGATCTCGATCACTCGCAGACCATTGCGGGCCATCAGGTTCATAATAGCAAAATCGCGCTTGCCCATGAGAGTATGGCGATCCACCGAGCTAAAGAGCGCGCGCAGGCCCTCGCGGGAGATGTCTTGTCGCAGATGCCCGCGCGGCCGTCGTATTCCCTTGACGTGCTCCACGGGGTTTTCGGGATAAGAACCCTCAGCCACACAGTACTGAAAGAACCTTCTGAGCGCGACTAAATACGTAGCGACGGTATTGGCCGCACGACACTGGCGCAACCATTCTTTGTAGAGTTTGATCTCGCTCTGCGTCACCGGGGCTTCGGGCGGTTTGCCGTTGCGCCAGTTCACAAAATTCTTTAACCCCTCACGATAGGTGCGAATCGAGGCAGGATGGACATCAAGAGATTCAATGAAAGCTTCGATCAGTTCTGAGAGACTGTGCGTGCTCCTCATCCTTCGCATGGTTGCCCCCTCTCGTGATCGCATTATAGCAGAGAGAGGGGAGGGGGGTGCAAGCCAGAGGGGCACGTGCATGTTCCGGCTTGCCCTTCAAGCGGTGCCCAACGTCCTGAGTCCCTTTGACACCGCTCCTTGGGTGTGACTTAGGCTACCCTTAGACTCAAAGGCACACGAGCGCGGTTCTGACCCGCTCCGACATTACACCGTTGAAGGAGGACGAACCGACGATGAAGCGTCTTAGTATCGTGCTGCTGGTCGTGACTGTAGCGTTGGCGTTGCCCGTGTGGGCACAGACAGATAAAGATGAATTGGCTGAGAAGGTCTTTAAGCTCGAACAGGGCTTTAAGCGCATGGAGCAGATGCTCAAAGACCTCTCGTTCCAAGTACAGAAGGCCGAGGGCTTGGGGGATATCGTTAAAGAAGTCTCATTTGAACTCAAGCAGGTTGAGAGCGTGCTGCGGGACTTACAGAACCTGGAGAAGAAGCTCTCTGGCGAGATCCAACCCAAGATCGCCAATCTCGAGACGAGCATTGCTGGGCTGGCTCAGGGAACAAAAGAGAAATTTGATCTGCTCTCGTCACGGATCTTTCAGAGCGAGGGCATGATTGATCAGCTCAATGTACGCCTGAAGGGCATGGAGGATCGTGTCCGACAATTGTTGAGCTTAAACGACCAAGTGATGTCACTCCAAGAGCGCGTCAGCACCTTGGAAAAGCAGATTAAGATGCCTGTAGACCCGCAGGCTGTCGAAATCATCAAGGAACTGCGCGACCGTATGAAAGCGTTAGGGGACGTCGTCTCCGGGTTGACCAACAAAGTGCTCAGGACCGAAGAGGGCCTCTCAGTTTTGCAGGCGCAACTTGAAGAGCAAGCGGCGCAGGTTCAGAAGATGCAAGAAGAGTCGGCTGCGCTGAAGAAGCGCTTAGCGGCTGCCGAAAGCCAGATGCAAACAAATATGATGATCGGCGCGTTGGGTGTCGCTGTCGGCGCGCTCGCGGCGCTGAAAGCATTCGGAGTCTTTTAGGACCTCTCCCCAAGCCCCTCTCCTAAAGTGAGAGGGAAGCCCCTTCCCTTTAGGGAAGGGGATAGGGTTAGGTCATTGATCGTCCAGCAGCGCGATCCCCTCTATCTCGATCGCGGCGTCTCGAGGGAGTCTCGGGACTTCGATAAACGATCGAGCTGGAGGGTTCTCTTTGAAGTATTCTGAATAGATTTGATTGATCGCTTGAAAGTCTTGTAAGTCTCTGGCGAAGACGGTGACTTTGACGAGCTTGTCCATCGAGCTGCCTGCGGCTTCTAAGATCGCTTTGAGATTTTCTAAAGCTTGTCGAGCTTGGGCTTGAATATCTCCGGTGACGAGCTGACCGGTCTTGGGGTCGAGCGGGATCTGTCCCGACACAAAGACGAAGCCGTTGGCGACGATCGCTTGGGAGTACGGGCCGATGGCTGCTGGGGCTCTTTCGGTTGTGATGACGCGCTTGGGCATAGTCAGTCCTCTGGCATAGTCTCTATCAAGCGATCCCACTCGCGCAGGATTGCTTGGCTCTCTCGATGGAGATGGCTCAGGCTGGCATAGAGCTTGCCTTCGAGCGTATCGCGCTCTTCCCCGTCTGGGAGGCCCCGCAGACGCACGAGCAGCCCCAGCACGTGAGCACACTCTTCTGCTAGCTCATCGAGCGAGCGTTCTAAGAACTCATTCGTGGGGTGAAGCACTGTTTTAGCTGTCGCTATCTTGCCCATTGCGCTTCTCCTTTTGCGATTCCGTCTCACGACGTGATAGTATAAACTTTCCGCAGCACTCTCAGCAAGTCATCACGGCAAACACACTTGCCCGTCGGGCACATCCGGGCGGTTCCACGGGTGATTCCCAGGGTTGCCCATGCCGGCCTGGTTGTTCGTCGTGCTGTTGCCACTGATCTTCTCCAGCTCCATATCCTCGAAGGTCACCGTGCCGGTGAAGTCGTCATCCCAATATCCGCACTGCTTCAGAGAAGCCCCCACGCCCCAGTCGGCGTTCTTGAGAATCTTAGAGTCAATGATCTTCACCTGAGACTTCGCCCTTACCTCGATGCCATTGCAGATATATTCTTTCTTTTTGCAATATTCCTTGGTTCCGTTGCCCTCGATGGTCGAGCCTCTGATCGTGGCCTGGGCCGAGTCC
>JBBIUX010000011.1:0-44925 GCA_037440025.1 Candidatus Fraserbacteria bacterium | reverse complement strand
CGGTCTGCTGGTAGGTCTGCACGAGGTGGCGTCTTGCTTCGCTCTTGTTCATCCGGTACACTTCCTGGTACGATAGTTCCATAGCGTGCATCCTTTCTGGGCGCTCTTCCAGAGTTTGGCCCATGAGAGGATGCCCGCTTTCTTGAGCCATGTCCAGAGTTCCCCCTGGTAACGATCTCTTGGCGCAGCGACCGCGCCCTCTTGACAACCGGCAACGATGGAGTTATAATGTTGCCAGCAAAAACAAAAAGAAACAGCAGGGGGCGCTCAAAAAATATGACGAAGACAAAGACCTTGGCGCTTCCAACGGAATGTCATAGCGTACAAGGAGGTAGAACCGCAGCGACGCCCGTCCTACTTCTCAGCGGACATACGGACTTGACAACCTCATGGAGCGTAATATATAATACGCTGCTGAGGCAGGCCCAAAAGAACGCGCGACCCGAGGAGGTTGGGCAAACGAACTCGGGGAGGTAGAATATGGTCGTGAGAAGTCTCAAAGTCTTGATGATCGGGCTGATGGTGTTGAGTTTGGGCGTCTTGGCGTACGCCGACGGTCAGCCGAAACAGCCCGCAGCGGCGCAGCCAAAGCCCACCGCCCAACGCGGCTCGCTCTTTGTGGACGTGCCGTCGGATCATTACGCCGCGAGCGACCTGAAGTTTTTAGTGGAACGCGGCATTATTACGGGGTTGCCCAACGGAGAATTTCAAGGTGGCAAAGCGCTCAATCGGTACGATGCCGCCGTGCTCATTGCGCGGACGTTGAGATACGTACAGAACGATCCCGAGAAGCTCCAGCCGGGTGATCTGAAGATCTTGCAGGACTTGATCTTCAAGGTTTCGGAGCGCGTCCAAGCATTGGACAAGCTCGAACAAGAGATGGTGATCCTGAAGAACCGTCCGGTGAATAATAATGCAGAGAGCGTGGCTGAAGTGGCCGCGCTGAAGACGCAATTGAGCCAGAGCGAAGCACAGATCGTCAACTTGCAGACTCAGGTGCAGGCGTTGCGATCCGAGTTGCAGCAGGCGCGTGCGGCTTCTTCCGCGGGCGTCATCCCGGAAGAAATGGAGCGGCTCCGGCAGCAAGCGCAGACCAGTCTGTTAGTGGCCTCGTTCGCGGCGCTGGCGGGGGTTGTTGCGGTGATCTGGGCGATAGTCACGTAAGCGTGCCGGCCCCGGCTTGAAGAGCGAGCCGGGTTTGAAAGACAAAAAACTAAAAAGGAGGTGGTCGTCAAGCTGGGGGAACATCGAACACCAACGGCGTAAGGCCGCATTTCGTTTCGTGCGTCACAAAACCGAGTAAAAAAGGAGGTTTCTGTACATGTTTAGAAGATTACTCGTTCTGACCTGTGCGCTCGCCGTTGTGGGCGCTCTTTCCTGGGGAGCGAACGCTGCCCCGATCAGCGGGAGCTTTGGCGTCGACATCGTCTTTTTCCCGCAGGGTCCTGTCGTCACCAAGGTCGACCTCATTGACATGAAGTTCGAAGCTGATCTGATCCTGACGCTCTCGATCAGCGGCTTGGATATCACCAGCACCACGGTCTTCACCTTCTTGGGCGTTGAGTTTCAATCGTTCGTGATCAGCGCCACGGTCGGTGCCTTGACCATTAGGGACACGATCATCTTCTCGCCGACCTTCTTCGAGTTCGAAGAGACGCGCGATCAGTATGGTCGGAAGCGCTGGTGCCTTGCGGCCTCGCTCCCCGCCGGGCTGAATGTCGCTCCAGCTACGTGCAACATCCCCGCTGGCGTGGTAAGCGGCTCCATTGCTGATCCCATCTTCGGCAATATAGAGTTCTACGAGATCTTCGGCGGCGATATTCACCCGCTCGTCCAGAACCTGGTTCTGGCCCGCTGGCTGGACCCGACGAACGCGCTGAACAACCAAGTTCAGTTCCGCAAGAAGATCGCCGATCTCAGCTTGAACATCGCCGGGTTGGTCTTGAACGTCAAGGCGCTCTTCGCCAACCTCAACACCACTCCGAATACGACTGCCATGAACCTGCAGAGTGGGTTGGTCCTGGCGATGGAGGGCAAGACCGTCAGCGGCATCGGCGTGCGTGGAGAACTCTGGCTCGGTGCCAAGCAGGGCTTGGAGTGCTTCGGCGAGTGCAAGCCGCTGGAGCGCTTCTTCAACCAGATGGTCACCGGCGGCGGCTTCACCAACTGGGAAGAGGAGAAGGTCTTCCTGAATAACGTCGTGATCGCCGGCGTGCGCCATGACTTCCGCGCCGAGTTCCACTTCGATCTGAGCCAGTGCCCCATCGACCAGGTGGACGATGACGACGACGGCTGGTTCTTCCCGTACGATACTGCTGGCGATGTTATGACCATCGTCAGCCCGCTTTGCTTCATGTCGCTGACCCAGACGTTTGTGGTCGCGCCCTGGAGGCTCAACGTCCAGACGACCTGGAACTGGAACGGCAACCTGGACCTGATCTCCAACAACACGGTCGTGCAGCTCAAGGCCGGCGATATGTCCGTTGCGGCGTATCTCGTCTGGCGCAACAACGGGCAATGGTCGTTCACCCCGGGTCTGGCCGAGTTCGTGACGACGTTCGATCCGCCGGGCTTGCAGGTGACCAGCGACATCGTCTTCTGCACCAATCCGGTCTACTGCTCACCGGCGTTGGGTGGTGGCCCAGCAATACCGCCCGTGATCGCGCACTACCTGAGCTTCACCGGCACGGTCGGCCCGATGAGCATCGCCGCGTTGGTGACCTTCGACGGCGGCATCTTAGGTAACTTCGCCGAGTTGGACGTTGACATGTCCTTCAGCGCCGGCCCGGTGACCGTGGTGGTCTCGACCGTTCTGTTGACCGATGTGCTTGGTGGTGCGGGCATCAGCCTGAGCACCAAGTTCTAATGGCTGGACGGCTTGTAAAACCAGAAAAAGGAGGTTTAGTCAATGTTTAGAAGAATCACAGTTCTGGCCTGTGCGCTGGCTCTTGTAGCTGGAGCACTCTCCTGGACGGCATCTGCAGCTCCGATCACTGGGAGCTTCACTGTGGACATCACGTTCTATCCACAGACGGATTGTACGATTGATCTTGCTGGAAATATCATCTGCCCCGATCAAGACCCGATTGACAAGATCGATCGGATCTTTGTCAAGTTCGAGGCCGATCTCGTCCTGACGATGTCGATCAGCGGCTTAGAGCTGACCAGCACCACGGCGTTCACGTTTAAGGGCGTCGAGACGCAGATCTTCTTCGTCAAGGCGACCGTGGGTGCCATGACCTTCGAGAACGCCTTGGTCTTCGCGCCCAACATCATGGAGTTCGAGGAGGTCCGCTCCGGCGCTGGCACCCGCTTCTATTGTCTCAGAAACTCTGCGCCGTTCGACTACGCGGTCGTCTTCCCCGCCGGCTGTGCTTTTGGCTCCAGCGCGGGCATCCTTGACCCGGTCTATGGCTACATACCGTGGGCTTTATTGTTCTTCGTGGGCTACAGTGAACAGGTTGGTCCCATTGGAAACCTCATGATGGCCAACTTCTTCGATGCCGTCAATCCGTTGGTGCCGCCGTTGCCCTCGCTGCTCGATCAGCCGCTCACCTTCCGCAAGAAGACCGTGGACGTGACGCTCTCCATCGCCGGGCTGACGCTGGGGTTGCGCGCGCTGTTCGCCAACTTCGGCACGGTCGCCACGCCGAGCTTCACCGTCGGCACGGTGCTCGTCCTGGAGGGCACGACCGTCAGCGGCATCAAAGTGCGCAGCGAGACCTGGATCGGCGCGCGACAGGGCTTCGAGTGCTTCGGCGAGTGCAAGCCCAATCAGCGCCTGGGCGTGCAGAACGCCTTTATCTTCGTGCCCTATCCGGCCACCGGCGGCATCGTCGTCCCCGACTTCCAGCCCGAAGAGGAGAAGCTCTACATCACCGGGCTGGCGCTGGCCGGCACCCGGCACGCGATAGTCATGGAGTTCCAGCTCCGCGGCGCTGCTGCTGACACGCGACAGCCGACCTTCGTGGCCATCCAGTCCAGTGCGCGCGTCACCCCGCTCGGCATCAGCATCATCAACATCGCGCGCTTCGATCGTGGCTTCGAGCGCTTCCTGCGAGACCAGCTCATCATTGCGGTCTCCTTCGGCGAGGCCTCGGGCCAGATCATCTGGGACTTCCGCCCCAACGCCATCGGCGCGATGGAGACCCTGCTCAGCCTGATCTACGCGGAGTTCGACGCGCCGGGTGCCAAGGCCTCGATCGCCTTGGTCACCTGCGATCCGGATGGGTTTGGTGGCGTCCCCGGTGCTTGCAACATCCCCAACTTCCTCACCTATGGCACGCCGAACCCGTTCCTCGAAGTGAACTACGACCTTCTCTTCGAGGTCGGCGACATGACGGTCTACTTGTTCGCGGCTACGTATGGCAGCTTGCTGAAGGATCTGTATATGTTCTCCGCGAAGGCTACGTGGGCGATCGGGCCGGTGACCATCTCCAGCTACACTATCTTCGCCAACTTAGAGGCGGATAGGAACAGCTGGAACGGTGTCCCAGGCGATATCTTCGACGGCACGCAGCTGGAGCTGGCGGCCCAACAGTTCAGCATCGAAGTCAAGTTCTAAGGTGCGCACGTGAGAAAAACCGAGAAAAAGGAGGTTCTGTCAATGTTTAGAAGACTCATGACAATCTGCGCGGCACTGGCTGTGGCCGCAGTCGGGTGGAGCCTTCCAACCCACGCTGCGCCGGTCAGCGGTTCCGCAGTTCTTGATATCGTCTTTTACCCGGATCCAACCACCTATGCCCCCGAAGGCACAAAGATCGACAAGATCTTGGTGAAGCTGGAGCTAGACCTGATCCTGACGCTCTCCGTCAGCGGCGTTGACATCACCAGCCAGTCGGTCTTTACCTTCCGCGGGCTGGAGTATCAAGCCTTCGTCTTCACCGGCACGATCGGCGCGCTGGTGGCCCGCTCGCAGTTCATCTTCGCGCCCAACATCATCGAGATCCAGTTGGTGCGCGACTCTCTGGGTCTGCCGGCCTACTGTGTGAATCTGGCCGATCCGGCCATCGTGGATGACGACACAGTGCCGTTGAACACCGGTTTACCGGACTGTGACATCGAGGGTGACTATGCAGCGGAGCACTACCTCTATCTCTTGATCGAGGGTGCCGATCTCTATCTCACGACCATCCAGTACATGCACCCGGCGCTGCGGAACTTGATCCTGGCCGGGATCATGGAAGCGCAACCGACCGATCCCCTCGGCCAGGTCCTGACCTTCCGCAAGAAGATCGCCGAGCTGTCGCTCTCGATCGCTGGGCTGACCATCGGGCTGCGCGGCCTGTTCGCCAACCTCGGCTCGGCGACTACTCCGAACTGGCGCATGGGCATCGTGGCCAGCGTTGAAGGACAAACGGTCAGCGGCATCATCATCCGCGGCGAATCGTGGATCGGCGCCCGCCAGGGCCTGGAGTGCTTCGCCGAGTGTAAGCCCTTACAGATCGTGCGCGGCGGCATGGTCGAAGACGCGTTCGTCTTCTACGAGGAGAAGCTCTTCATCCGGAATCTCAAGATCGCCGGGGTCACCTTCGGCGCACGCTTGGAGTTCCAGTTTGCTGATGCGCCGATCGGCCTCAACTTCATGGAGCTGACCCAGAGCTTCGTGCTGGCTCCCTTCCGCCTCCAGGTGGACAACACCATCAACATTGGTGTCCTGCCGGGAACCACGGCTCTCACGATCCTCTCCGATGTCTTCGTGACGCGACTGCGGGTCGGGGACATCTCGGTGCTGGTCGTCGGCTACATCTGGCCGGACATCACCGGCGCCTTCAACCTCTACTGGAGCCGGTTGATCTACACGTTCGATCCGCCGGGCATGAAGGTCACCGGTGACCTGCAGTTCTGCAACGAAGAGTTAGTCTGCACCGGCCACCTCTTCTTCCACGACATCATCCTCTCCACGACCGTGGGAGACATGTCCATTGACATCGGCCTGCGCCTGACGGGCGTCTTCACCGGCTTCCATGGCGCGACCATTGACTTGGCCTGGAAGGTGGGCAACGTCACGCTCAAGAGCGCCACGCTCCTGACGACGAACGCCCTCGCAGCGCAGCTCTTCAGCGTCGGCTTCACGTTCTAAGGAGCTGAGGCGCAACTTTCGGACGGAGTTGTTCCGGCCCTGGGTGATACGCCCAGGGCCGGTTGTTTTTTGAATCACGGAAAAACAAGCCCCGGGCAGCTCGGGGCCTGTGATTTTCGGACTTGCTTTTCACGCAGCCGTCTATTATGATAGCTTGCTATGGAAGCCAATCAACTGCTGGCCGATGACGAATGGCTCACGAACCATCTGGACGAGTTGGTTGACCGCTATGCCGGACGAGTCATAGCGATCCAGCAAGGGACCATTGTGGCCATCGGTGATTCAGAAGCCGAGGTCTATCGCTTGGTTCAAGGGCAGGAGCCTATGCCGTTGGTCTTCCGTGTTCCGCGCGTCGAAGACTTCCAGTCCATCTTAGCCTATGCCAATCGTCTTCCGCTATAAACATCTGAGAGGGCAGCCAGCTCCATTGATTCCCCTCGGCGTCAAGATCGCCGAACGATGGTATCCTCTAGAAGTGTACGTAGATTCGGGCGCGGCCTACACAGTGCTCCACGCGGGAATTGCCGAGGGTATCGGCTTCGATTACCGCAGTGGACGCCTCGTGCACGTGCAAGTGGGCGATGGCAGTCTGATCCCAGTTTATCTGCACTCTCTTGAGCTTCAAATAGGGACGGAACGATTGACGGCACCAGTAGGCTTTTCTGACAGGCCTCGGACCTAGTACGCTCGGGGCCTGCGATTTTCTTGTACGCCAGAGATTTGAAAACGCCTTCAGACATAAGTATAATCAATTGAGCAAGCCTTGAGCTTCACTGGAGGTTTGATGAATTGGTTAGCGAAAAAAAGCGTTCTGTTTTTGATACCGGCTTCACTCTTGATTCTGACGGGCTGTCCCAAGGTCATACCAGGGGTGAATATCCGCATCGAGGACATTGATGTGGCCTGCCAGGGGGCGACCTTCGCCGCCCTGGGCTTCCAAGAGAATACGGCCATCGGCATGTTCGAGATGAGGGTGAACTCCAAATTTGTAGCCGAGTTCGTCATCCCCCAGGGGGTCGCCCAGCGCATTGACTTCAACAGGCCGGTCTACCTTCGGATCTATATGAGAGGGGGTGGCACCGAAGCCTGCTTGTTAGCAGGGAAGGTCATGACCTTCCGCGGGGTGCTCACCCAACGAGGCACTGACCAACGCACGGGCAACCCCGTCTATGTGCTCAAATTCTACGACGACTTCAAGATCGAATATCATTAGAATTGCGGAGCACCAGACACCAAAGGAGGAACAGCCATGCGGCGCACACTGTGCGTTCTGTTGGTCGGCGTGGTGGCAGTCTTTCTGAGCGTTCAGGCCCAGAGCGTCTCGACCCATAAGATCGTCAGAATTCTTTCGGCTCAAGGCGACGTAACGGCTTCTGATCTGCAAGCCGCCCTCGGCCAATGGCAGCTCGAACTCTATAATCTCCCCAACAAGACCGACTTCTTCTCAGCGCAGTATCTCGTAGACGCCGACGAGAACGGAAGATTTGAGGCCGGTGTAGACCCGGTCTACATGATCACAGGGCAGCCCAGGCTGGTCACAGCGACAGCGCGAGTCTTCTGTGGCGGCCCCGCGCCGTTCGTCGAGATCCGCGTGCACGCCATCGCGGACTTTCAGCTATTCATCAACGGCCAGCCCGTAGGAGGCGCACAGTCCGGCACAATTCTCTTTCTCTCTTCAGGAGACAGGCGCGGCCCCTGGATCATGATGCTCTCGCTCGATCTGAATAACGACGGAAAGTCTGAGGGTGTGCTGGGGGTCTCGACGCGGTTTGCACTGCCCATCATTCCGCCGACGTGTCCGTAGAATCACGGAAGGCACCGAAAAAGTCACGGATTACACGGAAACGGCTTTCCTTCCGTGATTCAAAACTTCGCGCCCTTGCGCGTCTTGATCACTTCGTCAATCAACCGATAATTCTTCGCGTCTTCGGGGCTCATGAAGAAGTCTCGATCCGTGTCACGTTCGACGCGCTCCAAAGGCTGGTCGGTGTGGACCGCAAGAATGCGATTGAGTTGATCACGGGTTTTGAGTATTTCTTCGGCGTGGATTTTGATATCCGCGGCTTGGCCTTGGACGCCGCCCCAGGGCTGGTGGATCATAACGCGCGCGTTGGGCAGGGAGAGCCGCTTGCCCTTGGTCCCCGCGGCGAGCAAGAGCGCCCCCATCGAAAATGCCGAACCAATACAGATCGTGCGCACGTCGCTGCGCACGTACTGCATCGTGTCATAGATCGCTAACCCTGCCGTCGTGCTGCCGCCGGGCGAGTTGATGTAGAGATTGATGTCTTTCTCTGAGTCTTTCGAATCGAGAAAGAGCATTTGCGCCACAATGAGATTGGCCACGTAATCGTTAATGACGCCCTGCAAAAAGACAATACGATCTTCCAGCAACCGGGAGTAGATGTCATAGACGCGCTCATACTGGCCGGTGCGGTCAATCACGAAGGGCACTTGCATCTTCGGTTCCATACGATGTCACCTCACTCGATCACCTCTCCCCCTGCCCCTCCCCTAAATAGGGAAGGGGGTTGGGGGGTTAGGTCTGCTTCACAATTTTCGCTCGTTCATAGAGAAATTGCAAGACGCGTTCGTCCTCGCGCTCGGAGCGATAGCTCGCCAACTGCCCCTCGCGCTCCAGCAGCGCACGGAGTTTAATGGGCTTCATCTCGCGTTTTTTCGCTTCTTCTTCGAGCAGTTTTTCAAAGTCTGTCTCGCTCAACGCGAAGCCCTCTTTTTTCTTGATGGCTTCTAACACCAGTTCACGCCGCACCCGCTGCGCAATAGTCGCTTTGAGCTGTTTAACGTCCTCGGCCGTGGGCTCTGGCAGCCCCTGCTTTTGCAAAAGCTCTAGCTCTTGCGCAACGAGATTTTCTACAAACCGCGCCGGGGGCTCCACCACAGTCTGGGCGATGATCTTATCTAAAATTTTGAGTTTCAGCTCGCGTTCGCGGCGTCGGGCGCGGCTCTCTGCTAGTTCTTGGTGAATCTTCGTGCGCAGGGTCTGTGCGCTCTCGTGGCCGAGGGTCTGCGCGAGTTCTGCAACGTCGGGTTTTTCCAATATCTTGACGCTCTCAATGCGAAGGTCTATGCGCTGGTTGTCGTCGGTCGTCAGGGTGACGTTATCACCGACTTGGTGCCCGATGAGTTTCTCTGTCAGCTCGCCTTGTGAGGCCTGCCACTCGCGCAATCCGTCTTCGCCAGAGATTTTCACTTCGACGATGTCTCCCGCTTCGACGACAGAGCCCTTCGCGCCGGCCTTTGGGATGAGCGTCGCGTGATCGAGGCGCAGGCGCTCCAGCACGGCTTCGACGTCGGACTCTTGAACGGCTGCGATGGGGATGTCTTCAACTTCAATTCCTGTGTAGTTTTGCACATGGATTGCGGGCAGGATTTCGACTTCGGCTTCAAATGAAAACTCTTTGTGAGGAGCAAACTGGAGAAGCTTGGTCTGCGGCGGGCTGATCGGGCGCACCTGCAATTGCTGAAGCGCCTGAGGCAGGTATTCTTGCATGAGCTCGGTTTGGGCGTCTTCGTCGAGAAAATCTCTTCCAAAGCGGGCTTCCAATACAGCACGCGGGATGCGGCCTCGGCGAAACCCGGGAAGCTGGATCTGCTGGCCGGCTCGGCGAAAGAGCTCGTCCAATTTTCGGGCTACCGTTTCTGCAGGGATGTCCACGCGCACGGTTATCTGCGTGGCGCTCTTTGTTTCTTTGGTGGCTTTCACAGCTTTCCTTTCTTTGTTTGTAGGTCGTTTTCGATCATTTGTTCATAGATAGCAAGAGTCGAGCCTTGGCGGCTTTGCCTAACAGTGCGCCATAGACCTGGCGCTCGATTTCGCCGACGAGCAGTGGCTCACGTTGATATGTTCCCCACACTACGTGATAGTATAAGCGCCAAAAAGGCATACACTTTCCTTCTCGTATGGACGGTGAATGAATTCACCGTCTCAGCAGATGAAAGCACACTGAAGTGTGCTCCAAGCCCAATTTATTGGGCTTTCATCTGCTCAGCCGGATGCTTGAGCATCCGGCCCTCCGCGACCAACCTCATCAGCAACAGATTCAACGGCGTCGCAACTCCCACGCGCCGCCCCTCGCGCACGACTGTCCCGTTAATATACTCGATCTCCGTCGGGCGTCCACGGCGCACATCTTGCAGCATACTGGAAATATTCTGCGCCGTCTTGCGTGCGACCGTCTCGACCCGTGCGACGGCTTCGGCCTCACTCAGCACAACTCCGTGCGTCCGGGCCACGCGCAGCGCTTCGCGCGCAACGGCTCCGGAGATCTCCCGAAGCTCTGTGTCTTGCACGATAGCCCCGTTAGGCCGATCCAAGAGCGCCGTCAACGGATTAATAGCACAGTTAATGATGAGTTTCTCCCAGAGAAGACGCTCGATCTCTTCGGAGTATTCTGTTTCTATCTCAGCACAACGGAAGAGCGCGATAATCTGCTCTATTTCCGGCACGAGCGGGCCCCGCCAACGCCCCAATCTCGTTGGGCCGACTCCGGCCCAGCGCACCCGTCCGGGCCCCAGCAGCGTCGCCCCTTGCGCCGTGACCCCGCGCAGAAATCTCTCTTGGGGAACAAATCTCAGAATCTCTTCCTCCATGCCGATCCCGTTCTGTAAGCTCAGCACCCAAGTCTGTGAACGTACTCTGGGAGCGATCTGTTCCATAGCCTGCGCTGTCTGGTGGGCCTTCACAAAAATTCCTACGAGCTGGGCTTCTGCAAGGGGGTCGGGGGTCGTCGTCGCGTGGACAGCGACTCGTATGGGAGCATTCTCGCGCTCAAGAAGCAGTCCTTCGCTCTGAATGGCCCGGATATGCTCCACGTTCGAAGGGTTATACACGTGCACGTGCGCGCCCGCACGCGCTAACAGACCCCCAAAGAGACTCCCCAAGGCTCCTGTGCCGACAATACAGACGTTCATGGTTCGGTACTTTGAGGGGCGAACCCCCGTGTTCGCCTGGGCAGACACGGGGGTCTGCCCCTACGTGAGCTTTTTCAGAATCTCTTCATCCATTTTGAAGCTGTGCGTTTCGACCGTGGGGAATTTCCCGGATTTGACGTCGTTCAAATATTCTTTGGCAGCGCTTTCGATCTGCTCTGCCAGCTGGATATAGCGTTTAGAGAATTTGGGCGAGAGGCCTAACGAGAGTCCGATCACGTCTGTGACGACGAGCACTTGGCCATCGCAATAGGGTCCGGCACCAATCCCAATCGTCGGCATCTTCACGCGCTCGGTGATAAGCTTCGCTAAAGCCCAGGGAACCGATTCGAGCACCAGCGAAAAGACACCGGCTTCTTCTAAGATTTTTGCGTCGTGCCAGAGCTTGCGCGCCGTCTCCTCATCGCGCCCTTGGACTTTGAAGCCCCCTAATTGGGCAGCCCGCTGGGGCGTCAGCCCAATGTGCCCCATGACGGGGATGCCACGACGGACTAAGCTATTAATAATGTCGGCCATCTCGGCGCCGCCCTCGAGCTTCACGGCTTCGGCGCCGCCCTCTTTGAGAAAGCGCCCCGCGTTTGTCAGGGCCTGTTCTCCCGATATTTGGTATGAAAGAAAGGGCATATCTCCCACGAGCAGGGCGCGCTTCACCCCGCGCCGGACCGCTCGGGTGTGATGGATCATCTCGTCCATCGTGACGGGAATGGTGTCAGCATAGCCCAGAATGTTGTTCCCGACCGAATCCCCTACGAGCAGCACGTCAATCCCCGCGCGCTCCAAGAGCACGGCCGTGGGCCAATCGTAGGCCGTGAGCATGGCGATCTTCTCGCCGGACTCTTTGAGCGCGCGCAGGCCGGGAATAGTGACTTTCTCGTTCATAATCTCGTACAGATCATAACAAGTGTTTCCGGGAGCGTCAAGGTGCCGGCCTTCTTGTTTGCATGGGGGAGCCTGAACATGGTAGAATCTCTTTCGTCGGGTAATGGAGTCCGTTCCCTTCAGGGGAGGCAGCAGTAGTTCTCTATGCACAAGGATTTAGACCGGCGGATTGTGGAGTACTTGCAAAAGGACGGGCGAGTGAGCTTGCGCCAGCTCGCCCGGCAGCTCCGCGTCTCGACGTCCACAGTGGGCCATCGTCTGCGGGAGCTGGAACTGCAGGGGGTCATTCGGGGCTATAAAGCTTTAGTGGACTACGCGAAATTGGGTTACCCCCTTACGACGGTGACGCTCATCAAGGCGCGCGGCAATCAGATACCCCACATCGTCGCTGAACTGCAAAAGGGCGACGAGCACCTCACGCATGTATATGAGATCACCGGTGAGTTCGATCTCTTAGTGATCGGGAAATTCCGTGATCAAGAGAGCATGAACAAAGAGATTAAGAAGCTGCTAGGGCATCCGGCCATCGAGCGGACCAATACGAGCATTGTCTTGGCCGTCGCCAAGGAAGAAGCACCTGTGGGAGCGCTCCGGTGAGCACTCCTTACGAAGGGGAATTGACGGACCGCGGGCGACTCGCTTATAATGAAGCGGGAAGGGGTCCGAGGAGGACCGAGAGAGTTTGTGTGTCTCCAGTGCATAATATAGGGTGGTGAGAGGGATGGTTGAACTGAAAGATTTCAAGGTGTTCTCAGATTTGAGCCCCAAGGACCTCAGCGAGCTTGAAAGCAAGATCCGTAAGATCAAGTACGGTCGAGGAGAGATCATCTTTCAAGAAGGCGCGCCGGCGTTCGGCTTCTATCTGGTCTTTGAGGGGCAAGTGAAGCTCGTCAAACGGACACTGGGCGGCAAGAAACAGATTCTGAAATTGGTCGGCTCCGGCGAGATCGTGGGGGAAACGACGCTGTTTGACAAGGGCGTGCACATCGCATACGCCAAGACGCTCAACAAAGCGTTAGTGGGCTTCATCGAGCGCGGCGATTTCTTTGACTTTCTGACGCGCCATCCGCCGGTGACCTTCCGGCTGTTTGAAAAGCTCAGCGAAGAACTGAAAGCATTTCAGTGTAAATTAGCGGAGCGCAGCTACAACGGCAGCAAAGAGCGGCTCGCACGCATTATTTTGAAACTGGGCGAAAGCGGTATTGAACTGTCGCGCACGGAATTGGCCGAGATGGCTGGCGTCAGCTCCAAGACGGCGATCCGCACCCTCGGGGAGCTCGAAGAGCGCGGGGTGATCGCCGTGGACGACCGCAAAGTCACCGTGCTCGACCAGAAATCTTTGGAAGCCATGGCCGAGCCGTTCCCCTTCCGGCTGAGCGACAATTTGATTATTTGACGGGTCAACCTTCGCCCGGGAAGGGGACAGATGTCCTTTCGCCACCGCCCCGTGGGAAGTAGACTCAAAACCAGCCTGAAGTGCTTTGCTTGCGCGAGAAGGCGCTTGGGTGCGGGGCACCGATCCCCACAACAGACCATGAGTGGGCTCAAACGCGTAGCGGTCGTTCTCGTATTGTATACGGCGACCGTCTTCTTCTTGCTGGGGCTCGGTGACTATCGGGGGATTGAGGTGCTGGCGTTGCTTGGCGTGCCTGTGCTGCTGAGCAGTTGGTTCTTTGGCATCGTCGGTGGCCTGATCAGCGGAGTAGCAAGCTTGCTCTTCTCTGCTCCGTTTCTCCCCAAGGATCAGGGCACCCTGCTGCCCTTGGCCGGGTTATGCTATCTAGCTGCCGGTGGCAGCCTCGAGTTCTGGCGTCGGCTGAAACATCCTGCAACGCCCAGGAGGGCGCGATTCGCCGAGCACCAGTTATTTAGGCGTTCTTTAAATCTCACGCACATTATTGACGCCGACGGACAGGTGCTCGAGAGCAATGATCGCGCTGTGGAAGTCTTTGGATCGCCTCGACGGATCTGGGAGTTCTTTCACCCCGATGACCAGGCCCGCGTGCGCGAAGAACTGAGCCGTGCGGCCTTGCGCGGCGAGGCCGGCCCGACAAAACTGCGCACCATCTCCCAACGCAAAGAAGTGATCCCCGTTGAGCTGAAGATGGTGCGATTGGAGCCGACGCGGCACGCGCGATTAGCCCTGGAGATGCGAGATCTGTCGGCGCTGGCCGAGTTAGAGAATAAAGTCCGCGAGGCCCAGGCACGGTATCGCTATCTCATCGAAGACGCGATTGATACGCTCGACACGGGAATTTTACTCTTAGATAAAGACCAGCGGGTCATCTGGGCCAACTGTACGTTGGAAAAATTCTTCGATCTCGATCGCGATGAGCTGGTGGGCCGCGAAGTGAGGCGTGCGCTCTCGGGAACGAAGAAAGCCCTGGCCCACGAAGAGGACTTCGAAAAACTGCTGGCTAGCGCGCCGGAACCGTTCATTTTCACCGTGCAAGCCAACGGCACGGAACAGATTCTTGAATATCGCAGCATTCCCGTTGCGACCGAACGCTATAAGGGCGGGCGGATAGATCACTTTATAGATATTACGGAAAAGAAACGCCTCGAGCGCAATCTTCAAGAACAGGCCAAACGCTTAGAGGAGATCAATCGCCAGCTCGAAGAGTTCACCCATGTCGTGTCCCATGACTTAAAAGAGCCCTTGAGGACGATGGCTGCGTTCAGTCAATACCTGCTCGAAGATTACGGGGCGCAGCTCGATGACGATGGGCGGGATTATCTCAATAGAATCAATCGGTCGAGCTTGCGCATGCGCAATCTCATTGATGATTTGCTGAGACTCAGTAGCATCGGGACGCGCCAAGAGGCTTTAGAAAAAGTCTATCTGAGCGAAGTCTTTGAGCAGATCAAAGAAGACATGAAAGCCCGGCTGGAGAACGTCTTGCTGCAATTGCCCAAGACAATGCCCATCATTGTCGCGAACCGAACGCGCATGGTCGAGTTGTTTGGGAATTTGATCTCGAACGCCATCAAATATAACGATAAGACAGATAAGCGCATCGAGATCGGCTGGACACAGCACGGGGAATTTTATAGATTTTACGTGCGTGACAACGGCATCGGCATTGAAGAGCCGTATTTAGAGAAGGTTTTTGAGCTCTTTGAACGGCTCAACCCACGCGATGACTACGAGAGCACGGGTGCCGGGCTGGCCATTTGTAAGAGAATTGTTGAAGAGTATGGCGGGCGCATCTGGGTGGAATCGAAAGTGTGGCAGGGCAGCACATTCTACTTCACCCTGCCCAATCCGCGCTTTTTTCGAGAGCCCAGCACGAACGGCGTGCACGGAGCTGCTCTCGCGATGAAATGAACTGACTGAGGTGAGCTATGCGCAATCGAAAACTGAAGATTCTCTTGGTCGAGGACAACCCCGACGATGTCAAGATCGCCGATCGTTCGCTGAAGAAGGGCAACGTGCAGAGCGATCTCTTTGTCGTACAAGACGGGCAAGAGGCGCTCGACTTTCTGCGACACAAGGGGAAGTTCGCTGATGCTCCCAAGCCTGATCTCATCTTTTTGGACCTCAATCTGCCCAAGCTCAGCGGCCATGAAGTCTTGGCCCAGATCCGCCAGGACCCGCAACTCAAGAGAATCCCCGTGATCGTGCTGACGGTATCCAAGCGCGAAGAAGACATTGTCAAGGCGTATAACTCAGGAGCCAGCGGGTATATTCCCAAGCCCCCCAGCACCACGGAGTTCATCAAGGTCATCAATACCGTACTTGATTACTGGGAGGTCTCCGAGCTGCCGCCGACGTAAGGGAGCAAGCTTTCACGGGATTTTCACCCTCAGGTCATCTCTTTTTGACAAAGCCGTTGCTATAATGTGCTCGTGGTGGATAGGGATGAGGGAAAGCACCGAGAAGTCTGTCCGCTGGCCCTGCGGACACCAGACACTTCGGCATCTGACGAAATCTCTTGCAGGGGTAGACCGGGGTCCTTTCGCTCCTGCGGGAGAGGGGGTAGAGTGAGCGGTGATGATCGCTCAAAGAAGGAACCGACAGAGAAGAGTCCGTGGCATGGTGCCAGCTAAGATCACGGGTTTACAGCCCAACGGACAAGGGTTTTGCCGCGTCGCTCCTGCCAACCTCCTTCGGCGCGGATTTTTCCCCAGTCTGGACTTAGCCGGGGTTCGAGTCCCCAGGGGCGAGGGAAACCTGGGTTCTTTCTTCGGTCGTAGGAGCACCCTCCTCCGGGTTGCTCCTGCGTCCGGTGGTTGCTAACCTCATTCCCCGGGAAGGCGGGATCAACCCCTCCCGCCTTCCCTCCCTGCCTCTCATACATCCCTTACGGCTTCAGATTATAGAACATCGCCAGCAAGATGAGCTGTTCTCGGTCCAGTAACGGCCGGCCCGCAGCGTTCTTGAGGGCGGCTACTTGAGCAAGCCGCTCGATAGGGGCAATGGCTTTCATGGCCGCCACGGTCTTTTCGCCAAATTGCGGGAAGTATTGTACTCGAGAACTGATCTCTTCAGCCGTGATGGCTGTCGGCCGGTTGCCGATCTGATAAAACCCCGCGAACTCGTCTCCTTGCTGCTTGAATCCGTCCAGTGACTGAGCCGTTCCCAGAAGGGCCACTCCAAAGATCGCCAGGGCTATCACCGTCGTCCGTATCTGATACTTCTTGAGCATTACGCTCACGCTCCTTTGCGGTTGGTTTGGACACCTGAAATGTAGCCGAGGGGAGCAAAGCCTGCGCAAAGTAGAAGATTTGCAACCTTCACCCCAGCTCGACGAGCGATCTTTTGTGGTATATAATAAATTACAGAGATAGGAAGGCGAAGATTATGTTCAAGACGGCACGTTTTTACAGCCCAACTCAAGGCAAGCTAGATTTCGAGCAGGTCGTGGACGAGATCGTGCGCATCATGGAAGAAGACCCGCACACACGCTATGAGATCGTCGTCGGCAGCGACTCGCACTCTAGCCCCGGCGAGATGGATTTCGTCAGCGCTGTGATCGTCCATCGTGTGGGCAAGGGCGGACGCTACTTCTGGAAGCGCATCCGGGAGCGTAATATCTATACGCTGCGCCAGAAGATCTATCGGGAAGCCTTGCTCAGCTTCGAGTTGGCCAAAGATTTAATGGAAGAGCTTGAGCGACGAACGCTGCTCGATTATAACTTGGAGATTCATGTGGACGTTGGCCGCAATGGGCGCACCCGCGAGCTGATTGACGAAGTCGTGGGGATGATCGTTGCCAGCGGCTTCCCCGTCAAGACCAAACCCGATTCGTACGCTGCGTCCTGTGTTGCCGACAAGCACGTGTAATGCCTGCCCTCACCCACGACCCCTCCCCGACACGGCGAGGGGAGTTTCTCTCAGCGAGTGCAGAAGAGACGCGGCGCATCGGGGTGCAGCTTGCTTTGGAACTCGAGCCCGGCGATTGTCTCTTACTCATTGGGGAATTGGGGGTCGGGAAGACGACGTTCGTGCAGGGAGTAGCTCAGGGGTTGGGAGTGTCTGAGAGAGTGCGCTCACCGACGTTTATTCTGATGCGCGAGTATCACGGGAAAGTCCCGCTCTATCACTTCGACGCGTATAGAATCAAAAGTGTAGAAGAGCTGCGCGAGATCGGCTTTGAAGACATAGTGCGAGCCGAAGGGATTACAGTCATCGAGTGGGGAGAGAAGACAGCGCAGCTGTTGCCCCAGGGGTGCTGGCGCGTCTCTATAGAACTCTTGCCCGATCAGAGGCGACGAATTTGCATCGAGCGCCCTCACGCGCCCACGACATAAAGCCCACTGTTATTGTTCCCGATAATAATCTCTAAAAACCCGTCGCTGTCGAGATCGGCCAGCGTCGGCGAAGAGAAGAACTGCGCAGCAGCTCTGGGGCGATAGGCCCACTTGCGCGCACCGTTGCGCCCATCTAGACAATAGAGATTCCCATCGTGTGAGCCAATTAAGACTTCGAGCTTGCCGTCGCCGTCAATGTCAGCAATAGCCGGAGAAGATTCGACGAGGTCGTTGGTGGGAAAGCTCCATTTCAGGCGTCCATCAGCACCGGCGAGCGAAAGCACTCTGTAGTCGTTGATGCCGATGGCGATCTCGATCTTGCCGTCGCCGTCTATATCTCCAATCGCGGGCGACGAGGGGATGCGCTCGCGACTCGCTTCAAAGAACCATCTTTGCTGGCCGGTGCGCCCAGCGACACAGAAGATCCCGCGCTTACTGGAGCCGACGACGATCTCAAGTCTTCCATCGCCGTCCAGATCACTCATGGCTGGCGAGGACTCGACCGGGCCGCCGGTGTTAAAGGCCCACTTCGCTGTGCCCGCTCGCCCGTCGAGCGCGTAGAGTTTCCCATCTAAAGAGCCGACGACGACTTCAGCCCTGCCGTCGCCGTCAATATCAGCGACAGCCGGTGACGATCGGGCGGGAAAATCTGGGAGGAATTTCCATTTCACGCTGCCGGTGCGGCCGTCAAATGCATAAACGCGCTCCGAACCGACGATCACTTCAGATCTTCCGTCGCCGTCTATGTCGGCGATTGCGGGGGAAGAGAGAATGCCGTCTTCGGTGGGAAAGCCCCATTTGGGGCGGCCGGTGCGCCCATCCAACAGAGCGAAGCTCTTATCTTGAGAGCCGATGGCAACTTCGAGCCGTCCGTCGCCGTCGGCATCGGCGATCGCCGGGGAGGAGTAGACCCAACTTTTGGTTTCAAAGCGCCATTTAAGAGCCCCGGTGCGCCCGTGATACGCGTAGAGATTGCCGTCATAGGAGCCGGCGACGACTTCCATAACGCCGTCGCCATCTACATCGCCGATGGCAGCAGACGACTCGACCAGACCGCGCGTGAAGACGCTCCAGCGTTCGCGGGGAACTATGATCTTACCGGTTTTCGTAGCCCGCCCAGTATGCAAGAGATCGCGTCGAAACATGGGCCAATCGCTCGCTGCTGTTTGGGCTAGTATATTGTTATGTGGGTGTAATGGCGTTGTGAGAGCGGCGGCGGCAGCGAGACTGGCGCGGATGAAGGCGCGGCGCGACAGGTTCATGAGGCCCCCTTTATATTGAGATCTACGCAGATTCTTTGAGCCTTTCACTTTAGCACACTCTGTACGACTTGGCAAGGCAACTGTTTGGAGTTTGGCTTCAGATTTGCGTTTTTCTGGGTTTTGGGTAATATTAGAGCGAGAGGAAAGTGGCGATATGCCTAATCTATTCAGGGAAAGGGACGATCACGAGTGAACTATAAAACACGGAAGCGCTATCGGGGAGAGCCGATCTGTGCCGATCCGACGGCCGATCCCCGTGAGAACGAGACGGCACTGCACTTTACCGCGGGGGATCGGCGCCTATGGATCTCCAGCTATGAGCCAGTTATTGTCGCCGGGTTATTGGCACGTCCGGACTTTCAAGTTGGGCATCTGGTCTTCATGTGCTCTTCCGATCTGGAGTGCGTGGTCGGCGTAGTGGGGAAGCTGCCGGTGGGGGCGCTCTCGCTTGGGCGGGCGCGCAAGTCCGATAGCCATGAATTGGTCGTGCAGAGTAAAAGCCGCCTGCCGGTTGGACAGAGAGAAAACTCCGGAGACAAGAGGGCCACATCTCGCAAAAAGCCCCCCAAGAAGGCGCACGGGTCACACGTTCAGAAGCAAAACCGGCGCGCCGGGCGAACCCGCCCGAGGTAACGCATATCACTGTCAGAGCTCGAAAGACCCCATATAATCTCTTATCGAGCGATCTCTTTGTGCCAATGAGTGCCCATTTAGACAGTTTTACAGAGCTATGGCTTTTGCGCTATACTATCCATTGTGAAGAGACAAACAGATCGCTCTCATAAATAGGAGGTAGGCTATGACAACTGGGTACGGCAAGCGGTTCTGGACCTTGATCGGCTTTACGGCACTCATTCTCTTTGTGACATCAAGCGTAGGGGACACTCAGATATTCGTCACCCTCACAGTAACCAAGGCCGGGAGCGGGAGCGGGACGGTGACCAGCAGCCCCGCTGGGATCGATTGTGGGACCAGATGCTCGGCTGCCTTCCTTAGTGGCACCACGGTGACCCTGACAGCCGCTCCGGCCTCAGGCTCGACTTTTACGGGCTGGAGTGGGGCCTGTAGCGGCACGGCCACCACCTGCACAGTCGTCATGGACGCTAATAAGTTGGTCACGGCTACCTTCTCGCTGGTCACCACTTTCACCCTCACAGTAACCAAGGCCGGGAGCGGAAGTGGGAGAGTCACCAGCAGCCCCGCTGGGATCGATTGTGGGACCATATGCTCGGCTGCCTTCCCTAGTGGTACCACGGTGACCCTGACGGCCACCCCGGCCGCGGGCTCAACTTTCACAGGTTGGAGTGGAGCCTGCAGCGGCACGGCCACTACTTGTACAGTCCTCATGGACGCCAACAAGTCGGTTACGGCTACCTTCACTTTAACGATTGGATTCACCCTAACGGTGACCAAAGCTGGAAGTGGGAGCGGGACGGTGACCAGCAGTCCCGCTGGGATCAATTGTGGGCCCACCTGCTCCGCGTCCTTTCCCAGTGGTACCACGGTGACCCTGACGGCTACCCCGGCCTCCGGCTCGACCTTCACCGGCTGGAGTGGAGCCTGTAGCGGCAGAGGTACTTGCACCGTCGTCATGGATGCCAACAAATCGGTCACGGCTACTTTTGTACGGCGAGCCCCTGCTGTCGGTTGCTACACAGACAATGCCGAAGGGACTGCAAAGAAAGACCTCATACAGCCATGTGACAGTGGAGTGGCCGGTATCGCCATTCGTGGCGACGGCAACGGGAGGTTTACTGATGGACCGAACGCTTGCTCCTCCCAATGCGGCAATGACTTCATTCTTGGCACAGACGCCGGCGATCAAATACATGGGGACGACAGCTTAGACGGCTGGCGCGATACCGGCCGAGATATCATCTACGGTAGAGAAGGTAATGACACGATCTACGGTGAATCGGGAAACGACCGACTCTACGGCGAGATGGATGACGATGTGATCGACGGAGGCACTGGCAACGATCGTCTAGAGGGCAGCGATGGCAATGATATTCTGCTCGGTGGGCCTGGTCGGGATGTGATCTTCGGGGGAGAGGACGATGATGAGCTGTACGGCGGCTCAAACAATGACATACTACGTGGCGGCGGTGGCTTTGACACCATAGACGGCGGCGCTGGCAACGATACGATCGAAGGTGGTTTAGATTCAGATTTTCTCGTCGGCGGTGGGGGAAATGACACCTTCATCGTGCGGGCGGGCGACGCTGGTGATGATGTAGAGACAATCATTTGCACGCAGGTGCACAACGAGACGGGAAGGATCATCTTCATCGGTGAGTTACCCGATCTCTTGCTGGGACGCTTTCGGAACACTATCTTGACGGTTCAGGATACCTCCGGCGTTTTTGAAATCGACACCGGACCGGGGGTTTGTGTGATCAGCCGGAGATAGCTCAGCTTAGAAGGAAGCTGGCACGACTTGGGAGTCGGTTTTTGTCACACCTTGCGTGCTCACCGTTGCTGTCGCCCGGTCTGTTAAGCCTCGTTGCGCTAGGAGCACCCTATTATAACTGTTGAGCGCCCAGATTGCTCCTCCTTCTGGCCAAGACCCACTGGACCGCTGCCAGAGAAAGCTCAGTTCTGAAGTTTGATCGCTCACCTGAAAGAGCTTTTGCTGAAAGTAGTCGCACAGCTTGAGCCAGCCGTTCGGATCAATTCTCCAGCGACGCATGACGGCCAACAAACCGTGCGCCCATTCAAGAACCGCCATCAGAGACCTCTCCCCCGGCCCCTCCCCTAAAGAGGGAGGGGCTAGGGGGTTGCGTTCGCAAGCGATCGTTTGACCGTTCAATGCTTCCATCAACTCCGAGGCCCAAAAGTTTCTGAAATTCTCTTTGTGGGTTCCCACGATGAGCAGATCGCTCTGTGGGGCCAACAGAACCCAATGGCACAGCACCTGATACGTAGCGTCGTCCACGTGCTCCAAGTTTTCTAGGGCAAGGACAGCCTTTGCAGAACCAATTGCAGCTGTGAGATCGGCGCACAGCCCGCCCATTAGTCGGGCGTACTCGCATTCTGCGGGGCAAGTATCATCCAGGCGAACGGGGATTGTGAAGGGCAAGAGTCCATCTGTTGGCGTTCTCTCGTGGAGGGCCTCGAGCAAGACGCTGAACGAGAGGGTCTTCTTGAGCGGGTCGCCTTGCGCACGCAGCACCGTCGCGCCCCTCTCACGAGCGTAGCCGAGAAAGACTTCCAGAATTTCGGCGCTCCCGGCTCCCGTCAGAATTGCCATTCGCGGGCTGTCTTGGGCGAGTAACTCGTGGAGAGTTTGCAACTCGGGGCTTGGCTTTACCTCTCCCCTATCCCCTCCCCTAAAGCGGGAGGGGAGGTTCCCCTTCCCTTTAGGGAAGGGGCTAGGGGTTAGGTCTGCACACACAATCTCTTCATAGACTTTTTGTGTTTCGGGCAGGGGATCGGCATCCAGTTCACGTCGCAAGACGGCTTGGCACTGCTCATAAGCGCGCATGGCTTGATCGCGCTGGCCGGAGGCAGCATAGAAGCGCATCATTTGCTGCCAGATCTCTTCCCGTAAGGGGTAGTCCCTCAACAGATGCTGGCAGAGGACTAAAGCCTCGCTGTAGCGGTGCTGCTCGGCCAAGAGTTCAGCCCAGTCATAACGGAGATTATAAAAAGCCTCGCACAATTGCTCACGGGTTCTGAGCGTCCAGTCTTCGTAGCGGTCTTCTTCAAGATAATCGCCGCGATAGAGTTCGGCGGCAGCGTGATAGGCAGTCAAAGCCAGATCAGGGCGCTCGTGTTCTCGCCAATAGACAGCTTCACGGATCTTTTCTAAGAAAACTTCGACGTCGAGCCAGATGTTTTCAGTGCTCAAAAGATAGCCGTTGGGCCGGCTGACGATCCAGTGGGACTGAGCGCCATTCGGAAGATCGGGTTCAAGGGCTTTGCGCAGATGGGCGACGGCGACTCGTAAACTGTTGGCGGCGTTCTTTGGCGTGAGCTCAGGCCAGAGCCATTCTATTAATTGATCTTTCAAGACCGTATGGCCGCGATGGGTGAGCAGGATTTTGAAAAGCTGCTGGGTTTTATGAGTCACCCAATCGTGAGGGTGTAGAAGCCGATCCTCGCGCTGGACGACAAAAGGGCCAAGAGTTCGTATTTGGAGGTTCACTCTCTAACCTCCCTCAGCGACCAGGGCAGATTCAGCTATAAGTGTGAAACAGTTTTGTGATGATCGCTTTTTTGTAGTTGCCCTCGTCGCACCTACCTTGGTAAGGGTTATTATAATCACGTTCGCGTTGATTGTCAAGCCCCCAAACGCAAAATCTCTCGTTTAATAGCTATTAAAAGACGATTTAATCGAGAGATGCGAATTGCGAATGTTTTCTCTCGATCCCCATTTAATCCCCATTAAATCACCGTTTAATCAAAAAATAATAGGGCCGGTCTATAATAGCAAGGTTCAGTGAGAGGATGGGAGAGATATTGCGATGTGAGGGAAGTGGAGTGAGATGGATGCCCAAGGTGAGCTCATCAATAGAGACATTTATCATTCGTGTCTGGGATCGCAAGCGGGGTCAGGTCGAGTCTGTGCAGACCGGGGAGAAGAAAAATTTCAAAGGTCTGGAGCAATTGTACGAGATTCTCAAGCGCGGCCTGGAGGAAGCGCCGTGCGAATTATTAGAAGGAGGTGGTCGTCGTAGAGCAGACAAGGCCAAGCCCAAAGCTCAATCAAAACCCTAAACCGAAAAGGAGGAGTTCACAATGATTAGGGTTAAAACCATTGGAGGAGTAGCGTTGGGAGTGTTGTTGGCAGTCGCGGTGGCGATTAGTTTTATGGTCTTCGCTGTCACGTACAAGTGCCCTGCCACGGGCTGCGTTGGCGGCGAGGGCACTGAGGAACGGGATCGGATCTTAGGCAGTGCTGTTGGTGACACCATTTTCGGCCTCGGCGGCAATGACTTTCTCACTGGAGCAGATGACGTCGACTTCATCGACGGTGGCGATGGTAACGACTTTATCAACGGAGGTGCCGGCATCGACACTATCTCGGGGGACGACGGTAACGACCGCGCCTTAGGTGGTGCTGCTGCCGACATTATGGACGGCGGCGATGGTAACGACCGCCTCGCGGGCGGTGACGATGCTGACACCATAGATGGCAATGAGGGCAACGACCGCCTCTTTGGTGAAGCTGACGCCGACATCATTGATGGTAGCGACGGCAACGACACCATTGACGGCGGTGACGCCGCTGACACCATCAGTGGTGATGACGGCGACGACCGCATCTTCGGGGGGGCTGGTGCTGACACTATTCTCGGCGGTGACGGCGACGACCGCATCAACGGCGGCGCTGACGCTGACACCATTGACGGTGGCGATGGCGACGATATGATCATGGGCGGCGCAGGAGCCGATATCATCACAGCCGCCGATGGTGCGGACGTGGTTCGCTGCGGACCTGATGGCGATACGGTCATCTTGAGTGGAAATACAGATGCGATAGTAGCCAGCGACTGCGAGACTATCGTTCCGTAACTTCACAAGAACAAGTTAGCAGGAGCGCGACGCTCCTGAGACATAAAAAAGCGCAGGCTCCGGGGCGACAGCAGCATCCTCCCGCCCCGGAGCCTTGCTGTTGTGAGCTTAAACTACGGAAGGCACTGAAGGAGCCACAGAGGGCACGGAAGAACAGCCGTTTTCTGTGCGTTCCGTGGAGCTTCAGTGGTCTCCGTGGTTCTAACCTTCAGCACTTGAAACATACCCCAACTTTGTGCTATCGTTAAACGCCATGGCCAAAAGCACAACTGCTAAGCCGGAGAAGCTCAAGTCCTATACCTTCCGGGTCGTCCTTGAAGAAGATGCCTGGCCTGACGACCCCAACATAGCCTATCACGCTTATGTCCCCGGCCTAGAGGCTCTGGGAGCTGCAACTTGGGGCCATACCCGCGAGGAAGCCCTCCGCCATATTCAAGAAGTGCTCGCGATGGTCTTGGAGGAGCTGATCGCCGATGGGGAGCCCATCCCCACTCAAGCCATCGTTGCCGACGGCCCCTGGGTCACAGTCACCTTGAGCCGATGAACGCGATCGATTACAGCAAGCTCCGCAGCTTGACCGCCGGAAGATTGATGAGCGCTTTGCAGAGAGATGGGTTTCTGCTGGTTCACACAGAAGGATCGCATTACCGCTTTCGGCATCCCGATGGCCGCCGAGTGACGGTGACCTTTCATAGATCCAGTCAGACTTTCCCACCCAAGACGCTCCGCCGTATGATCGAGGAACAAACTCGGTGGACCGTGATGGACCTGAAACGCCTCAAGCTTCTGACGAAGCATGATCCCTAAAGGCGCGACGCTCCTGAAGACTAAAAGAGCGCAGGCTCCGAGGCGACAGCAGTATCCTCCCGCCCCGGAGCCTTGCTGTTTGAGAGTTTGAACCACGGAGGACACGGAAGAACGGAACAGCCGTTTTCTGTGCGTTCCGTGGCTCCTGCAGTGTTCTCCGTGGTTCAACGCTCCTCGTAGGGCCGATAGTCTCCGATCCACTGAACCCACGGCAGTTTGCCCTTCACGGCGTTGTAGAGTCGTTTGTCTCCTGTGAGGAGCGGCAGCCCTTCGCGCTCGGCCAGCGCCAAGTAGGCGGCGTCGTACGCCGTGCGCTTGTGCTCTAATGCCAACGCCCAAGCGCGCTCCTCCAAGCCCGCAAGCCCTCGAATGGGGATGTTTAGCCCTATGAACTCTCGCAAGATCTCGCCCGCCCGAGCTGCGTCGATGCGTCGCTGGCGCAGGGCCACCAAGAGCGCATTAGTGACCTCGTACGGCAGGAGAGCCGGAGCAAGAAGCTCGACATGGCCCATAGCCCAGTCCTTGAAGACTGCCTGGGCTTGTGTGCTCCCTTCTTCTCCTGGCAGATAGCTCTTCAACACGACGCTCGCGTCGAGGACCGACCTTTGCGGGTAAGCAACTTTCAATAGCGCTCCTCCAGTTGGCGTCTGGATTCCTCGTAGATCTCTGTAGCCGAGATCCCCGAACCCTTCAGCTCTTGAGAGATCCGCACCATATCCAAATACGCCCGAATACGGCTCAGCCGTTCGTAGTCTTGGTAGCGCACGATGATCATATAGGGCTCTCCCCGTCGGGTGACGACGATCTCCATCTGTTTTTCTGCGGCCTCGCGGAGGAGTTTTGTCAGGTCCCGCTTGGCTTCTGCAACAGAGACTTGTTTGCTCATACATATCTCCTTTGTACTATCGCTTATGACTATATTTTATAGACAGTGAAGGGGCCTGTCAACGAAGTTGAACCACGGAGCACGGAAGAACGGAACAGCCGTTTTCTGTGCGTTCCGTGGTTCTACGCCAACTCTTTCAGAGCTTGCTCTAACTGTTGCGGCGTGGGCGCGCCGTGATGCCAATGGTAGTCGCCCTCCATAAATGAGACACCCTTGCCAATAACAGTTCGAGCGACGATCATCGTTGGACGCCCTGTGTCCTGGTTTTTGAGAAACTGTTCGAAGGCCCCAATAATCTGAGCGTAATCGTGCCCGTCAATCTCAAGGGTATGCCAGCCAAAAGCACGCCATTTCGTGGCAATCGGCTCGATCTTCATAATATCTTCGGTGCGCCCGTCAATCTGCGTAAAATTTCGGTCGAGCATCGCGCAGAGATTGTCTAGCTTATAGTGCACGGCGGCTGTCGCGGCCTCCCATGTTTGGCCCTCTTGGCACTCACCGTCACTGATGAGACAATAAATTTTATAGTCTTTTCTATCGAGCTTGGCTGCCAACGCCATGCCTACTGACACAGAAAGTCCTAAACCCAGCGAGCCCCCAGAGTGCTCGACCCCCGGCGTCCTGAACGCTACGCTGGGATGCCCCTGCAAGATCGAGCCGAGCTTGCGCAGCTTTTTCAGTTCTTCTTTGGGGAGGAAGCCTTTGTCGGCCAAGACCGCATAGAGTATCGGGCAGATATGACCGTTACTGAGCACGAAGCGATCTCGCTCAGGCCACCGTTGTTCTTGCGGACGTGCTCGGAGATATTTGTAGTAGAGCACCGTCAGAAGGTCAGCCGAGCTGAGCGCGCCGCCAGGGTGGCCGGAGCCAGCCTGCGCCACCATCTCCACGACGGCACGACGAAGCTCTTTCGCTTTTTGCTGAAGCTGTGAGATCGTCATAGAATTATTTTATTTGAGCACGACGATCTTGCCAAGCTGTCTTTGCGTGATGTGTCCATCGCGTATGATCTCTATGACATAGAGATAGACGCCGTTGGCGCGACGGCGTGGCATCCATTCGAGCATGGCGCTCCCGTGGGTGACATCTTCAAAAAGCTGAGCCCCGCTCAGGTCATAGATGCGCCATCGAGCCATCTCAACAAACTCAGAGAGCTGAAGGCGCACGGCATCTCGTCTATACGAGAGCGAGACAGTTACGGCTTTCTCTGAAGGCTCGACGGTGATCGCGTCATCGCCTTCAATAGTGATCTCGTTCACCGTACCTGACCAGCGATAGACCCCAGGCGGAGCTGTATCTGGAACTCGGAGCTCATATGTGAAAGATACTGTCTCGCCGGGGTGGACGATAGGCCAGGTGAACGAGATGGGAGGGAAGTCCCACGGCAGCTCTTCACGTAATTTTAACCCCCCAAAGAGCCCTTGGGGCATCGTCGCTTCTATAGCCACCGTGATCAGATCGCCCGGTTTGACGCGTGTCGGCGAGATGGTGCGTCGCGCCTGGATCGTGCCCAGGGACAAATCTAATTTCCCTGCCCCGTAGATGGTGTCTTTCCCCGGAGCACCTAGATCAATTGCTTGCGCTTCGAGCGCGTCTTCTATTTGACTAGCTGTCCAATCTGGGTGTTGCGAGAGCAAGAGCGCCGCCGCTCCACTGACATGCGGTGCCGAAGCCGATGTCCCAGAAAAATACGTCAGTGTAAAATTCGAGACGCCATCGGGACCAGCGATGTCAGGCTTGATCCGGCCATCGCTCGTGGGCCCCTGCGAACTGAACGGCTCTTGGGGACCGTTGTTCCAGTTGCGCACACTGATCGCACCGACGGCCAAGGCGCCGCGGGCGTCGGCCGGCGTGAGGATGCTTCCCTCGGGGATGTTTGGGTCAATAGCTTGTTGACTCAAATTAAACATTTTCAGTCTGATATCTGTCCGTTGGACACGCCGGGCCAGCACCCGCGCGCGATACGTGCCGGGGACCCAAGCGACGTACTCAATCTGCTCCGTTGGCTCTTCGGAGCCTGTCTGGTAGTTCTGCGAGCTGGCAACCAACCGACCTTGCGCGTCATAGAGAAAGAGATCAAAATCTTCACTGGTGCGCGGCCAGTCATCCCAGGTGAGATAGAGCTCGATAGAGCCTGGGAAGTCGGCTTGAATAAGAAGCTCTTCGCGTCCGGGAGCGAACTCCAACCAGCGATTGTAGTTCCTATCGCTAAAAGTCCCCATCCAATGGCTCTGGGCGTGATTGCCCGCAGCATTCACCCAGAGAATCCCGTGGGCGCGGGCTCGGTCGGCGATCTCGGCGACGATCCCCGTGCCGTCGTTGAAATTCGCATTGGCCACGCCGACAGAGTAATTGATGATCTGGACGCCTTGGGAGATCGCGTCGTCTACAGCGTTCGATAGATCAATCTCGTCGGCGACTTTCTTCAGATAGAGCCACGCTTGTGGAGCCATGGCATGCACGATCTCTGCGACGCCCGTCCCGTGTGAAGTCCCGATTTCTAAACCCTCGCCGGTGTAATCTTGTTCGTCCACGATGACCTCGCTCTTGATGGCTCTGGATTTCTTGGCGCGACTCAATTGGGCAAAGCCCAAATCTATCACGGCGACTTTCACGCCCTGGCCGCGCCAGCCGGCCCCTTGCAGAAGCAACGCTCCGGTGGGCAAGATCCCTTCAGTTGTGCGCGGGCCTAAAGCGACTAACGGTCGCGGGCGACGAATGAATGAGATCCCTGGGACGTTCTCGGCTAACGCTCTCAAATTGTGAACGGGAACACGCACGCGATAGAGATTCTCTGCGCGGGCTTCGATCTGAGTGCCAAGGCCTTGGAGAAGAGATTCACTGAGCGGGCGCTCGCTCTCGATGATAACCGTGATGGCTCTCATCCCTGACCCCTCTCCCGGACCTAACCCCACCCCCTTCCCTAAAGGGAAGGGGCTCCCCTCCCTCTTTAGGGGAGGGGTTGGGGTAGAGGTCAGAGGGGTGAGGGCCAGCAATGCCGTTTCGATCTTCGGATGGTGAGCTAATGGCTTTGGGGGAACAGGCCAGCCATCAGAAAAGCTTGAATGAGCCAACCCAACCAAGAAGAATGCAAGAGTACACAGGATGAACAACAGACAAGACTTTCGCATGGCGCCCTTACGATAGCGAAAACTTCCGCTCGGTGCAACAGCCCTTTACGGAGAGCGCGCCATATCGTTGAGCAGAACAGCGACATGCCCGCTAATAAATTGCGCGACCGCGATGTCGTCGAATTCGCTGCCTAAGAAATGCCCAGTGGCGATAGCGATGGGGCCAGCGCCCACAGGCCAGATTTTGCTGATCCCAAACGTGCCGTCGCCCAAGCCGAGAAAGATCTTCAGATCGTTGCTCTGGATATTAGCGACGATGAGATCGAGCGAGCCGTCACGGTCGAGATCGGCTAGATGCACAGAGCGGCTCTCTCGGCCGGCAAACAGCACCGGCCCTTCTCTAAAGCGCCCCGTCCCGCGACCGAGGAAGACGCGGGCGGCATTCTCTTCAGAAGCCGCGATGACCAAGTCAGCAAAGCCGTCGTTGTTCAGATCGCCGACATCGAGCCCCGTCGGCTCTTTGCCTGCTGCAAAGGGTGCCAAGGGGTCAAACGTGCCATCGCCATTGCCTAACAGAACACTCACGGAATCATCAAAGAAATTGGCTACGGCGATATCTAGACGTCGGTCATCGTTGAAATCCCCTGAAGCGAGGGCGCTGGGCCAGCCGCCAACGGTGATCTCTTGGGTCTTTTCAAAATCCCCTGTGCCATCTCCCAACAGCATCGTCACCCGGCTGATCGAGGCGTTGGCAATTGCTAGGTCTAGAATTTGGTCGCGGTTGAAGTCGCCGCTCACCAATGTATACGGTCCGGTGCCGACGACGAGCTCGCGCGTGAGTGTGAACTGCCCAGTCCCGTCACCATAAAAGATCAGAATTCGTCCCTCGTCGAAGTTGGTCACGATCAGATCGAGCTTTTGGTCTCGGTTGAAATCCCCGGTGATCAGCGATGTCGGGCGCTGGGGCAGCGAGAGAATTGCCTTGATGCGAAACCCACCAGTGCCATCGCTTCGGAGCACAGTGACTGTTTTGCTCTCGAAGTTGGCCGCGGCGATGTCGTCCAGCCCGTCGCCGTCGAAGTCGCCCACAGCTAACGCCGTTGGGGAAAGCCCTACGGGGATCGAGATGGGGAACGAGAAGTCCAGCACGCGAATAATTTTTTGCGCGCGGTCGCTGGCACCGTCCTCGTCGAAGACGCGCAGCGTGACCGTATAGACCCCGGCGCGGGCGTAGACGTGAGAGACCTGGTGGCCCACAGCGCTCGTGCCGTCGCCGAAGTCCCACTCGTGGCGCACGATGCGCTGGGGCGTAAGTATGGCCGCCGGATCGCTTGACGCCGAGGCGTCAAGGTGCACTGTGAGCGGAGCAAAGCCGTTAGTCGCCGTCACAGTAAATAGAGCCTTGGGAGGCGGGTTGCCAACTTTGATAATCACTGTTGCGACGGCGGTCGAGCCACGGTCATCTTTCACAGTGAGAATGACGGGGTAGAGTCCGGCCTGGGTGTAGGTGTGCGAAACTTTTGCGCCGGAATCTGTCGAGCCGTCGCCGAAGTCCCAGAGATATTCAATGATTTTTCCGTCGGGATCGCGTGATCCTGAGCCGTCGAACTGCACCGTCAGGGGCACGCCCCCGCTGATGGGAGCGGCTGTGATTGCTGCTATCGGTGCTTGATTGGGCACTGTGACACAGCCAACTGCCCACACCAAGAGCAACCCGCAGAGCGGAATGACTCTCATAGGACCTCCTCTCTATATGATGATAATCCAACAGGGGGCTTAGAGGCAAATGGAAGGCTTACAGCAACAGCTTGAGGTTATAGCTTGCCTTGAGCGCCCCGCCTTGGAAGCCATCGGCTCCGAAACTGCCCTCAGCGCTGAGCGTCCAGCGCCCCACAGAACGGCTCACGCTCACCGAGAGATTATCCAGCCCAAAGACGCTCATATCTAAGCTCGCGCTCACACTGAAGCTCAATAGCTCCCCGCTCGCTGTAAAAGTAGCAAACTGTATTCCGTCAAGGCTGCCTATGACCAGAGTATCGAGCGAGAGATCGCCGAGAAACCCGTTGGCCATGAGCTGAAAGCCGCTCAGCTCCAGCCCAGAGAAATCTAATGACGCTTGCACAAAGAGCCCGTCGAGCATCAGATCGAGCGAGAGGCCCTCGCTCGTGATCCCCCGGCCCTCTACCGTCGCGCTCAACGAGAGCGACAGCAGCCCATCCCAGAGAGTCGTCGCCACATCGAACGACTGCGAGTGGAACCCTGCCGGTGTAATGAGCGACGTCATGGTCAGCGTCCAATCGTCACTGAGATAGCCTACTGTTGAGAGCGACTGTTGCTTAAACCCGTGCGCTGAGAACGTCGTCGTCCCGCTCAGATCACCCAGCTCTTGGGAGAGCGAAAAGTTCAGAGTTCCTGTAGGAGCAGCGATGCCCTGGGGAGTGAGCTGCGCGCTGCCTGTGATGTTGAGCGCACTGGGGCCGAGCTTCACCGTGACTTTTCCGTTTTTGAAGTCGCGACGCCCGAAACTCAGCGTGTTCTCAAGCGAGATGATCCCAGCAAGCTCGGCTTTGAGCTGGGTCTCGGCGCTCGTCAGCCCCTGCGGGGTGAGCGTGGCGTTGGCGCTCGCTTGGATCTGCGAGATTTGATAGCTGAAACTCAGCTTGGCGCTCTCTAGACCTTTGTCGGGGGTGAGTGTCGCGCTCGCCCCGACTGTCCAAGGATGGCGCTGCCATTGCCAACTGCCTTCGACGCTGACAGTGCCAAAACCGCTGAGATCGAAGGGCAGCGTGCCCGTGAGCGTGACCGTCGTCTGTGCCGACCCCACAAAGGCGCTGACGCTGAGAAAGATTAAGATCAGACAGAGAAGCTTCGTGCTCATTCAGAGCTATTATATCACGGCGTCGGCGCTGCTGTAACGGTTACGGTTCGGGAGAGCGAGTTCTTCGCGCCGCGATCGTCGGTGAGAGTCAATTTGACGGTGAAAGTGCCAGCAGTCTTATAAGTGTGCGCGATCGTCCGGCCTTCGCCGGTCTCACCGTCGCCGAACTCCCATTGGTAGCGCACAATCCCGCCGTCGTCGGTTGACCCCGACGCGTCAAACTCCACGGGCTCGTTGACCTTAGGAGCTGTGGGCGTGAAACTGAAAGTTACCAACGGAGGTTGATTTGGTGGAAGTACTTGCCCTTTGATAACCAGATTCTGAAAGGCCGAAGACGTCGCGCCCTTGTCGTCCGTGACGGTGAGCGTGACTTTGTACGTGTCCGCAGCTTTATAGGTGTGCTTGACGGTCTTGCCTTGGCCGGTTGTCTGATCGCCAAAATCCCAGGCGTAGGAAGTGATGGTCCCATCTGGGTCGGCGGCCGCTGAAGCGTCGAAAGTTATCTCTTGATTGGCCGTTGGCTCCAGGGGTTCGGTCGTAAAGATAGCAACTGGTGCTTGGTTCGGTGGAACTACGTGTACGGTCTTGGCCAAAGCCGTATTGGCCCCACGGTCGTCTATGACTTGGAGAATGACATCGTATTCGCCTTCTTTTTGAAAGGCGTGCGTTGTTGTTACCCCTTGGGCTGTAGCTCCATCACCGAAGTCCCACAGATAACTGACGATCTTGCCGTCGGGATCTTTCGACTGGGAGCCGTCGAACGTGACCGTCTCGCCAACTTTCGGTTCCTTAGGACTGAAGCTGAACCGAGCCAATGGCACTTTGTTAGGAGGCTGACAGCTTTCTAACACGCCGCCGAATCCCAGAGCTGCTCCGAGTAATGCCAACAAACCGACTGCAAAGATTCGCCTCCGCATACGTAATCGCTCCTCCTTCCGACGCACGGTATAGCGTCAAACAAATTCACACTAAGTTGTCGTGCTCTTGACTGAACGGCCCAAAATAAAAAACATGGGGTGTATACAGCAAATCGCGCAATTCTTCGGGCAGTTCTTCGCTCTCTGGCAGGCTGATGGGCAGATCGAGTTCCGGGCAACGGTTGAGCAGCTCTTGACCGGTCAGGCCGGTGACCACACCAACGAAGATAGACTCTTCGTAAGGGAAGATATTCCAGCGATGGGCAATTCGTTGTGCTTCGGGTATCTCTTGTTCGATCTCGAATTGCTCACGCAAGACAAGCCAGCGTAAGAAGTCCTTCAGAGTACTGACTTGGCCAAGGCTCAGCCGCACGACGGGTTGAACTTTCTGGCGGCCGGGCGCCTGCTTTTTCTTCGGTTGGCTCTTCCTGCTCATCTTACTCATTAGCATCAGTCAGCGCAGTAGGGCTTTCAGTGTTTGGCTCGCGCTCCTATCTTATGTGATCGAGATCACCCTGTCAGCAGCCTGTCGCCGGTCGAGCCGGTATAATAAAGACTTCGGTAGGTGATATCTGTGACGCAGAGAACGGACATGCGGGTCTTTGATGCCCATGTGCACATCCAGCCGTGGCACATGCTCAAGCCAGATGTCTTTGAGGCCTTCAAAGCCGGCCATCCCGGCTTCGAGGATCTTCTGGGGCTGGCTCATAACCCAACAAAATTTCTCAAGCTGCTCGACGAGCAGGGGATCGAACGCGCCGCTCTTATTAATTATGTCAGCCCCGACGTGATGGGCTTTAGCGACGAAGTCAACGAATTTGTTGCTAATTATTGTCGCGCAGCACCGGAGAGATTGATCCCGGTGGGATCGCTGCACCCACGCTATACGAAGAACCCCGCAGAGCGAATGGAATACTTGGTTCAGGACCTGCAAATTCGAATGATGAAAATTCACCCGCCCCATCAGCTCTGCTATCCTAATGACTATCTGAACGGCTTGGAAGGGCTGGCGGTCATATACGAAAAAGCGCAAGAGTTCAAAATCCCCGTGATGATCCATACGGGGACTTCGATCTTTCCTGGGGCGCGGGTCAAGTACGGCGATCCACTCTGTCTTGACGATGTAGCCATTGATTTTCCAAAGTTACAGATCGTTGTAGCACATGGCGGTCGTCCCTTCTGGTCTGAAGAGTCGTTCTTTCTCCTGCGCCGTCACGCGAATATGTATTTAGATATCTCGAGTATCCCACCCCAGAATCTGTTAAAATACTTCCCGCGACTGGAGCAGATTGCCGACAGAACGCTCTTCGGGAGCGACTGGCCCGGCCCGGGGGTTAAAAGCATTCGTGCCAACATAGAAAAGCTTCTGGAACTTCCCTTGAGCGATGACGCAAAACGCAAAATTCTCTACAACAACGCTATGAAGCTCTTTCGGCTATGAGCCCACGTGCGAAGTTTATTGTGTCATTGCTGGTTTTCACTGGGGTGCTCATCGGAGCGCTCAGCGGGCTGTATCTCAAGAGAAGGAACGATGATCTCGCTGAGCAATTCCGCGAGCGCTCCCTGTGGCGGGCGCAGGTCTTTGCTGGTCTGGCACCGCACCATCTCTCTACGGACGATTGGAACGAGTTATTTGGAACGATCTTTACAGCGTTTGATGTGCTCTACGCGCAAGTCGTCTACAAAGGGCGCGTGCAGGCAATGCATGGATCGCTCTCCGTACCGCTGGCGCGGCCATTAGCCAAAGAAACTTTTTTGTACGGGTCTTATACCCCTCAAATCTTTGAGGCCCGCACGGCCGAGGGTCAAGCATATCTGGATATTCTCTATCCCCTGGCTCTTTACATTGTTGGGGAACCGTCTGATCCAGAGAGCTACGTGCGCTTGGGGCTCTCGCGGGCTCCGTTCGAGCAAGAGCTCCGCGGTGAGATTTTGCTGGTTGTCTTGGTAGCGCTGGTGATCTTAATCCTCTCGTGGTTGACCGTTTGGTGGCTTGCTCATCGTCTTTTCCCTGGGAAAGCCCAAAAGTCGGAGAGAGTCACTGCTGCGCCTAGCTCTTCTCTGCATGCTGAAAGTGACCTCTCTGCTACACAGATTGGTTCTTTGGGAGCTCAGAGTGCTCAGACGAATGCCTCCGTGATGGCTGCCTTAGTGGTGGACAACGTGGGCAAGCGTGTCTTTCTTCGTGGCACCGAAGTAAAACTATCTCCGAAAGAGTATGAACTCTTGCGCTTGCTGGCTTCCGAGCCGGGGCGGGTCTTCTCCAACGAAGAGATTCTGCAAGCCGTCTGGGCCGGCCGCCAGTGGGCCACTGCCCAAGACGTCAAACAATATATTTATTTTGTCCGTAGGAAGCTCGAAGCCGATCCAGAAAACCCCAGATTTATTATTACCGTCCGGGGGTTCGGCTACAAACTGAATCTGGGCTGAAAATTTTACCGGATTTCTATTGTCAAACACATAAGATAAAGTTTATAGTGAAGTCGGAAAGGAGCACGGTATGAAAAGCTTCAGGGCTATCTGTCTGGGATTGCTGGGGCTTATCTTCCTTGTAGTTTTCGGTGGAGCCCAGTCTGGGGCTCCTGATCCGACGGAATTACGACGGATTACTGAAGCGTTGATCGCCCAACTCGATCTAGCTCATCAAGAAGCAGTCTTTGGCATGCTTGCTCCAAGCCTCAACGCTGCAAAGCTACACGCCCAGCGCGTTATCAATATCATTCAGGGCAAGAACGGGCCGGATTATAACGCCCAAGCCGGGGACGTGGGCGACGGCATCGGGGCGCTGACTCACGCGCAGCGCTTTCGCGAAAGCATTCGCCACACCCCACTGGCCCAAGTCTTTCTGTTGGGGATCGAGAACGTGATCTTTGAAATGAGCGCGAGGGGCCTTGGGGCTGTGGAGCAGGCTAAACGAGCACTGCAGGCTTCGGATCTCAACAGGGTGCGGCTGCTTTTGCGTGCGACACGAGCGTTCCTCTACAGCGCGCGCGGCAGCTCCACCGACCCTGTCAGCGAGGGAGGAGCGCGCGCGATCTTGGCCCGGCTCATAGCGGGAAAATGAGATTGACCATGGTTTTGATCGAGCTTTTATAGTCTTTCTACTGGAGAGCTGATATAGTTATCATCGGTTGTCAGTAAGGCTTGCCAAGCCAAGGAGGAAGCAGTATGACCAGGGAGATGACGGCGGACAGGTCGCTCACGCGTCGAGCTTTTTTGGACAAAGCGTTGATGCTGGGGGCAACCATCGAGACGGCGCGGGTGACGCTGACTTCTGTCGAGACGAAGGGGGCACAATTCGACCGAGAGGCAGCAGCACACTTGGTGAGGCGAGCGGGCTTCTCCGGGACGTTGGAGGAGATGGATAGATTGACGGCCCTGGGCCGCGAAGGCGCTGTTGACCAGCTGCTCAACTATGAGCAAGTTGACGACAGCACCATGGAAAAGGGGCTTGAGAAGTACATCCAGAGCCAGAATCTCAATCTCACGCAGTTTCGGCCAATTCAGATTTGGTGGCTCTACCGGATGATTTACACCAAACGCCCGCTCTTAGAGAAGATGACGCTCTTCTGGCACGGGCACTTTGCCACAGCCATCAAGAAGGTCGCCATCGCGCCGCTGATGCTCCAACAGAACCAGACCCTGCGGCGCTTGGCCCTGGGGAGTTTTGAGACGCTTGTGCTAGAAGTCGCCAAAGACCCCGCGATGATCCTGTGGTTGGACAATAATACTAACATTACGGGGGCCCCGAACGAGAATTTCGCTCGCGAGCTGTTCGAACTCTTCACCCTGGGCATCAGAGACCCGATCACCGGGCAGCCCGCTTATACAGAGCAAGACATCAAAGAAGCCGCGCGAGCCTTCACGGGGTGGACGATCCGCCGCGGGCAGTTCTATTTTAACGCTAGCCAGCATGATGACGGCCCAAAGACTGTGCTGGGGCGCACCGGCAATTGGAACGGCAACGATGTCGTGAGCTTCGCGGTTCAAGAGCGCTCAACGGGGAGTTTTATTGCCAAGAAGCTCTGGGAGTTTTTCGCCTATGCCAACCCCGAACCCCCACTGATCGAAGCGTTGGCCGATGTCTACTTTGCCAGCAAATACAGCATCAGAGCATTGATGCGCGCGCTCTTTCTGCGCGAAGAGTTCTACTCTGAGCGGGCGCGCTTTGCCAACGTGAAAGGGCCCGTCGAATTGGTCGTCGGGGCGATGCGACAGCTCCAAGCCAATTATAACCTCCGGGCGCTGCCACTCTTCCTATCGCTCATGGAACAGGACATTTTCAATCCCCCGGATGTCTCCGGCTGGGACGGCGGCCTCAAATGGATCAACACCGCGACTATGCTCGTTCGGTACAATTTCGCCAATCTCTTAGCCACGGCCCGCGGTGGCAACGCCGGGACTTTTCATCCCGAACAGCTGCTTGCAGGCAAAAACTTTCACATCCCCGACCAGCTCGTAGATTATCTCCTGCAAGTCCTCGGACCGTTACGCGTCTCCGACACCATGCGCCAGCTCTTTATTGACTATCTCAAGGAGGGCAGGGCTTTTCAGCTCAACCAAGCGACCATAGACAACAAAGTGCGCGGGCTGATTCACTTAATGATGACACTGCCACACTATCAACTCAATTGATGGGAGGGGTGTATGCTCAATCGTCGAGAGTTTCTCAAGCGCGGGGTCACGTTTGTCAGTTTGAGTTTGGCGTCGCGCTATATGCTGATGCAGGTGACGCCGGGGCACGACACGGTCTTCGGCCAGGCCAGCGGGCTGTCGGGTAACGCCAATCTCTTACTCATCATTCAGCTCAACGGCGGCAACGACGGCCTGAATACTGTCATTCCCTATGGAGATGGCGTTTATTATGTTGCCCGGCCGAAGCTGGCCGTGCCGCCAAAAGACGTCTGGGCGCTCAATGGGCAATTGGGGTTGCACCCGAAGCTCGCCAACTTCAAAAAACTATACGATGCCGGAAAGCTGGCAATTGTGCAGGGCACCGGCTACCCCAACGCCAATCGTTCGCACTTTCGGTCTACAGATATTTGGATGACGGCCAACCCAGAAACGATAGAGAAGACCGGCTGGCTCGGTCGGTACTTGGACGAGTCCATCGCGCGCTTTCACGGCGTGAAACTTCCGGCAGCCAATATTGGGGGAACCTTACCCCTCACGCTCGTCGGCGAGAAAGTCGTCGTGCCTTCTATCGCAAGCTTAGAAAGCTATCAGTTCTTAACCGATGCGCGCTATCCACAAGAACGCCAGAGCCGGCTGCGCCTCTTCCAGAGCATCAACTCGCAGTCGTTCGAGTCTGCTTATTTGGGGTATCTCGCTCAAACTGGCCTTGGGGCACAACAGAGCGCCGACGAGCTGCAGACCGCCGTGAAGAAGTACACCTCGAAAATCGAGTATCCCCAAGACCCGTTCGCGCAGGGCTTAAAACTGATCGCGCAGATCATCGCCGGGGGGATCGGCACGCAAATTCTCTATGTCACTATTGGGGGCTTCGACACGCACGCCGAGCAAAACTCAGCCCGCGTCAATCATCCGATGCTGCTAGAAACTGTAGACAAAGGGTTGGACGCATTCTATCAAGACGTCTCTCAGATGAGTGTGGCTGAGAATATCTTGATAATGACGTTCTCAGAGTTCGGTCGTCGCGTGCGCGAGAACGGCAGTCTGGGCACGGATCACGGCACGGCAGCGCCAATGTTCATCCTAGGGAATCGCGTGCAGGCCGGGTTGCATGGGGAGCACCCTAGTTTGACCAAACTCGACGACAATGGCGATCTCATCTACACAGTAGATTTTCGCTCTGTGTACGCGACGATCTTAGAAGACTGGTTGGGGACAGATTCCCAAACAATCTTGGGCAAGAAGTTCGAAAAGGTAGACTTTATTGCAAAATGAATTCGCCGTCTAAGAAACTGCGAGTGTGCTCAAGCACGCTCGCCAGCCTGCTTGAGCATCGGGCAACTCCCTCCGAGAATCATCGCAAGAACGACGAGGGCGCCGCCGAACCAGCCTTGCGGGCTCAACATCTCGCCCAGCATACAGTACGCGAAGACGGCAGCAAAGACCGGCTCCAACGCGAAAATCAAAGCCGCCGTATACGCTGGCACAACCCGCTGCGCCAGCGTCTGTAACCATAAGACCAAGGCCGTTGCAAAGACGGCCAAATAGAGCAGAGCATATATCTCTGATGTACTGAGACTTTTCAGTATGTGCAGGCTTGGAGTCGCCCACCCCCAACTGAACACAGTGACGACGACAATTTGCAGCGACGTGAGCACCAAGGGCTTATGACGAACAGCGACCTCCCCTAGATAGACAATATAAGCAGCATATGCCAGTGCTGTGCCTACTACCCAGACGTCTCCGACGGCAAGCCCTTCGTGTGGATTAAGCGTCATCAGCCCTAGACCCGCCAACGCCAAGAGCGCCGCCAGCCACGCCCGCAGGGGAATCCATTGTCGCAACCAGATCGCCCCGACTATAGGCGTGAGAATGACGCTCAAGCCCGTGATAAAAGCAGCTTTGGAAGCCGATGTCGTCAGCATCCCGACCGTCTGTGTGGCATAGCCGATAAAACTCAATAGTCCCAGGACTAGTCCGGGGACAAGCGTTTTGCGCTCCGGCTTCACCCAAATCAGAATGAACGCTGCGATGCTGAAGCGCAGGGCTAATAAGATGGACACCGGTACGGTCTGAATTGTCTCTTTGATAATAGCGAACGTGCTTCCCCAAATGACGGTGACAAAAATCAAGAGAAAAACACCGACGGTTGGGGACATGGTACCTCTCCTCCGCCCCCTCCCCTCAAGAGGGAGGGGAGTTTTCCCCTTCCCTTTAGGAAAGGGGATCAAGGGGTTAGGTCTGGCTCAAGTGCTTCTTAAAGAACGCCACGATCTCGTTGTAGCACTTCACTTTGTTGTCGAACTTGAGCACATCATGTCCCTCGTTCTCGAAGACTATATATTCTATCTGTTTGCCCTGAGTGCGCAGCTCGTTCACTAAATCAGCAGACTCGGCCTCGCGCACGCGGGGGTCGTTGCGTCCTTGAATGACCAGCATCGGGCAAGCTAACTGATGAAGATAGGTCTTGGGTGAGCGCTCTTCTAGAAACTCTCTGTCCTTCTCTGGATGTCCGATGGCCATATAGAAGTAAGTCTTCCACGTCTCAGGGATGCGCTCGATGAAGGTGAACATATTGTACGGGCCGAACATATCACAAGCTGCTTTCCAGAGCTCCGGGTGCCGCCCCGCTAGTGTCAACGTCATATAGCCCCCGTAGGAGCGCCCCATCACCCCGACGCGGCTCATATCGAGTCGCTTGTCTCTCTTCAGAAACTCAAAGGCCGCCGCGTGATCTAACCTGTCTTGGCCGCCCCAATCTCTATCTACTTGCTTCATATATTTGAGGCCATAGCCCGAACTGCCCCGCACGTTGGGGACGAAGACGGCGAAGCCGTTCAGCGTGAAGAACTGAATGAGCGGCATTGAAAACCATGCAAAGTTTGGGCGCTCTTGGCTCTGCGGGCCGCCGTGAATATAAAAAATAACTGGGCGCGGGCCGGTGTAGCCCAGTTTCTTCGACGGCATATAGAGCCGTGCCGAGATCCTTAAACCGTCATGGCTGATATACGAAGCATCCTCGCCTACCGAGAGCAGTTCTTTGGAAATCCCCAAGATGCGCTCGTTGGTCTGAGGGCGCACGGTCTTGTTGTCTATAAGATAGAGCTGCGTCGGCGAGTTGGCCGTCGAGAACGACCCGACATAGCGATTGGTCTTTTTGTCATAGTAAAGCGACTGCAAGACACCTTTGTTGAGTGTGCCCTTCCCACAGATATTCTTAGTAATTTTGAAGAGCAGTTTCTTCTCGTCGAAGGTGCCCTCGTAGACCCACGAGCAGCCATCAATGTTATAAGCCAACAGATAGCGATTCTCTTTGAGGTGCTCGAGATATTCGAGTTCGCCCATGCCCTTGTGCATTGTGCCCTTGATCGTGACCGGCTGAACATCTTCAGGCTTATTCAACTTAAAATATCCGAGCCCGTAGGTGTCCTCAAACAGAGAAGTGACGAAGAGCACGCCCTTGTCTCTCGGCGTGAAATGACACGAATGAATCGCATTCGATGGGACTTCTTCGCCCTTGTCGCGGGCTTCGATAGGCTTGCCGTAGAGCAGAGTTCTCTCTCTATCACCGCGCTCGCGGATGTAGACGACGTGATCTCCGGCAGTGTAGCTGTCAATCAAAATAAATTTAGAATGATCTTTATTCACCCCGGCGACCCAGTTGCCATAGAGACTTGTGCCCAAGTCGTCGAGCTTGAGCTTTTGCAGGTCAACTCGATACGTTTGATGGACAGGGCTGGTGCGCGGGTCGACCTGGAAGAACGCGATATTTTTCTCAGAATCGCAGTGATGACAGTGGACTTGCTGACCCTTGAACTGATCTCCGAAGGCGGGTTCGGGGATGCCGCCGTCAATAGGGATGAAGCACGGCTGATAGTTCTCGTCGCCGTCGCGGTCAATGGTGACTAAGATCTTTTTCAGCTTTGGAAAGACATAGAACGGGACGCCTCCCAGCAAGGTGGGGTTTTGCAGGGCGATATCTGGGGGCAGGAGCGGCTGGGGGACGCTGCCGCCCTTGTTCATCACATAGAGACTGAGCCGTCCGGAGAGATCACTGATAAAATAGACACGGTTGCCGACGAGCTGAGGACTCAAGAGCAGACGAGCCGAGAGCAACGATTCGATGCGAAATTCGGTCATGGGTTCGTTCCTCCCTTTTTTGGGGACATAAGTGTTGTTTCCAAAGCGATAAGAAGCTGCGAAACGTAAGCCATAGGAATATCACCTCTGGGTACGAGTCTTGGAAAGTACTCTATTATCTCTCAGGGCGAGAGAAAATGCAAGTCTGCTGACTGCTTCAAGCAAACCGCGCGAAGATCGTCTCGACGTGCTTTAAGTGATATTCATAGTCAAAAAGCTCGTCAAGCTCTTTGGAGCTGAGCAGTTTCTGAATTTCTGGATGAGCCGAAATGAGCGCCTTGAAATCTCTTCTCTCGCTCACAGCTCGACTGGCTAGCTCGCCGATCAGCTCGTGCGCCCGCGCCCGCGCCATCCCCTTGTCTATGAGCTTCAATAAAAGCGCTTGGGAGAAGACCGTCCCGCGGCTCAACTCTAAATTTTGTCTCATGCGCTCAGCGTTGACGATAAGCTGCTCGATCACGCCTGTCATCCTGACGAGCATATAGTGCAGGGCTATAAAACTATCAGGATAGATGATGCGCTCGACCGAGGAGCGCGTCAGGTCTTGCTCGTGCCAGATCGTCTGATTTTCTAGGGCAGCGAGGGCGTTCATGCGCACGACGCGCGCAAGTCCTGTCAGCGTCTCACATGTAGAGGGGTTTTGCTTGTGGGGCATGGAAGATGACCCGTGAGGGCGCCCTTCGCGCACTTCTGCGATCTCAGTTCGGTGCAGATTGCGAATCTCCGTCGCTATTTTCTCTATTGTGCCCGCGCAGATCGCCGGCGTAGTTAAGACTTGGGCATGCAGGTCGCGCTGCACGATCTGATTCGAGATGGGTGCTGGAGTCAGGCCGAGCTTGGCGCAGACACGACGCTCGACCTCGGGGTCTACATTGGCATAAGTCCCCACAGACCCCGAAATCTTCCCAACCGAGATGAGCTTCTGGGCCTGGCGCAGGCGTTGCGCGTTGCGCTGCATCTCGTCGTACCACACTAAGAGCTTGAGCCCGAACGTGATGGGCTCGGCGTGCATCCCGTGGGTGCGCCCGACCATGAGCGTCTGTTTGTGCTCGAACGCCCGTCTCTTGAGAACCTCGGCGAGCTTGGTCGCGTCCTCGATGAGAATGCCCAGCGCTTCGCGAAACGCTAGAGCCATCGCCGTGTCTTCGATGTCATACGAGGTCAGCCCACGGTGAATATAGCGTCCTTCAGGGCCTACGCTCTCTTCGAGCGCGCGCACGAACGCTAAGAGATCGTGCCCGATCTGAGATTCGATCTCCTTGGCTCTTTGAACGTTCAGCCGAGCTTTTTCTCTGATCGCTCTGGCAGCTTCTGGAGGGATTTGGCCCAGCTCAGCCTGCGCTTCGGTGACAGCGAGCTCGACCTGAAGCCAGCGCTGATACTTGGCTTCTTCTGTCCACAGCTCCTTCATCGGCGAGAGCGAGTAGCGTGCGATCATAGTCTCGTGAGGCCCTCACCCCCGGCCCCTCTCCCGTGGCTCATCCACGGGAGAGGGGTGCCGCAGGCGGGGTGAGGGCCATCAAATCAACCCCAGTTCTTTCCCAACTTTCTTGAACGCGTTGAGCGCGAAATCCAAATCTTCTTTGCTATGCATCGCGGTCACGATGGTGCGCACGCGCGCTTTGTCTCGTGCGACCATGGGGAAGACGATCTCCTGCGCGAAGACGCCCTCCTCAAAGAGTCTTTTGGCAAGCTGTTTAGCATTGTGGCTGCTGCCGACGATCACGGGAGTAATGGGGGTCTCGCTCGCCCCGGTGTTGAAGCCGAGCTCTTGTAGCTCTCTCTTAAAATAGTTCGCGTTCTCCCAGAGTTTTTTCACCAACTGTTCACCTTCAGGGCTCTCCAAGATCTCTACGGAAGCTATAGCTGCGGCGACGACCGCTGGGGGATGCGCTGTCGAAAGCAACCAGGGGCGCGCTTTCTGAATCAAAAATTCTATTAAAGTCTTCGAGCCGGCGATGTAGCCACCCATCGCCCCCAAAGCTTTGCTGAGCGTGCCCATCTGGACGTCTACCCGTCCGTGGAGTCCAAAGTGATCAGCGGAGCCGCGCCCGGCTCGCCCCAAAACCCCTGACGCGTGCGCGTCGTCCACCATAAAAATTAAATCAAACTCTTCAGCGACATCAGCCAACTCTCTCAACGGTGCGATGTCGCCGTCCATACTGAAGACCGCGTCGGTCACGAGGAGCACTCGATGATACTTCTGACGACTTTCTTTGCAGAGCCGGCGCAGGGCATCAGTATCTCTATGAGGCCATTTGAGAATCTCAGCTCCACTGAGCCGACATCCGTCAATGATCGAGCCGTGATTGAGCTCTTCGGAGTAGATGGCGTCCCCCTTGCCAACGAGCGACTGGATAGCTCCCTGGTTGGCAGTAAAGCCGCTGGAGAAGACGAGCGTGGCTTCGACGCCTTTGAAACGCGCAAGTTTTTCTTCGAGCTGTTTGTGCAGAGTCATCGTGCCGGCGATGGGCCGGACGGCACCGGCTCCGGCGCCGTACTGATCTATAGCTTTCTTTGCAGCCTCACGCATCTTGGGGTGATTGGTCAAGCCCAGATAGTTATTCGACGAGAGGTTGACGACCTCCTTGCCGTCGAAGACGGCGCGGGCGCGCTGTTCCCCCTGAAGAGTGCGGGGCCTCCAAACGAAGCCCTGCTCTTCTAAATTTTTCAGCTCTTGGTCCAAGAAGTCCAGATGATTCGTTTTCGTAGTGGTTGCCATACTTCCTCCCTGGAGGCTTTGGCTATTTGCACACGGGCATTTTATAATAACGGGGTATAGTCGTCAAAAGGCGCGAAGGAGGAGAGCCCTATGCGCGTGTTCAAGCTTTTCAGTCTAGGCGTGGCCTTGGTCTTGTTGGCCTTGGCTGTAGGAAACTCTGGGCAAGTCGGATTGGCACAAGCAGACTGCACAATCACTGTGAAGCCAAGCGAGTCCATTCAAAGAGCGATGGATGGAATCAAAGAGGGCGCGGTCGTCTGTCTTGTAGCGGGGACGTGGGAAGAGAATATTGAGATCACCAAGAGCCTCATTCTACGGGGCGCGGGCCGGGAGCAGACGAAGATCAAAGGGAAGGAAGAAGACAAACCCGTTATCAGCATCGCGAGCGGTTCCGAGATCACAGTGAGGATCGAGGGCTTCACTGCTGC
>JBBIUX010000010.1:0-45293 GCA_037440025.1 Candidatus Fraserbacteria bacterium | reverse complement strand
AGCACGTGCTTCCAGACGTAGGATGGGAAGTGGTTCTGGAGTCGTTCCAGGATCGGCATGGTATCCTCCTTCGTTCTTAGGACTGAAGGCTAGGATACCATGCTTTTGCCCTCATGAAAGACTTGTGTTCACCTCCACATTGCCTGTCAGAGCGCGCTTTGAATTCAGGAGCGGTAGTCAACTAAAGGTTTGCGATCCTGCTCCTGTAATAACGTTTAACGCGAGCGGGACATGGTCCCATGACCCGCCAGCTAACGCAGCAAGACCTGACCTGTCGCCCAACTTTTTTCCCAAAGGAGCTATCCAGCATGATGCTGGAGATGGCAGGCATAATGTTGAACTTGCTCGGAAGGGAGTGCCTTCTACTACCGAATGGGGCCTCATCGCACTGGGGCTCTTGCTGGCGGGCTCGCTGGCGTTCGTGATCCGAAGGAGATTCGCACCCAGGCCTGCAGGGGCGTGAGTGGGGAACAGAAGTTGCCCGCTAGGGAGTGCTCAGCTAAGATGGTGACAGATATGAACGCAATCCCGGAGCTGCATCTTGAGCAAGCTGCGACAGATCCAGGCGCTCGTCCAAAACGGGCTCTATTATCTGACCGAACATGCCGATAGCGAAGCAGCCGCCGATGGCTTCAGCATCTACGATGTGGAACACGCCTTGCTCACGGGTAAGATCCGCAGGACGTGGCCACGGGCCGGCAAATACGAGATCGTCGGCCAAGCCCTGGATGGACGCCCTATGGGTGTCGTTTGCCGCATTACCCACACGGGCAAGGTCCGGGTGATCACCGTCTATGAAGACCAACCGAAGAGGCGCTGAGAAGGGCTTCTGGGCCGGGGAGCGCTGCGAGTACTGCGGCGGCCCCTTGGTCGAGAAGCGAGTGGAGCTTCTGCGCAAGGTGGGAAAGCAATACGTGCTCATGGAGAACGTTCCCGCGGGCGTCTGCACCGAGTGCGGCACCCGCTACTACGCGGCCAACGTGCTCAAGATGATCGAGGAGGTCCTGCACGGACAACGGCCGGCCGACCGAGCGATCGAGCTGCCGATCTATTCGCTGGCGGGCTGAATCAGCTCGCTGGCCTTCATGATCCGAAGGAGATTCGCACCCAGGCCCGCGGGAGCGTGAGGAGCACTATGCGATCACAAGCTCTTGAGAAACCGCTCCAGCTCAGCACGCGAGACGATGCCCAAGACGTCTATGAAGCTGCCCGAAAGCTCGTAGACGACGCGAAAATCCCCAACGCGCAGCCGATAGAGCGTGCCCTGGGGCGTCCGCAATCGCTTGACTTTCTTCCCCGATGGCAGCGGGTCGCGCTCCAGTCTGCCCAGGGCTTTAAGAACTCGCCGTTGCTGAGAGGGATCAAGATTTCGGAGTTGGCGCTGGGCTCGCCGCGCCAGACGGACTTGCCAGCGGGACAATCAGCGCTTGCCCTCCCCGCACAGCTCCTGCAGCGTGGCGAAGTCGCCGCAGGCGATCTCTTGCCGCGCTTCTTCCCACGCTTTCTGAAACTCCGGATGGTGGGCGAGCACCAGGTCTTCCAGCTCGGCTTTGCTGCGGATGGGCAGCACGACCCCATAGGGCTTCCCCTGATCGGTGAGCACCACGATCTCCCCGTTCTGGTGCGCGGCTTTGAGCACCGTAGCAAATTGCTCGTCTTGGATGGCAATATAGCGCACAGTGATCACCTGCAAGATGTTACCTCAAGGGTGGACACAATGCCAACCGGCAAGCTCGCTGGCGTTCATGATCCCAAGGAGGTTCGCACCCAGGCCCGCGGGAGCGTGAAATGGCTGTGAATCACGGAAGGCACAGAAATCGCCACGGAAACCACGGAAGAATGCCGTTTCCCGTGCCTTCTGTGGCCCCTTCAGTGCCCTCCGTGGTTCAAACCGACAGCAATGAATTAAGGAGGTCCTATGGCTCGCAAGAAGCACAAGCACGAGTCTCTTGAGCGCGAGCTCGAACAGAAGCTCGATCACTTCGTCCTCAGCACCACGGCTCCAGAACTTCTGGCAGCGCAACGGCTTGATCGTTCGCGCCTGGGCCGTCTTCGCCCTCATGATCGGCCTTTTTACCACGCTCTTGCTCGTTCTCAATCTCTCCACGAACTTCGACGAGTGGCTCAATCGCGCTACAGCCGTTATGCTCGCCGGGGCCCTGTGGCTCTTGGGCGCTGGTGGACAGACGGCCGGCACCATCGTCACGTCGAAAATCTTTTCGGCCGAGATCATCACTGAGTGCACCGCGATCTTCCCCATCATGATCTTTCTCGCTGCCGTGATCGCCTACCCCTCAGGGTTGAAGAGGAAGCTGTGGGGGATCGCCCTGGGCTTGCCCGCGATTCTCTTCGTCAATCTCATCCGGCTCGTCAGTCTCTTTTATATCGGCTACTGGTTTCCCAGTGTGTTTGAGACGGCGCATCTTCTGGTGTGGCAGTCGCTGATTATCTTCTTTGCCGTCTTGTTTTGGCTGATCTGGGTGGAGGTCTTTGTGCATCGTGGGCAGATGCAACATGCGTGAGGGATAGGTGCTGGCATGAGGCGCAGCGCGCGGAAGTTGCTGGTGTTTGCTGCTCAATTTTTATTAGTCTTTATAGTGCTAACGCTGGCCTGGCCGATCTTTGCACCAGTTTATAACGTGATGACAGTCGGGCTGGCCAATGCCCTCTTCCCATTGGTGGAAGAGCCTGATGTCAGCTGGCTAAAGGCCGAAGGCAACAGCGTTGCCATTTACGTCCGTGACCTGGCAAAAGGCCCCCTCTTGTTCGGCTACCTGGATTATCCCCATAGCGGCCTTGTTGTGCTCCTCGCTCTGTTTTTGACTACACCGGGTTTGACATGGCGACGACGGTTCATAACAATAGTGTCAGGATTGGGATTGCTGGTAGGAATACACGCTGTATCTCTTATAGCCAAGACAAGATTTGAGTATGTTAACGCTTTTGGGAGTGAGCTTCCCATCCCAGACAGTGTTTACTTGATGTACGCCTGGCTAGGGCGGTTGTTGGTAGCCGTTTCCCTCACTGCACCCTTTGTTGTTTGGGCCCTAATGACTCTCCGGTACTGGTTCCCTAAACCCATCACGTCGCCAATTGCACCGGCTCCGCAGCCCCACAAGAAGCACCGCGCCAAGGAGGCCCGCCCATGAGATTCTCCCTACGCTCGTTGCTGGAGTTCTTTGGAAGATTTTTCGCACTGCTGCTGATTTTTTCGCTGATCTGGTACTGGCTCGCGCTCTTCTATGCGGGGATCTTAGTGGGCGTGGGCAACAGCACCCTGCGCGCGCTCGGCTATTCCCCCATGCTCTCCTTGCACGACCGCGAGATCGTCCTCACTGTTGTCTTGCAGAACGTCCAGGTCAGCACAGAGATCACGAACTTCTACGGAGTGCCCTTGCTCTTGGCGCTGATCTGGGCCGCTCCTGCGCTCTCGCCGAGAGCGCGCCGCCGCTTGAGCCTGCTGGGACTGGGCGCCATGACTTTCGCTCATTGGCTCAACCTGCTCTCCCAAGCGGGGATGCTGCTCGCCCCAACAGCCTGGGGAAAATTCTTCTCAGAACGACTTTTTCTGATGAGCGCCCTGGGCGATATGCTCGTGCCCGTCGCATTCGCCCTCGGCTTAGCTCTCCGCCGATCGTCTTTCAGGAGGTACAAGAATGAAGCGCCCGTGGCTGGGGTTCGCCCTTAAAGTCTTGGCACTCGTGCTCGTCTTCGCGCTCATCGCGCCGGTGCTCTTGCCCTTCTACAGCGCCTTCCAGATTGGACTGGTGCGCCCTTTCGTCGCTCCGGACTTCAAACTCCGTCTGGAGCGCGACGGCAGCATCTATGTCTATTATAGAAACTACGAAGAAAAGCCCGCGGTCGAGCGTGAGACAACGAGCTTCAGCGGGTTGGGCTTGATGATCGCACTCTTTTTGGCAACACCCCTACCGTGGCGACGGCGCTTCAGGCGGATGGGCTTAGGGATGCTGGTGCTGCTCGGCTTTCACTTGGTAGCTTTATGGGGATTGATCGCTATATGGGATGCGATGGTGAGAAGCGGGGGCATCAGCTTTTCTATGCGTTGGGCATATATGCTTATTGCGAGTGGGGATTGGCTGGCGCCCCTGGCGAGCTGGGGGCTGGCGGGATTCTCGACAGTCGTTGCACAATATAAACACTTAAAGAAAGGAGGAGGTTCGTATGCGTCGGTTTAAGCTGTTCGTCGTCGGAGTGGTGGGGTTGGCCGTTGTAGGGGGCTGGGGACTTGTCGGGGCACAGCAGCCTCAAGCGATCAACGTAGATTGCGCAAAAGAGAGCCTGCAAAAAGCGATTGACAAGGCGCCCCCCGATGCGGTCATCAACGTTTCAGGAACGTGCAAGGAAAACTTATTTGTCATAAAGAACCTCACGATCCGTGGCCCGAACGCGACCTTGGCTTCTCCAAACCAATATTTTCCTGTCGTGGCCGTCACTAACGGCAAACTGCAACTGCTCGGCGAACCAGGCAAGCCCTTGACGATCAGCGACGGCGATAGGGGGGTCGTCGTAGTGGGCAAGGACGCTCATGCCGTGCTGGAGCAAGTGACGGTCGCCAAGAATGTCTGGGGTGGGGTTCTGGTCGCTGATGGGGCAGCCACCGTACGGAGCAGCACGATCTCCGGCAACGGCGTGGGGATCGCCGTGTTTGATAGAGCCGAGATTACCAATAACACGATCAAAGACAATAAGGGGTGCGGAGTCTGGGCTACAGACAAAAAAATTCAAAACTGGGCTGTGGATGCTACCGTGACCGGCAAAGACAATAGCTTTTCTACGAATGCGGCAGGAGACCTCTGCCCAGCAGATTTTAAGTGGCCTGCTGGCTTTAAGAAGTAGCAGCTACTTTCAGTTGCTGTAGGGCTGATCGCGGGTCATTTTGCCCAAAGACCGCGCTGGCCGCGACGATAATATCCGCTCCGGCCCGCGCAATCTCTTGAATGTTTTGGGAATTCACGCCCCCGTCCACTTCGATTTCCGTGCTTCCATTCTTCTGGCGAATGAGCTGCTTCGCCTGACGAATTTTCTCTAGTGTCTCCGGGATAAAGCTCTGCCCGGCAAACCCCGGTTCCACACTCATGATCAGTACAAAATCTATCTGATCTAAAAAATTCTCGACGGCGCCAAGAGGCGTCTTGGGGCGGATGGCGATCCCCGCCCGCGCGCCCAGTTGGTGAATTGTCTTGATCACGGGGAGGGGATCAGATACGGCTTCTATGTGAAACGAGATGAGATCGCCGGAACAAACTTTGAACTGCGGCGCGTACTTCTGGGGATCAGTGATCATCAAGTGAATATCAAACGGGGTTGAAACCCTGCCGCGCAGCGCGTTGACAACTACGGGGCCGAAAGTGAGGTTGGGCACGAAGTGCCCGTCCATCACGTCCCAGTGCAGATAATCTGAAATAGCAGCGACGGCCTGTGCTTCGTTCAATAGTCGGCTGAAATCGGCAGCTAAGAGCGAGGGCGCGAGCTTCATTTATCGTTGCGAGCTGCGCGCGATCAGCAGCAATCGGATCAACTGCAGGACGGCCATCGCCGCTGCCGCCACATACGTCAAGGCCGCCGCGTTCAAGACTTTTTGCACAGCTCCTAGTTCTGACTTGGCGACAATCGCCCCGCTCTCTTGCAGAATGTTGACAGCGCGTCGGCTGGCGTCGAACTCCACTGGGAGCGTGATCAGCGTAAAAAACACCGCGCCGGCAAAGAACAAGATCCCCAGCAGCATCAACGATTTGAAGGGCGTCACCAGCCCGATGAAAAAGAGCGGGATGGCCAACCAGCTCCCGAAGTTAGCTACCGGCACCATGGCACTGCGCATCACCAAGGGGACATAGCCATGAGCGTCCTGCAGAGCATGACCGGCTTCGTGAGCGGCCACACCAATGGCAGCGACCGACGGGCTGTCGGGCGCAGAAAGCCTCAGGGTTTTGCTGCGCGGGTCATAGTGATCGGTCAATTGACCGGGCACAGCTTCAATCCTGACATTGGACAACCCGGCCCGGTCGAGCAGCCGCCGCGCCGCCTGCGCCGCCGTCAACCCGGAAGCCGCTCGTTCTTTCGAGTATTTGTTATACGTTGACCAGACTCGGTATTGCGCGTACAGAGAGAACGCTAACGCCGGGAGAATCAATATCAAAAAATTTAGGTCAAAGTAAAACATCGAGCAATCACCTCGTATGGACCAATTATAGCACCCCCCTCGGGCTTCCGCAAAAGCGAGGGTGCCCTTGCGCACCAGCTGCATCATATGCTATGATATTTTGTCCCTTGGGGTGTGGTGCAATGGTAGCACGCCGGCCTTTGGAGCCGTGAATGGAGGTTCGAATCCTCCCGCCCCAGCCAGTGATAGCTTCAAGCTATACGCTGTGAGGTGCAGACGTGCCGCTGAGCGCAAGCCCTGTAGAGTGTGTCTACAGGACTTCCGCGCGGCCGCACAGAGAAAGTGTGAACGAGATCGAACGACTGCGAGAACGCCTCGACCTAGAAGAGATCGCACTCGATGAATTTGAGCGCCCGTTCTGGCATAGCTCGTATGTCAACGAACGCCCGGACACCGTTGAATCCAACGAGCGTCTCGAATTTCTCGGTGATGCGGTCATCGAGCTGGCCGTCGCGGAGTATCTGTTCAATCACTATAAAGACCTGACTGAAGGCGAGCTGACCAAGATCAAATCCGTGGTGGTCAGCGGGTCGGTGTTGGCAGACAAAGCTCGCGAGCTTGGGTTGGACAAGTGCCTTCTCTTGGGGCGCGGAGAAGAAGAATCGGGTGGGCGCTCACGCGCATCGCTGTTGGGAGACGCTTTCGAAGCACTCATGGGGCTTATCTTTGCCCAATGCGGATACACATACACAGCAGCGTTGGTGCTGAAGCTCTTGCAACCGGACATCGAACGGGTTGTCGCCGGGCGCCATCGCCGTGATTATAAAACCCTGCTGCAAGAGTGGGCCCAAGAACACAGGCAGAAGCCGGTCTATGTGCTCGTGGGCAGCGAGGGCGAAGATCACTGCAAGGAGTTCACGGTTCGGGTTGAGGTGAACGGCCTGGACGCTGTCGGTCAGGGTCGCAGCAAAAAAGAAGCGGAGCGGGCCGCGGCCAAACAGTTGTATAGCTTGATTGAGCAAGGGACAGACACGAATGTCCGTACTAATAAGGATGAAGCGTGTCCTTGACTATCGGATAGCCTTTGTCGTTAAATAAAGGTCAAGCGGAGCTTGCGCCCGTAGCTCAGTTGGAGAGAGCAGCGGTTTCCTAAACCGCAGGTCGTGCGTTCGAATCGCACCGGGCGCACCCGTAAATCTCTCTGCCAAGAAGGGGACGTGATGCAGACGACCAGCACACAGCAAATGCTTGATCTCGGACGGCTACGACTTCACGGATTGGCTCTGTTGGCAGGGCTGCTCGTTCTCGGCGGTTTGCTCTTTCCCTGGAGCAGCTTTGTGCAGTTGGTGATCAAACATAAAGTGATGACCGGGGTCTTTTTTGTGTTGGCGTTGCTGGCCGTCGAGCTTGCCGGGTATTTTTTGATCCGCGCCCTGCGAGAACGCCCAGTGACTCCAACTGAAGCTCTCGTACCACTCTTCTATAGCGCCAGCGGCGTTCTCCATCTGGTCTTCGGGTATTTTTATCTCTTGCCCGCCAACCCGACGGCGACCGTCTATCTGCTCGGCGCACTTGGCTTGGTAGCGGGGGTCTTACTTCTCTGGCGTCAGAACACCGGTCTGCGTGCGCTCCTCACTGGGCGAGCTTTCACCTACAGCGTGACGGCGACAGCCATCGTGACCGTGGCCGCTGCAGCCGTCGTCTTCGCTTTGGGGTGGGCGCAGCGCCCGCTCTTCTCCGACCCACCGATGGCTTATTTTGTCGTCTCTTCCCAGACGACAACCGTCGGCGACCCGATTGATTTCGATGCGACCGATTCAAAAGCGAAGAAGGGCCGGATTGCCACGTATGACTGGGACTTCGGCGACGGCATCTGGCACGAGGTTGACGCCCCCCAGGGGGCCAAAGTAACGCACGTCTACTATGAGCCCGGCCAGTACCAAGTGATGTTGCGCGTCGAAGATGATCGCGGCGAGGTCAGCATGGCCTATAGTGTCTTCATCACCGTGCAGGGCGCACAGGGGCTCGAGAGCAAACTCAAGCTGCCTGGTCAGGATATCACCGGCATGTCCTGGGACGGCAGTCACCTGTGGGTCGTGGACTCCAAAGAGCGAACGCTGTACTCACAAGCGGGCTTGCACTCTGACGCCGGCTCGACTTGGATCGCACACGAGCTGCCCAAGGAGATCCGCTGGCCTGCTGGACTAGAATGGGATGGTCAGAGCTTCTGGCTCGCTGACGGGGCTGAGATGAAGCTCTATAAAATCTCTCTAGCAAACTTTCGGGTGCTGGCTTCGTTCGAGTACCCCGGCGTCATCCCAGCAGACTTAGCTTGGGATGGGAAATACCTGTGGGCTATAGACGAAATTGACTCGATTCTCTATGCTATAGATCCATCCGACGGCCGCACACTCAAAGAGATCAAGCTCGATACAGAAATTTTCCCCCGCCCGCTGGGGTTGGCCTGGGATGGGATTGCTTTCTGGGTTTCAGATATGCACTATGGGATTCGGCGGATTGACCCTGAGAACGGACGGGTGCTGGGCACGATGGCTGCTCCCGATGGCGGCTCTTATCCCGTGGCGTTGGCGTGGGATTCCGGCAGCCAAGGGCGCGGGCTCTTATTGGTTGCAGACCACGACACGCATCAGCTTTACCAGCTACGCCTGAAAGCCTGGAGCAGAGAAAAACCCCGAACCGGCGAGGGCGTTAGACCGTAAAGTATGGAACCTCTCGAAGCCAAACGTTACTGGATTGCCCTGACACTCATCCCCAACGTAAGCCCGCGCAAGTTTCACATTCTGCTAGAGAATTTTTCTAGTCCCCAAGAGATTTGGGAGGCTCCACCGGCTCGACTGAAGGAGATTCCCGGGTTCGCTGAATCTGCCGAGACGTTCTGCGCGCATCGTGAGAAAGTCAACGTGAGCAGAGCGTTGGAGCAGATCGCGGTGCTCCAAGCACGCGTCGTGACGCTCGCCGACACGCAGTACCCAGAGCCCTTACGGGCGATCCCCGATGCGCCGCCGGTGCTCTATCTCCGTGGAGAGTACATTGAGAAGGACAAATTAGCGATCGCCATCGTGGGCACACGCCGGACGACCTCGTATGGGCGGCGTATTGCCCAACAGTTTGCTCAAGAGCTGGGACGCTTGGGATTTACTATCGTGAGCGGGCTGGCTGAGGGCATCGACACGGCAGCCCATCGAGGGGCGCTCAAAGTCAATGCCCGAACGATTGCGATCACCGGCAGCGGCTTTGCCCGGCTCTATCCTCAAGGCAACAGAAAGCTCTTAGAGGAGATCGTCTCAAACGGGTGCGCCATGACGGAGTTCGCTCCAGCAGTCGCCCCTGAGAAATGGACCTTCCCCCAGAGAAACAGAATTATCAGCGGGCTGAGCCGAGGGGTGCTCGTCGTCGAGGCTCCTCAAGAGAGCGGGGCGCTCATCACGGCGCGCTGGGCATTAGAACACAACAGGGAAGTCTTCGCCGTGCCGGGGTCTATTCTCGGCGAGTCCCATCGTGGTTGCCATAAGCTCATCAAAGAGGGAGCCAAGCTCGTCGAGAGCGTCACCGATATTTTAGAAGAATTTAAAGACTTACGAGTGCTCTTTCAGGTGCGCAAAGAGAAGCCCGCTCCAGCCCAGAAGCTCCCGCTCTCCCCGTTGGAAGAGAAGATCTTTTCGGCTATAGATTTTGAGCCGGTGCATTTCGACGAGATCGTCAGCAAGACCGGGCTTTCTGTGGGAGAAGTCTCGGAGGGGCTGCTGACGCTGGCGCTGCAAGGGGTCGTGCAAGAGCTTGAGGGCAAACGGTATGTGAAGCTGCCGTGAGTCGACTCGGCCATACCTAACCTGACCGTTTAGCCTTAGCGGGAGGCCGATAGACGGCTGGGATGGTTCTCGTCCAGCTCCCATTTTAAGGGGTTTTCAGAGATATACGCGCGAATCTGGTTCCATTCGTCTTCGTGGCGGATGACGTGCTCGTAATAATTGCGTTGCCACAGAGACATCCTCGGCATGCCGCGCATCTGGTTGATTTTGCGTGTTGAAACCGATTTGAAATTCTGAACGATGGCCCCCAGAGAACCGGGTTGGGTGCCCTGTAGGGGCGAAGCATTTTTGAAGGCACAAAATGCTTCGCCCCTACGATCGTCGTCCCGATCGTTCTGAATTACGATGATCCCATGCACATGATTGGGCATGACCACGAATTCGTCCAGGGCAACGTTGGGGAAATGGGAGGGCACGGCCCGCCAACATTCGTCCACGATGCGGCCCCATTCCGACGGGATCATCTTTCCGTCCTCGATCTCTCCCAAGACGCATTCCCGTTGCCAGGTGCAAATGGTGATGAAATACGCGCCGGGGCGGGCGTAATCGTACCCTTTCAGGCGGATGGACCGCCGATGGTGTTTCTCTGGGTCGTATCGGGTCATGGTCATCTACGAAAAACCAAATCCGTGTAGACCGGATGGTTCCCCGCCTTGCCCGCACCATCTTCAGGCTTGATGTCGTAGCCGTGCTCTGCCGCCCAGCTGGCCACCTCGTCCCAGAAGCCCTTGGTCACCTCGTACTTGTCCATGTAGAACGCGCTCACCGTGACCGTCTGCACCGGCTTCGCGATCATCATCAATCTAGCACCTGAAGCTCTCTGCTGTCAAAAGGAGAGGGAGTAGGGGCGAACCGGTGTGTTCGCCCTCTGAAGGGCAGACACGCAGGTCTGCCCCTACTTTGATTCACTGCACAAATCCTTGTACAATCAAGCCCACGGTTTACAACCCCTGAAAGGAGCACCCTATGGAACGCACGTTCGTCATGCTCAAGCCCGACGCCGTGCAAAGACGCCTGATCGGCAAGCTGATCGGACGAATCGAGGCGAAAAACTTAACCATCGTCGCCATGAAGATGATGCGCATCGAACGAAAGATAGCTGAGACCCACTACGGCGAACACCGCGAGAAGCCCTTCTTTCGAGAATTAGTAGACTTTGTCACCAGCGGCCCCGTCGTCGCCATGATCGTCGAGGGCCCCAACGCCATCAGCGTTATGCGCACCCTGATGGGGGCTACCAATCCCTTCAACGCTGCGCCGGGGACAATCCGAGGAGACTTTGGACTCGACCTGACAAAGAATTTAATTCACGGCTCGGACTCCCCGGAGTCGGCCAAGCGCGAGATTGCGCTTTTCTTCCCCGAGAGCTGAAAATACTTGCCAGGCCATCCCCCAAAACGCTATAATATAAGACCGATACTGCGAGCGATCATCCCATTCCTGAGGGAGGACAGCTGACAGAGATGGCATACGATCTGATCATCGTCGGCGGGGGGCCCGCTGGACTCACGGCGGCCATCTACGCGGGGCGCGCCAAGCTCAAAACGCTCTTGCTCGACAAAAAGACGCCCGGCGGCCAGCTCAACGATACGACCGAAGTCGAAAACTTTCCGGGCTTCCCTGAGCCGATCATGGGCCCAGAACTCATGCAGCGCATGGTGCAACAAGCCCAGCGGTTCGAGGTCGAAGTCAAAATGGAAGAGGCGCAAGATGTAGCCATGAGCGGCGCAAAGAGAATCGTCAAGACCGAAGAAGGTCAATACGAAGCCCCGGTTGTCATCATCTCCACCGGAGCCGAACCCGTCAAGCTCCCAGCGAAGAACGCCGACAGACTCTTAGGCTACGGCGTCTCCTACTGTGCGACTTGTGATGGCTACTTCTTCCGGGACAAGAACCTGATCATTGTTGGAGCAGGCGACGCCGGCTTTACGGAAGCCCTTTTTTTGACAAAGTTCGCCAAGGAAGTGCGCATGGTCGTGCGCCATCCCCAAGACGACCCCAAAGCCATCCGAGCCAAAGACCAAATCTTAGTGGAGAAGACCAAAGCGCATCCCAAATTCAAATTTATCTGGAACGCCGTCGTTGACGAAGTCTTGGGTGACAAACGCGTCGAGGGCGTCGCACTCAAAGACCTAGCAACGGGGAAACGCTACGAGATGTGCGACGTCCAGGGAGTTTTTGTCAGCATTGGGCACCGACCAAATACGGGCTTTTTGAAGGGCAAGCTGGAGATGGATGAGAATGGGTATCTGATTACTGATGAGCGGACGCGCACCAAGATTCCCGGGGTTTTCGCCGTGGGCGACGTGCGCAAGTTTTCAGGCGAGTACGCCCAAGCAGTCATCGCAGCAGCTGACGGCTGTATTGCAGCGTTGGAAGCCGAACAGTATCTTGAAGATGGACGATGGATTTTGTGAGGCCCTCACCCCCGGCCCCTCTCCCGTCCAGACGGGAGAGGGGTGCCCGCAGGGCGGGGTGAGGGCCATCAAGAAGGAGGGTCTATGAGCACACTCGTCCGCGCAGAGACGTTGGTGGAGATGGTCGAGCGCACGCTCAATCGTCTGGGTGAAAAAATCGCGCTCAAGATTCCCCGGCACGATGGGAATGGGTACGACCAGATTTCGTTTGCGGATTTAAAGAGAAAATCCGATCAGTTCGCGGCAACTCTCAGAAGACGCGGCCTGCAGAAGGGCGACAAATTTGCGATCATTGGCAAGCCGCGCACCGATTGGGCCGTCGCGTTTTTGGGGATTCTCAAAGCCGGCGGTGTCGCCCTGCCCATTGACGCCTCCTGGCAAGCGGCGGAAGTCCAACGTGTCCTACGCGAGATGGACGCTGTCGGCGTCGTCGTCACGGATAGCCCGCACTATGATATGGTCAAAGATCAGAAACAGCTTCAGCATGTCGTAACTTTTGACCGTCTGGCGGGAGTCCCCACGGTGAGCGATTGGCTCAGCACCGAGCGCTTTGAATGCGTCCCTGCCACCCCCGATGAAGTCGCGGTGATGCTCTGCACCTCTGGGACGACGGGCAACGCCAAGGGCGTCATGCTCTCGCACGAGAACATCGTGAGCAACATAGAAAGTTCGCTGCAGCGCCTTGATTTAGATAGCCAAGACGTCGTGCTCTCCATCGCGCCGTGGTATCACGTCTTCGGACTGATCACGCTCTTGACGGTTCTGCGGGTGGGCGGACAGCTCATCTACACAGACGACTATAAGAACCTACCCAAGTACATGCTGGAGAACCACGTGAGCGTTGTCGGCGGGGTGCCCAAACTCTTTCATGCTATGTACGAAAAGTTAGGGAGCACAGTACAAGAGAACCGCCTGGCGCGCTTCCTGTGGCGCTATGCGCCCACACTGCTGGGAACGAAAATTAAGAGGCGTTTGGTGGGCGGCACCCAGCTCAAGTATTTTCTGTCGGGCGGTGCGCCGCTGGATGCCAAGGTCATGCAGGGCTTTCGGCGTCTGGGCATCGGGATGATCGAGGGCTATGGATTGACTGAGACTTCTCCGGTGCTGACGTTCAGCACCCCGTTTAATGAGAAGATCGGCTCGGTCGGCCCGGCGATCCCTGCAGTTGAGATTCGCATTGACGACCCCAACGAGGAGGGCATCGGGGAGATCGTCGCGCGCGGGCCCAACATTATGAAGGGCTACTACAAAAACCCTGAAGCGACACGAAAAGTCATAGACCCCGACGGCTGGTTCCACACGGGCGATTTGGGGTATCTGGACGAAGACGGCTGGCTCTACATTAAAGGCCGCAAGAAGAACGTCATCGTCTTAGAAGGGGGCAAGAACGTCTATCCCGAAGAGGTCGAGTTCGAGCTGAAACAGATTCCCTTGATCGAAGAGATTCTCATTAAAGGGGGCAAGCGCAAGGGCCTCGAAGTGATCAAAGCGTTTGTCTATCCCAAGCCGGAGCTTTTACAGAAACACTCTCTCGAAGAGCTGAAAAAGATGATCTGGGAGGCGATCAAAGAGAAGAGCAAAGACTTGGCGCAGTACAAGCGCGTGCATAGCCAGCAAGACTTAATCATTTTAGATAAGCCATTCGAGAAGTCGAGCAAGCTCGATATTAAACGCTATCTGTACGACGAGGCTTAGCCGAATTTCTGAGCGAAACTTCCGGCTGGCTTTTCAGTATAATAGGTTTGAGGGTCGGCACGGAAGGTGGCCGGAGATGGCCTGCTTAGAAATCCGGCTCTTGGGGGAAGTCGAAGTCCGCCGCGACGGGCAACTTCTGGTATTTCCTACACAGAAGGTCAAAGAGCTTTTTGTCTATCTTGTCATCCACCGCGATCACGCCCATCCGCGCCTTGTATTAGCAAGTCTGCTGTGGCCTGAAACTGATGAGGAGCGGGCGCGCGCCAACTTGCGCAAAGCCCTCTCGTTCCTACGCAAGATGCTAAATTCAGGGGCGAATGGGAACCGATGGCTTATCGCTTCCGGTGGCGCCGTGCGATTCAACACAGCCGACTGCTGGCTCGATGTGGAAGAATTTGAGCGGCTTGTGGCCCTCACCCCCAGCCCCTCTGACCTCTCCCCCGGCCCCTCCCCTAAAGGGGGAGGGGAGTCCCTTCCCTTTAGGGAAGGGTTTGGGGTTAGGGCGAGAGAGGGGTGCCCGCAGGGCGGGGTGAGGGCCTTCGAACAAGCGATCGCGCTCTATCGCGGCCCGCCCTTGGCGGGCATCTACGAAGATTGGGCCATCGCTGAGAGCGAGCGCCTCCAGTCGCTCTACTTGGATGCCCTCGAACAGCTCGCAGAGATCTATCAAGCACAGCACGAATTCCAGAAAGCGATCCATGTCTGGATGAAGGTCCTGCACGCCGTGCCGTGGCATGAGCGGGCGCACCGAGAACTGATGACGGTGCATGCTCTCACCGGAGATCGTGCAGCGGCTCTCCAACAGTATCGCGAATACTGTTCGGTCCTTCAGAAAGAACTGCACGCCCTGCCCCTTCCCGAAACTCAGGCGCTCTACGAGAGAATCCTGCGCGGTGCATCTCCAGAGCCCATTCGTGTCGTTGAACTGCCCACTGAGACGCCCTTTGTGGGCCGCGAGCGCGAGTGCCAATTGCTCAAGACCCTATGGCAAAGGGTCTATCACGGTGAAGGGCAAGCCGTTTTGATCGGGGGCGAGGTTGGCGTGGGCAAGACGCGCTTTGTGAAGTATTTTCTTGCCCAGGCCCTCACCTCCGCCCCCTCTCCCGTCCAGACGGGAGAGGGGTGGCGAAGCCAGGGTGAGGGCCCCTTACTGCTGCACGGCGCGGCCTACGCCGGAGAGCTGCCCTACGAGCCATTGTCGCAAGCTCTGCGTGAGAGCTTGAAGAGCCCCTCCAGCTCAATGCTGGCGCGGCTGCCCGCTGTCTATCAAAACGAGCTCGCGCAATTCGTCCCTGAACTCCAAGAGAGATTTTCCGACAGACCCAAGCTCGACCTGCCGCCGACGCAAGGGAAAGCCCGCTGGTTCTCGGCCCTGACAGCTTGCTTTGAAGCTCTCGCTCAAGAAACACTTCTGATACTCTTTCTAGACGACTTGCACTGGGCCGATGCAGCGACTCTTGAATATCTGAGCTATCTGATGGCGCATCTGAAAGATCACAGAATCTTGCTGATCGGGACTTACCGCACGGAAGAGGCGCTTGAGGGCAGCCCATTGCGAACATGGCTCGATCAGCTCGAACCAGGACATCTCTATCACCCCCTTGCGCTTCCACGGCTCTCGCGGGAAGAGACGGGTTCGCTACTCGAGCAGCTCTTGCGGTGGCGCGACGGAGAGGTCTTTGAAATTCTCTACACCGCAACTGAGGGCAACCCGCTCTTTTTGGTGAAACTCGTGGGCTCACTGCTAACGAGCGGCAGGCTGCAACGCGATCCCGAAGGGCGTTGGCAATTGACGACGCGAGAGATCGGCGCGGCGCAGGTGCCGGAAAGCTTGAGAGAACTGATCAGGACTTCACTGCGGCGCGTGCCACGGCAGGCGTACTGTGCGCTCAGCCTAGCAGCGACCGCCGGACGGATGTTTGATGTAGCGATCTTGAAGGAAGTCTTGCACCAATCTGAAGAGACAGCGCTCGACCGACTCGATGACCTGCGTCGCCTGGGGCTCATCGTAGAGCAAGAGGACAAATATCGTTTCGATCACGAGTTGGTTCGCCAAGTCGCCTATGAAGAGCTCAGCACGGATCGAAAGAAGCTGTGGCACCGGCGCATCGGCGAAACTGTAGAAACGCTCTATCCCGACCGCCTCGACGAAGTTTCGGGAGAGTTGGCCCGGCACTTTGAGCAAGCACAACGCTGGGAAAAAGCGATTACTTACGCATTGCAAGCCGGCAGACGAGCTCAGAGGACCTACGCCTATGGGGAAGCCCTCAAGCTCGTGGAGAAAGCTCGCCAACTCTTCGGACAACTAAAGCCTCACCAAGCTGCCCGCCTGCGCAAGGTGAAGCTCGAGCTCTTGAACTGTTACACGGACTTGTTCCCAAGCATTTACGACATCAAGCCAGCCCTGGAGAAACTGCAAGCTATTATCTCAGAGATGATCTCGCTCGCCCAAGCATTGGGAGAGCGAGCCTTGCTCTGTCAAGCCTATCAGAAGAGGGCTTATCTTGAACTCTCTGCCGGCCAACGTGAAGCTGCCAAGTATGCCCTCACCCAAGCGTTAGAGCTCAGTCGAACGCTCCCTGACACTTCGGTCATGGCGAGGATACTGTACTATAGCGGCGACGTCTACGGCCAGATGGGGGAATACAGCCAAGCCTTGGAGTATTTCCGGCGAGCAGAAGAGATCTGGGCAGCCCTGGGCGATGCCCAGCACCATGCGTCTGCATTAAAGAGCCGCGCCACCATTCAGCTCTTCTTAGGGGAGTACGAGCAAGCCCAACGGGGCTTCGAGAGAGCCCTTGTGGGATTTCAGGCAGCAGCTGATCTGTGGGGCCAAGCTGCGGTCTTCAACAACCTTGGAATTGTCATGCACGAGCTGGGACGATGGCCAGAAGCCCAAGAGCATTATGAGCGTGCTTATCGCTTGATGAGCGAAGCGAGGGACCGGCGGGGCTTGGGGGTTATTCTCTTGAATTTGGGCACGCTCCAGATCGAGCAAGGGCGCTATACGGAAGCGCTCAGTTATCTTGATCGCGTAGTAAGTATGCTCGGCGAAGCGGGCCTGAGGGGATTAGAAGTCGGGACGCTCTCCGAGAAGGGCCGGGCGCATCTTGGGCTGGGGGAGCTCCATTTAGCATTAGGCTGCTCCACGCGCGCCATGCAGGTGCTCGAAGCGCAGCACGGGATGATCTCTCAAGCGCACCGGTTCTATTTCATTCACTATCGTATTCTTCAGGCAAACGGGCGCACGGACGAAGCCAACAGATACTTACAAAAAGCCTATGACGAGCTCTGTCGCATTGCGGAGCAGATCCACGAGGGGGCGCTCAGAGAGAGATTTCTTGAGCAGATCGCTATTAACCGACAGATTCTTCAAGCCTTCAGCCACAGACCGTCATAGACCTAAGAGAATTCGTAGCCGGTCTTCCACCTCTGCTAGCGTCGCTTGACTGACCCTTCCCAGACGCTCTACAAGACGTTCTTTCGCGATGGAACGGACATCCTCGCACTTGATGAAGCTCCGATCTCCTTGGCGAGAGGGGACCTCTACATGGAAGGGGATGCCCTTGGCTTTGGTGGTCATAGGGAGTATGACGACGAGACCTGCAGGGCCCTGATTGAAGATGTCCACAGATATGACAAGTCCGGGTCGTCTCCCGGCTTGTTCGTGGCCGCGAACGGGATTGAGATCAACCAGCCAAATCTCTCCACGGGACGGTTCGGGCACAGTTCAGTCCTTCACCTCTGAAACAGCAGCGTCCCACATCATCCGTTCTTCTTGTTCTTCCGACCAGGCTTGAGTATCTGCCCGCAAGTTCGCGAAAGCCGCGTTGGCCTCTTCCAGAAAAGATTGGCGGCGGTAGAGTTCGACCGCCTCATCGAGCACTGCTTGCATCTTGCGGCCGGTCTTAGCTGCCAGCCTCTTCACGGTCTTTTTTGTTTGTGTGCTGATGCGCACGGTCGTGCTAGCCATAATCTTTACTTAATGAAGATACAAAATTGTGACAATTTTGTCAACATAATCGCTTATCGCGATTAATTCGTCAATCCCGTCATTTCACGTTTTTTTCACGCTCGGAGTTTATAATGAAGCTGTAACTCAATCCCGGCCCAAGGGGGCCGAAACCGAAAAGGGGTGATGCGCAATGGTGTGCACTCGGAAAGTTTGGGGAGTGCTGGGCTTGCTCCTGGCACTCGTGGTCGTCGTTGGGTATGGGCAGCAGCCTTTGCAGCCACCGTCAGCTCAGGAGTTTTGGGCCCTGTTCCAGCAGCATAAGGATAGGTGCCCAGAGAAGGGCGAATCACGAGACTTTTGGTACACGCTCCTCTCCGTAGCTGGAGACAGTTATGCCGTATTTTGGGATAGAGATCCAACTGTCCCAGCGGGCAACTATGATGATGCCCACACCTTTGGGTGGTTCTACGGGGACATCGAATGGGGCAGAGCCCTCCAGCCTGTGCTGTTGGGGTCATATACAAGAGGGATAATGTCCGGCTTTCCTAATCCGAGCATACCCCCTTACCCAGGGTTCAGAAATCAAAGCGGTCCGCAGCCAGTTCACATCCACTCTCCTGACCAAAGACCCTTAGGGGCGATCGGCTATTTCGTGAACTTTGCTTATCACCCCGCAGGGAAATTACGACATATCGGTGGTTTGTATTACTCCGATAAGGCGCTCAATAAGGACGGGAGAGTACACATGAAGTTGCTTCAGATCAACCCACCTAAGTCCTACTTCATCCTTTGTTGGGAGGACTCTTATAACTATGGGGTTGATCAAGATTTCAACGACCTCTTTATCGGGTTATTTCACTATCTACGCCAATAAGAGTGGAACAAGGCACAGTTCGACATAGGAGGAGCGGAGGGGCAAGTGCTGCTCCTCCGCTCGCAAGACGCTTGCGAAAGGGGGCTGAGAACCACGGAAAGCGCGGAAACGCCACGGAGAACACTGAACAAGCCTTGTCATCTTCCGTGCTTTCAGTGGCTCGTTCCGTGGCTTCCGTGGTTCAAACACCCCCCAGAGTGAGCAAAGCTGCTAGATCCATAAAGGAGGGATCAACGATGTTCAGCAGCAAAGCCTTTCGGACGGCGGGGCTAGTGGCCCTGTGTTTGTTGATGAGCGGAGTCTTTTCCGGAGCTTGGGGTGGGGCACAACAGCAACCCCTTCCACAGTTCCAAATTCTTCCCCCTCCAAACGGCCTACCCGCTCTTGGGGCTGTAAGGTCTCTTGATGATGGCTGGCCGCTCGCCGAAGTCAAGGAGTGCGGGACCACCATCGCCCAAATCTTTGGGGTCTTCCGTCACCGCAAGGACGATGGCGGCGATCTCGAGGAGATTGGGGGCATCCGGGCGCGGGAGAACCTCACCATAGGCGGCATGGGGCCCTTCCCCAAAGGGGACTACCACATCTTTCTAGGCCATGTAGAAGGAGTCAAATTCACAACGCCTCAGCCACCCCCGGAGCTGGGCACGAGCTGGTTCATGGTCATGACGGACTCCCAGAGCAAGGCCGTGGCGGTCATCGTCCCGACTGAGCCCATCCTCGCTGAGGAGTTGAACGGCGATGAGGTGCTCCGGGCCTTGGTCAAGCCTAATGGACTTCCCAGCCCTGGGATCAGCGCGGGGCTGGAGTGCTGCGATCTGACCGTGCGCCACCTGTCGGTCACGGCGAGAAAGATCAGCCCGCCCTGCATGGTTCCCCCCTGCCCGCCGCCACAGTGGGACATCTTCGCCTTGGCAACGGTCGCCAACATCGGCCAGGTGGACCTGACAGACCCCTTCACCGTGCGCGTCCTGCTCAACGGGCGGCTCATCCACGAAGAGCAGATCGCCGGGCTGGCGAAGGGAGCGTCGCAGCCGGTCTTAGCTGTCGAGATGGTGGACAAGCCGGGGCTGTACATCGTGACGGTGATGGTGGACCCCGACAATAAGATCAAGAATGAGCGCGATGAGACCAACAACATCGCTGAAAGGAGCATAAACATCCGGTGAGCGCGGAGGGGCGGGGTCGTCCCGCCCTTACGCCAAACGCCCTGGGGAGAGGGGGCGCGGTTCGAAGGGGCATCTGAGCCCACAGCTCGGATGCCCCTCCCCGCCCGCAGCCCTAGCGGAGGACTCGATAACAAAGAGCCGCTTGGATGTCTTCTTCTGTCACTGGGGGGTACTCTTCGATGATCTCTTGGTGGGTCATGCCCGTAGCGAGGGCGTCGAGGAGGACGAAGACCGGGATGCGCGTGCCCTTGATGCAGGGCTTACCGTGGCAGATCTGCGGATCAATAGAGATGCGCTCCAAGAGCTGGGGCTTCATAGTGGTCACCTCTAAGAATTGTATGAGAGGACTACTGCGGAAGCAAGTTCCAAGGCAAGAGGGAGGGCAAGATGATCCTGACGTTCGAGCTGGTCAAGCCGGAGACAGTCTCGGATGAGCGTCTCTTCGCTCTGATACAGCGGGCGCGACAGATCGCCGTCGAGATCGACGGGGTCTATGATTTAGCTCTCTACCGCACCGAGCACCCGAACATCTGGCAGTGCAGCATAGACACCGAGGACGAGCAGACGTGGAAGCTCCTCCAAGCCGATCCGCGCTTCCAAAGCGTCCTAGAAGCGGTGAAGCACCGGGGGGTGGGGATCACACTAGAGAGCCGCCTGGAGCGGCAGATTTAAGTTTCAATCAGATATACAGCTTGCCGGGATCAACTTCCGTGCGCAGGACGCGCAGCTCGTCCGCAGAGGGCGGCTCGTTCTGCGCGACCGTCTTCGGGACGATCAGCTCAAAGCCCGTGTTCTCTATGACTTGCTCGACGGTCGCGCCGGGGTTGATCGCCAAGAGCTTCATACGCTTGGTCTCGTCATCGTAGCCTAAAAGGGCTAAATCGGTCACGACGCGATACGGCCCGGTGCCCGCGGGCAGCCCCGCCCACTCCCGTCCCCCCGGACTGCTCAAGTAGCCCGGCGTCGTGACAAAATCTACTTTCTCGATGAAGCGCTTCTTCTCGTGTTTCATAATAGCGATCGTGTGCCAGCAAAGCGAGCCGACGTCATTGGCCCCGCCGCTGCCGGGCAGCCGCACCTTGGGCTTGTCGTGCGGGCCGATCACGGTCGTATTGAGATTGCCGTAGGGGTCAATCTGCGCGCCGCCAAGAAAGCCATACTCAATAAGACCCCGCTGCGCGGTCTCCATCACATCGCAAATCCCCGTGGCGACCATCGCCCGATAGAACGTGCGGGCTTCGCCGACGGCGCGCGGCAGGTCTTCTAACGACGCGCCGATGCCGCCAAACTCGAAGATCGCGATCAAATCGGGGTTATAGAGCTTTTTCGCCAAAGAAGCCGCTAACATGGGGATGCCCGTGCCGATAAATGCCGTGCGTGCGGTCTTCATCAATCGTGCTGCGATGCAGATCATCAGTTCGGTGGGGCTATACTCTGCCATCATGCTCACCGTCCCTTGTTCGCTCGCTTCAGGGCTTCTAAGCGATCCCGCCCGATCAAGTCCAAATACGCTTGGTGCGTCTTGGGGCCGTAGACGTATTTTCGCAAATACTGTTGCGTCGTCTCTTCGGTCTCGGCGGCTTTGAGAAACTCTACCAGATGCTCTTGGTCGCGCTCATAACAATAGCACATCTCGCCGGGATGCGAGCCGAAGGGTGCGACGACAACGGCGTCTACCAGGAACCAGGGAATCACTGTGCGCTCCGGGTAACGCTGAATCTCTTCTGTCGAGATAAGCTCCTCGGTGCTGATAATCAAACGTTTCGAAGCGCGCGCCATCTCAAACGCAAATCCCGAAATCCCGTCAATCTGCGCGTTGCCGTATTTGTCAGCACGATGAACGTGAATGATTCCGACGTCTAAAATCAAGGCGGGCAGGAGCGTGACGTGAATGCCGGTGAATGGATCTTTCACGACCTTGGCTGAACTGTATGTGAGCGTATCCGTACCCAGCATTGACCGAACGGGAATGAACGGGACGCCCATCGCCGCGGCTTTGAAGCGCCAGGCCATCGCCGCGTTGCTCCACTCAACTAATTTGACTTTTCCACTCTCGGTGGCCCGGCGCAAGATATTGGAGAGCCCGAGCACTTCATAGCCGACATAGGTGAGGTCCATTGACTCCACCAGACCAGCCGCCACAGGAAAGTCAATTTCCAGCAGCCCCTGCCCAGCGAGTCTGAGTTTCTTTTTGCCCTGGCGCACCACTTCACGAACGACCGACATGGGACAGCGCACCGTGCCATAGAGCTCAACTCCAAGATAGTCGCCGTCTTTAATAAATCGTTTGACGGCCTCGCGCTCGTCCATCACTTTGTCTGTGAGCGCCGGAGACTTGTTCTCCTTCAGCCAGCGCCGAAATCCTTCCACATCAGGTGGTTGCAAAAGCTCTTCATGGCCGGACTCAATGATCTCCATGGCACGCCCCCTTCCTAAGCGGGCCGAAAGTACAGAATGTCCGTGATCTTGCCCTCGCGGTCTTTCTTCGGCTTGAAGACGGCTTCGACCTCGAGCCCGACGCAGATTCTCTCCGGCTCGATCTCGCCCAGCTTGTGCAAGAGGGGCGTCGTGCGCGGGCCAAGACCAATCAGAGCGAAGCTCTCCGGGGGCTCTAAACGATTGCCGGATTTATCGTAATGCGCGATGGTGAAGGCTGCAACACAGCCGCGCTTGCCCACATCTGTCAGGCTTTTCCCGCCCAGCTCCGCAAAGCAGCGCTCACAATAGATTCGTGGGGGCACATAAGTCAGATTGCACGCGGTGCAGTGCGCTCCCACAATCTTGCCCTCGTCGCGCAGAGCTACAAAAAATTTCTCACCGGCGATGCCCGCGCTGTAATAATAGTGATCGGCCTCCATGTCGCCCAGCCAGTGCCGGGCTTCGGTAGCTTTCCCAATTTTCTCAAGCATCTCTTCCTCCTTCTTGCTTCAAGACCTCTCCCCTAGCCCCTCCCCTAAAGAGGGAGGGGGGAAGGGGGCGGGGTTAGGTCTTCTTTTGTGGTCGGAAATATCTTATATCTAGCACCGAGCCGACGCGCTCTTCTTTGGGCTTCCACACCGGCTCGACCGGCATCCCGATCTTGAGCTTCTCCGGTTCGACTTCCCCGAAATAGTGCATGATCCCGCAGTGCGGCGGCGCACCGTCGAACGCGACCGTCCCCACCAAGATCGGCTCTTTAATACGATTGGCGTTCGTATCTATATAAGAGATCGAAAAAGTCTCGACGACGGCCGTGCCCGGCAAGTAGACCCACTCTGTAGTAGGTTTAAAGCAGCGTTCGCAGAACATCCGTGGGGGCACCAGCACGCGATCACAGGTCGCGCACTTGCGCCCGATGATCTTGCCGTTCTTCAGTTCATCTAAAAAGCGGCTCATTGCCGTGCCCGCGGCCCAGGCATATTTTGCTGGGGTTTTGGCCCGAACGTGCGGGATTTGCTCTAACTCTTCGGCTTCCAGACGCCGCCCCGGCGGGTTGAGCGGCGGCCCAAACGCTCTCTTCTGCCCCTTCGGGCTTGAGCCCTCAAGGGCGAAGCCTCTGCCCCTTCGGGCTTGAGCCCTCAAGGGCGAAGCCTCTGACTTCTGATCTCGTGCCATCTTTAGCGCCTCCTCATAACAATGACAGAGCTGAATTGCATCAGATCGCCCCACGCTTGAGTAACACCCGTGCGCACTTCTTTCTTGACTTGGCGCGGCCCGGCTTGGCCCGAGAGCTGCCAATACAGCTCGCCGATCTTGATCCCCAACGCCGCCGAAATGGGGTTCCCCACGCCCAACAGCCCCCCGCTCGGACAGACGGGGAACTCCCCATCTCTTTGAGTTTTGCCCTCTCGTGTCATAATCGCAGCCTCGCCGGGATCGGCCAAGAGCAGCCCCTCTAAGTGTTGGAGCTCCTTGTAATCGAAGGGATCATACGGCTCAGCGAAATCTATCTCTTTTCTGGGATTTTTTATGCCGGCCATCTCGTAAGCCATCTTCGCTGCTCTGGCGACAAATTTCGGGAATGCCAAGTCCCTATTGGTCCACATCGTCGTATCTATACACCAGCCGACACCGTCGATCCAGACGGGAGAGTCTGTGTGCTCATACGCGACGTCCTCGCTGACGAGCACAACGGCAGCAGCACCATCCGATGGCGGGCTAATATTGAGTCTTCTGACGGGCAGAGCCATCGGTTCAGAATTGATCACGTCTTCGAGAGTAATATTGGGATCAGCAAGCTGCGCGCACGGGTGCCCCACAGCATTGCGCTTGTTCTTCACAGCAACGAGAGCGATATCTTCATAACGCACGTTGTACTTGTGCATATAGCGCTGCATCTCCATCGCGAAGATCCAGACCAAGTTGGGCTTGATGGGTCTGTCTAAGATGGGGTCCCAGATGTGCGCAAAGGCGCTCTGCGCATGGGGTTGTACCGAAGACATCTTCTCTTCGCAAACAACTAAGACTCTCTTGAACATCCCCGAAGCGACGTGCCACCAGCCGGCAATTGGCGCGAAGACCGCCGTGCCGCCGCCGGTGAAGACGCGCATGAAGGGCTTATTGGTGCCCCCAGCGCCGTCGAGGAGCCAGTCGCCCTTCTTGTGTACCCCATCAAAAGCATCCGGCGCCGAGCCGACAATGACAGCATCAATATCTTTGAGGGTAAGCCCGGCCTGGTCGAGGGCCATCTTCGCGGCTTCCCAGCTCATCTCTTTCCCCGTCTCTTGGAGTCTCCGCGCGAAGATGGTCATCCCCGCGCCGACAACGGCAACGTCTTTGCGAATTTTTGTGAGATTCATAGAGCTCCTTTCATCCAGACCTCTCCCCCAGCCCCTCCCCTAAAGAGGGAGGGGAGAGAGAGGCTGCAGCAATTTGATCCAGAACCACCTCTAAGTTTTGCATAACATCGCTGTTCTTGAATCGCAGAACCCTTAAGCCTCGCCCTTGCAAAACCTTGTCACGCTCCTCATCGTATATGGGATTTTGCTCGTGAACGTCTCCATCCACTTCAATAACCAACCGGGCAGCATGGCAGTAGAAGTCCACAATGAAACCATTAATGACCTGCTGATGGCGGAAGTGCCGGCCTTGCAAGCGGTCGGCGCGTAACGCTTGCCACAAGATTTGCTCTGCTGGGGTCATCTGACGACGCAGCTGTTTAGCCCGAAGCACCTTGGATGATTCTATCTTCTGCCCCGCGATAATTCTGGACACTATACCACCTTCCCTTGATCATCTTCCCCCTTCCTCTTTAGGGAAGGGGGTCAGGGGGTTAGGTCAATCTCTCCTCGCAAACACAGCGACCGCGCCGGTCCCATGCGGCAGCCCGCGCCACGACTGTGCGACCCCCACCCGAGCGTTGGGCAGCTGTCGCGCCCCGGCCTCACCGCGCAACTGTAATACTATCTCTAATGCCCGCTGAAAACCCGAAGCTTCTACCAAGTCGCCGCACCCCAGCGAGCCGCCGCTGAGGTTGACTTTGATTTCACCGTCATAGCCGAGGCCGCCGCGCTGGGCCAGCCAGCCCGCTTCTCCAGGACGCGCTAAGCCCAATGCTTCTATGTGTTGTAACTCTTTGAACGCGAAGCGATCTTCGACCTCGACGACGTCAATCTGACGTCTTGGGTCGGTGATCCCCGCTTGGCGATAGGCCATCTGGGCCGCGCGGCGAGCGTAGCCCGCATCGGGGCTGCGAGCGGCGATCCACGGCGACTCTGAGGACCAGCCGATCCCTTCTAAGTAGACCAAGGGCTTCTTGGTCAGACGCCTGGCGATCTCTTCAGCAGCTAAAACGAAGACAATACTCCCATCAGCGCGTGCGGCGATCTCCCAGCGCTTTAAGGGCGTAAACGCATAGCCCGAATTATAAATCTCTTGCAACCCAATGCGCGCTCCATAAGGAGCGAGCGGGTTCATCAGGGCTTGTCTGCGATTGTGCACGGCAACGAAAGCACACTGTTCTTCCGTCGTCCCCGTTGCGTTCAAGTAGAGATTCATCTCCAGGCCGGCAACATAGTAGGGGTGCACGTCGCGCTCCCCCGAGAGCGGGCGCTCATAAATGGGATCGAATGCCAACTCCGTGATATGCTCATACGTCAGCAGCTCCGAGATCTTGCTGTGGGCCTCAACCACGACGATGTTGAACATTCCCGTCTTGATCTGCATATAGGCGTTCGCTACCCCTTGCAGCCCCTCGCCGCAGACGGTCATCATCGGGCGCAACGCCGCGCCCAACTGATCGGGCGAGAACTCGTCGAAGATCGAAAAGCCCTCCCAAAAGTCTTCCGCGCAGTTGATGAAGCTATCTACGTCGCGTCGTGGGTCTATCTGGGCATCGGTGTAGGCTTTCACAGCAGCGTCATAGATAAATTCCTTCCAATTGACCTCCGGGGTCATGCTCGTGTACGCCGTCGAGCCGACCCCGATGACGGCCACATCACGCATGGGGGCCTCCTTTGTGTGTTCTAGAGAAGCAAAGAAAATAGCTCACTTCTCTCCGTTAGCTGTTTATTATAGCGACGCCGCTCCAGCGATTACCAATTTATGATAAAGGTGTCGCTCCCGCAAAACAATGCGGACAATCATCTTCTAAACTGCTCTAGATCATGGTGGAGCGGGAGAAGTCCATCTACAATCACCCCAAGGAGGACTCTATGAAGATGCAACAGGTCGCAAAAGCGATGGAGCGGGTGGGCATTCCCGGACGGGACGCGTATGATCTGCCCACGAGCGAGAAGCGTTTCCCCGATGGAGCGCAATATCGCATGGAGATCTCAGGAGTTGAACGTCTCAACGTCCTCGAAGCCCTTCTTGATGAGAGCGAGAAGCGCCAGATGCCTATTCACAGAGTCATTTCAGTCGTGATGGGCGCAACGCTCTTAGACAGAAAAGAACTGAAAGAGTTTGCCAAGCTCGCCGCGCAAGCCAAGCTCGAAGTGATTCTCACTCCAGGGCCTCGCTCAGCGTGGGATACGGGAAGACAGCTCGTCACGCCCGAAGGGGCGTTTTCGGGACTGAGATTTCGCGGCTCCGATCAGTTGTGCTATGTGATCTCAGATATCTTCCGAGCTATTGAGCTGGGCTTTCGGGGATTTTTAGTCATTGACGAGGGGCTGCTCTGGCTCTTGAACGAACTCAAGCAGAAGGGCGACATCCCCAAGGACGTCACTTTTAAAGTCTCGATCTACGCCGGACACGCCAATGCTGCCGGGGGCAAGGTCTTGCAGATGCTTGGCGCGGGGACGTTCAACCCTATCGCAGATTTATCGCTGCCCCAGTTGGCTTCAATCAGAAAGGCGATTGACATCCCCATGGACTTACACGTCGTCCTGACCGAATCGTTCGGAGGGTATTTGCGATTTTACGACGCACCGGAGATGGTTCGTGTCTGCGCACCGTGTTACTTTAAAATTGAGCATGGGCCGGCGTGCGCTGCGGGGCCGGGGGCACTCTATAAGCCCTGGACAAGCCCGCAGTTATTAGCAGAGATGGCTCGCGAAAAAGTGAAGTACGCCCAGACTATTCACGAACTGATCCAAGAGAACTACCCCGAAGCAATACTCTCCAAGCCGGGGGCGCAAGACCTAGCCATCCCCAAGCCGTAAGTTAGGAAAGCAGATGTACGAACTCTTCGACCGTTAAGCCGGCTTTACGAATCAAGCTACGGAGCGTTCCCTTCTTGAGCGAGCGATGGTTGGGCACAGAGAGATTGTGTCGGATTCCTGGCTTGGTCAGGATGATGTGGGGACCTTCTTCACGGATGACCCAGCCCGCTCGCACGAAGGCCTGGGCGGCACGCCGCCCCGAGACTTGGGGTAGCTTGTCAGGCATGCACGGGGGGCACCGGCGCCTCCACTTCGACTTCAGTGATCATCACGCGCGCCCGAGGGTTCAATTCTTCACCGAGTTCCTCAAGATAGGCGACGATCGCTTCGCGGATGTTGGCCAGCGCTTCTTCGTAACTCGAGCCTTCGGAGATGCAGCCGGGCAGGGCTGGAACTTCAACTGTGTAGCCGCCCTCCTCAGCCTCTCGCAGTGTGACCAAATATTTAACTCGCTCGCGCTTCTTACCAGCCATAGCCTGACTATTATAGCGCCCGGCGCTATTGCAATGCGAGGCATTTTATCAGAAAATTAGGGATGCGGGCAAGGGTGCAAAGTGGCGCTTTAGAACAACAGTGTGGGGAACTAATAAGGAGGTGGGCGAGCGATGGGACTCGCGCGTTTCGTGCTGTTTGCAGTATCGGTGTTGGCTTTCGGTCTTCTGAGCGGGTCTGAAGCGGAAACAGATAGTTCAAGTGTCTTGGCGCAGGGCCAGCCGCCTTGCACAGTTACGGTCAAGCCGGGTGAGTACATTCAGAAAGCTATCGAGGAAGCAGCCGAGGGCGCGGTCATCTGCATGGAGGAAGGAACATGGCGTGAGAGTTTGCTCATTTATAAGGGGCTGACCATTTGGGGGACAGGACCTGACAAGACGATCATCAACGGCCTTGTGTGGATTGGCCACTTGGCTGCTCAAGTAGCCCTAGGCGAGATCCGAATCAATGGCTCTTTGATAGTTTATACTGATCTTCCTGTTCAACTAGCTTTACAAGAGGTTCAAGTGAGTGCTACATATGCACTCGGTGTAGCATTTATAGGGCCTGGTGTCTTAAACTTGGTAGGCACCTCTATATCGGGTGGAGGGTGGGGGCTGACCATCTATGGCCGAGCCACTGTCAATGTGGTAGACTCGCACATTTCTGACGCCAAGCTTGCGAGTATCTTAATCTTGTCTGGAGATGTATATCTGAGTTTGACTAATGCCCGTGTCACAGGCAACGGAATGGTGGGGATTTCAATCGGCATTGCGGAACAAAAATCGCGCCTTAGCTTGGTTGATTCCATAATCTCTGACAATGGCCGGCGGGGTCTCTGCATTGGGGGCTCAACCAACGTAGAGATTATTAGAAGCACAGTCGAGAATAATGGCACTAATCAGGAAATCTGCACTTTAGACATATGCCCCGGCATTGTGGTGAGCGACCAATCTGAAACGACGATCAATGACTCTCGGATTCTCAACAATAACGACTGGGGCCTTGCTGCTTATCTAACGAAGTGTGGGTACCCTGAAAATAGGTTCACGGGCAAGGTGACCATTGATGATAAGACCGTCATCGAGGGCAACAACAAAGCGGGGAAGCACCAAGGCGAGATTTGCTTGCCCTAGGAGGTCAGCGTGCTGACGAAATACATCCAGGCAGCCATAAGCAAAGCGCGATATGAGATCTTGGACGACGGCACGTACTATGGCGAGATTCCGCCTTGCCGCGGCGTCTGGGCGAACGCTGAGACACTCGAAGCCTGCCGCCAAGAACTCCAAGAAGTGTTGGAAGAATGGCTCCTCTTAAAGATGAAGGATGGTGCCCCGCTCCCGACCATTGATGGCCTCAGCCTCGAAGTGAAAACCCCATGAAGCCCATCTCGCAGAAGAGGACTGGGAGCAAGCATAGCGTTCGAAGAAAAGGAGGACACATGCCAACCACAGTGCAACCCAAAGCCCAACAGCCCGAACGACAGAAGATCACCATCCCCAAGCTCTACGAGATGAAAGCGCAAAGGGAGCCCGTCAGTTGGCTGACGTGCTATGACTACCCCACGGCGCTCTTGATGGACCGCGCCGGGGTCGAAATGATTCTCATCGGAGACTCTCTTGGCATGACCATGCTCGGCTACCAGACAACGCTGCCCGTGACGATGGACGTAATGATCACTTTTACGGCTGCCGTCACCAGAGCCGTCAAGTACGCTTTTGTGATCGGGGATATGCCGTATATGAGCTACCAAATCTCTAAAGAAGAAGCGATTAGAAACGCCGGGCGCTTTATGTCCGAATGCGGCACCGACGCTGTGAAGTTAGAGGGCGGGGCGCGCATGGCTACGGTCATCGAAGCGATCAACAATGCGGGCATCCCCGTGATGGGGCACATCGGGCTGACTCCACAGTCGTATACTCAATTGGGCGGCTACAAGGCCCAGGGGCGCGACGCCCAAACAGCCAAGAGACTGATCGCCGACGCGGAAGCCCTCGAAGAAGCCGGAGCGTTCGCAATTCTCCTAGAGTGCATCCCCGCCCCGGTGGCCAAGATCATCCACGAGCGCGTCAAGATCCCCGTCTACGGCTTAGGGAGCGGCAAAGACGTAGATGGGCAGCTGATGATCGTCCACGACATGATCGGGATGTTCGAGCGCTTCACGCCCAAGTTTGTCAAGCGCTACGCAAACTTGAGCCCGATCTTGGTGGATGCGTTCTCTCAGTACCGCGAGGAAGTTAAATCAGAAAAATTCCCGCAGCCAGAGCACTTTTATAGCATGGCTGAGGGGGAGTTGGAGAAGCTCACGAAGATTTTAAAAAGATACCCCTAGGCCAGCGACTCAAGTCTCTGTCATTCTGAGCACAGCGAAGAATCTAGACCCTTCGAGCCCCTTCGCGGAGCCTGCCCTGAGGCCCCGCTCAGGGCCGAAGGGCTCAGGGTGACAGCTGGCTGCTTGAGCATCCGCCTGAATTTATTCTGGACAGCAGCCCTGAGCAGACTCTTCCAACTTTTGTGCTTCGACCACGGCAATCGCAGCTAAATTCACAATATCTTTGACCTCGTGATAGCGTTGCAGCACGTGGGCCGGGCGGCGTGTCCCAATCAAAATGGGGCCGACGATCTCCGCGTTAGCCAGACACTGAGTCAGCTTATACGCGATATTGCCTGATTCTAAGTTCGGAAAGATCAAAATATTCGCGGGCTCTTTGAGCCGATTGAACGGGTACCCGTTGTTGAGAATCTCCGGGATGAGCGCGGTATCGGCCTGCATCTCGCCGTCTACGATCAGATCGGGGGCACGCTTGCGTACGAACTCCACAGCTTGGCGTACTCTCTCGGTGCGGGCATGGCGCACGCCGCCAAAGTCGGAGTACGAGAGCATGGCGATGCGCGGCTCAATATCGAAGTCTTTGGCAAGGCGTGCCGTCAAGATCGCGATCTCGGCCAACTTCTCGGCATCTGTTTCGACGTTCACCGTTGCGTCCGCAAAGAGCAGTACGCGGTTCTTCATCGTGACCAGATAGACCCCGGCGATCGTCTTGCAATCTGGGCACGTCTTAATGACCTGTAAAATAGGGCGCAGCCCTTCCGGATAGTGAAAGCCCAAGCCCGCGATCATTCCGTCGGCATCGCCTAACTCCACCATCACTGCGGCAAAGTAGTTTGGTTTGGTCACCATCTCTTGCGCCTCTGTACATGCAACGCCCTTGCGACAGCGCAGCTCATAGAGCCTTTGCGCGTAGCGCTCGCGTCGCGGATCGGTTCGGGGGTCTATGACCTCGATGCTGTTGAGATTGATTTGTAGCGCTTGAGCGCGGGCGCGGATGATCTGGGCATCGCCTAAGAGAATGGGTTTGGCGACTCGCTCAAAAGCCAATTGATGCGCCGCGCGGATCATTTTCTCGTGCTCGCCCTCGGCCAAGACGATCCGTTTGGGATTGGACCGCGCTTTATTGAAGACGATGCGCATCATCTCACGAGATTTTCCTAGACGTGCTTCGAGCTGCTCTTTGTATTTTTCTAGGTCGATGGTGATGCAAGCCACTCCGGTCTCCATCGCTGCTTTAGCAACGGCTGGCGCTTCCCAGAGGAGCACTCTGGGGTCCAACGGCTTGGGGATGAGATAATCCGGCCCAAAGCGCAACGACTCCACTCCGTACGCTTTGACTACGGAATCGGGGACGTCCTCTTTGGCCAGGGCTGCCAAGGCGTGAGCCGCAGCGACTTTCATTTCCTCGTTGATCTGTCTGGCATGGACGTCCAAGGCCCCGCGGAAGATGAACGGAAATCCTAAGACGTTATTGACTTGGTTGGGGAAGTCGCTGCGCCCCGTGGCGACGATGGCGTCGGGGCGGGCGGCCTTGGCGTCGGGGTAGGGGATTTCAGGGTTGGGGTTGGCCATCGCGAAGATAATGGGCTTTTTGGCCATCTTCTTGAGCATCTCTTTGGTGACGGTGTTTGGCCCCGACAGACCCACGAAGACATCGGCGTCCACGAGAGCTTCAGCAAGCGTGCGGGCTTTTGTCTTCGCTGCGAACTCTTGTTTATACGGATTCATGCCCTCTTCGCGCCCGTGAAAGATCACCCCGCGGGTGTCACACAGAAGAATATTTTCTCTTTTTGCGCCGAGCAACACGTAGAATTTCGCTGTGGCAATGGCAGAGGCACCTGCTCCACTGAAGACGATCTTCACGTCTGAGAGCTTTTTGCTCACTAATTCTAGCGCGTTCAGCAGTGCCGCCCCTGAGATAATGGCCGTGCCGTGCTGATCATCGTGAAAGACGGGGATCTGCATCTCTTTCTTGAGCGTCTCTTCGATATAAAAGCACTCTGGGGCTTTTATATCTTCCAGATTGACGCCGCCAAAAGTAGGCTCCAGCACCTTGACGGTCTGGATGATCAGTTCCGGGTCTTCAGTCTTGAGTTCGATATCGATAGAATCTATATCGGCAAAGCGCTTGAACAAGAGCGCCTTGCCCTCCATCACGGGCTTTCCGGCCAGCGCTCCGATGTCGCCCAATCCCAAGACGGCCGTGCCGTTGGTAACGACGGCGACCAAGTTCCCTTTGTTCGTGTATTTATAAGCATCATCCGGGTTCTTATGGATTTCCAAGCAGGGCTCGGCCACACCGGGGGTGTAGGCGAGCGAGAGATCGCGTTGCGTGAGACAGGGTTTTGTAGGCGTGATCTCCCACTTGCCGGGTGGACGTTTGCTGTGATACTCCAGCGCGTCTTCTTTGAGTGCCATAAGCCACCTCTTTCTCTCTGCTCTTTACTGTAGGTTATTTTGCCAATAGATGCCATGACCGGGGACGTCCGTCCGTCTGATCTTGGTCAGCTTTCTGCCTGAAATCATATAGGGACCTGTCGAGAATCATGGTCTCCATAATGCATAAGGCCTTAAAATGGACAAGAAGCGCAAAGCCTATATATCGGTCAATAGAAAAACCAGCTGAGCTGATGGCTGATCCTGAAATACGAAGTATCCAGCGCAACGTCGAAAGGAGGCCACAGATGAGCGAGTGGCAATCATGGCCACGGTTCCGATACGAGGCGGAGCTGGATCTGCGTTTCCCTGAGGAGGTCGCCTCCATGCCCGGAGGTCGCGCCCTTTTCGCATGTATCCAGTGTGGCACCTGCAGCGGCACTTGCCCCCTTGGCACCTATATGGACTATTCCCCACGGAAGATCATCGCCATGACCCGGGCTGGCTTTAAGGACGAGGTTCTGCACAGCTTCACCATCTGGTTGTGCGCGTCGTGTTACGCCTGCGCCGTCGAGTGTCCCAGGAAGATCAAAATCACGGACTTCATGGCCGAGCTGAAACAGCGGGCCATTCAAGAGGGCGTCGACCCCAAGCGGTTCCCAACGGCAGTATTGGCCCGCGAGTTCTTCGATGCCGTGCGAAAACGCGGTCGCAGCACCGAAAGCCGTCTGGTCTTGCGGCTCTACGCCAAGACCAACCCCTTAAAGATTTTGAACCAAGCCCGCTTGGGCTTGAAATTACTGAGAACCGGGCGGTTCAGTTTGCTAGCGGAATCCGTCCAAAACCGTCAGCAGATTGATCAGCTGCTACGAGCCGTAGACGCTGCCAAGGCCACGACGTTTGTAGATAAGCTCGCACGGGAGATCCGATCCCCTAGAGAGGTGGCCCGCGTATGAAATATCTCTATTACCCCGGCTGTTCGCTCAAGGGGACTAATCGCGCTTATGAAGAGTCCGTGTTAGCAGCGTTTCAGGCGCTTGCTATCGAGGTCGAAGAGCTAGAGGACTGGAACTGCTGCGGCGCGACAGCTTATATGGCCGTCGATGAGATGAAGTCCTTTGCGTTGGCAGCGCGGAATTTAGCTCTTGCCGAGCGGCAGAGCAGAGCAGATGGTCCAACATTAATGGCTCCCTGCAGCGGGTGCTATCTCGTCCTCTCCAAGACGCAACACTATTTGGAAGAATACTCCGAAGTCAGTCGCACGATTGATGGCGCCCTCCAGGCGGCTCGACTGAGCTACTCTCGCAAGGTACACGTTCGGCACCCCTTGGACATTCTCATCAATGAGGTTGGCGTTCAGACAATTGCCCAGAAAGTTCGCCAACCCTTGGCCGGCCTGAAAGTCGCGTGCTACTACGGCTGTCAGATTGTACGCCCGTATGCAGCGTTCGATGACCAAGTCAACCCGACGACGATGGACCGTCTGATTCGAGCTCTGGGGGCGGAGACAGTAGACTGGCCGCTGAAGACGCGCTGCTGCGGCGGCAGCTTGATGGGAACTCTGCAAGAAGTCGGTGTGCCGCTCAGTTATATTCTCGTCAAAGAAGCGCAGAAGCGCGGCGCGGATGTCGTCGCCACCGCCTGTCCGCTCTGTCAGTTTAACTTAGAGTGCTATCAAGACAAGATGAGCCAGCAGTTCAAAGAGCGGCTGCAGTTGCCGGTAGCGTATTTCACACAGCTTTTGGGGCTGGCACTGGGAGTGCCGGAGCGTCGGCTGGGCTTGCACCGACTCCTGATCCCGTTACCGTATGCAGCCAAAGGAAGAGGAGGTGCGCATGTCCACGCCTGAACCCAAGACCAATGGCGCGCCGAAGATCGGCGTCTATGTCTGTCACTGCGGCGTGAATATCGCCGCCAAAGTACATATCGCTGAAGTTATAGAGTTCGCTCAGACGCTGCCCTTTGTGACAGTGGCTCAGGAGTACAAATTCATGTGCTCGGACCCCGGCCAAGAACTGATTCAGAAGGACCTGCGCGAGGGACGCATTAACAGGGTTGTCGTCGCGTCATGCTCCCCATTGATGCACGAGATGACTTTTAGACGAGCGACGGCAGAGGGGGGGCAAAATCCGTTCTTCTTCCAGATGGCCAACATTCGCGAGCACGTTAGCTGGGTCACTGCTGACGGCCATCAAGCGACGGAGAAAGCCAAGGCGTTGATTGCGGCGGCGGTGCGACGTGTGGCGTTTCATAAGCCTTTAGAGAAAAAACGTGTCCCGGTTCATCCCCATGTGCTCGTTGTCGGCGCAGGGATCGCGGGCATCGAAGCCGCCCTCAAGATCGCTGATGCGGGAAAGAAAGTCTATCTCGTCGAGCGCGAGCCGACGATTGGGGGGCACATGGCCCAGTTTGATAAATGCTTCCCCACGCTCGACTGCGCCGCGTGCATTCTCACCCCCAAGATGACCCAAGTCTGCGTCCATCCCAATATCGAACTGATGACCTATTCGGAAGTCGAATCTGTTGAACCCTATGACCTGAGAAATTTCAAAGTGAAGATTCGTCGCAAAGCACGCTTCGTCAACGAAGACACGTGCACCGGCTGTGCCTTGTGCGCTGATGTGTGTCCCGTGAGTGTGCTCTCGGAGTTCGACGAGGGTCTGGGGATGCGCAAGGCGATCTATCGCCCCTTCCCACAAGCCGTGCCTAATATCTTTACTATTTCGCGACGAGGCACCCCGCCCTGCCAAGCAGCTTGCTCGATCCATCAGAACGCCCAAGGCTACATTACACTGATCGCGCAGGGCAAGTTCAAAGAGGCCCTCGATGTCATTCTGAGAGATAACCCCTTGCCCTCGATCTGCGGGCGCATCTGCACCCATCCGTGCACGGTCAACTGCACGCGGGCGGACGTGGACGAACCGCTCTCTATTCCCGGGCTCAAGCGCTTTATTACAGATCTCTTCCCCAACTATAAGCTTCCCCAACCCGCGGTGGAGCGCCCGGAGAAGATCGCCATTGTCGGTTCTGGCCCCGCAGGGTTGATGTGCGCCTACGAGCTGCGCCAGCGGGGCTTTCATCCTGTGATCTTCGAAGCCCAACCCGTTGCAGGCGGGATGCTCTCTGTAGGAATCCCCGCGTTCCGGCTGCCGCGCGATGTTATCAAAGCAGAGATTGATAGACTGAAAGAGATCGGCATTGAGATCAAGACCAATACTCCGGTGGGCACAGCCGTCACCATAGAGCAACTGCGCAAGCAATACGCAGCAGTCTTCATCGGGATCGGAGCGCACGTCGAACGCAAGCTCAAAGTTCCGGGCGAAGCCTTGCCTAATGTCTGGGGCGGAATCGAGTTCTTGAGAAAAGTGAATCTCGAAGGCCCATTTAAGTTGGGCAAAAAAGTCTTGGTGATCGGCGGGGGCAACTCGGCCTTGGACGCGGCGCGCACAGCACTCCGTTGTGGAGCGGAAGAAGTGACTATTGTGTATCGGCGCACGCGCGCCGAGATGCCCGCCGATCCCAAGGAAGTCGAAGCCGCCGAAGAAGAGGGCGCCAAGATGCTCTTTCTGACGGCTCCCAAGGCCATCCTGGGCAACAAAGAGACGGGCGTGACGGCGCTGGAGTGCCTGAAGATGAAGCTCGGAGCACCCGACGCCAGCGGACGCCCCGCTCCGGAGCCCATCCCCAATTCTGAGTTTGTGCTCTCGTGCGATGCGATCATCGCGACCATCGGACAAGTGCCGGACTTGGCCTCATTGGGCGGAAAGCTCGGCATCGAAATGACTAAGTGGGGTACGTTCAAAGCCGACGAACTCACATTGGAGACAAATATGCCAGGTGTCTTCGCCGGCGGTGACTGCGTGACTGGCCCCGATGTGGTCGTCAACGCTATGTACGCGGGCAAGAAAGCCGCGATCTCCATTGATCGTTATCTCAATAAAGTAGATATGCGCGCCGGGCGTGAACACGAGGGACCCTATCGCACCGAGTACGCTATAGATACCAGCGGAACTACGGTGCAAAGACAGATCCCGATGCCAGCCATCGAGCTGGCACGCCGACGGACTTTTGACGAGGTGCATACGGGCTACACGCAAGAGCTGGCCATCGCTGAAGCGAAACGCTGTCTCGATTGTGGCATCTGCTGCGACTGCCGCCTGTGTGCGACGATCTGCGAGGCGAAAGCAATTAACTATGAGATGAAAGACGAGATCGAAGAGATCGTCGTCGGCTCGATCATTTTAGCAACGGGGTTCAAACCGTTCGACGCACGGCGTATCCCGCGCTACGGCTATGGCAAATACCCCAACGTCTACACGGCTCTGGAAGCCGAGCGCATGACCAACTCCGCCGGACCAACCAGTGGAGAGATCCGGCTGCGTGATGGGAGCAAACCCAAAGCCGTGGGGATCATTCACTGTGTGGGCTCGCGCGACAGAAACTATAACTCTTATTGTTCGCGCGTCTGTTGCCTCTACTCGCTGAAGTTAGCTCATCTTATCAAAGAGCGCACGCATGCGGAAGTCTATAACTTCTACATTGACATGCGCGTGCCGGGCAAAGCGTATGAGGAGTTTTATGACCGAATGCTCGAAGAGGGGATTCACTTCATTCGTGGGCGAGTCGCCGAGGTCACCGATCACGCTATGACCCCTGACGAAGAAGGCAAGCTCGTCATTCGTGCTGAAGACACGCTCATCGGCGTGATTCGAAGAATCCCCGTAGATATGGTGGTGCTCGCTGTGGGTTTAGAGCCGCAAGCGGACGCCGACGAAGTCCGCAGAAAGTTCTATATCTCGTGCGGCTCCGGTGGCTTCTTCTTAGAGCGACACCCCAAGCTCGCGCCGGTCCAGACGTTTGCTGACGGCATCTTCATCGCCGGAGCGTGTCAAGGGCCAAAAGACATTCAAGATACAATCGCCCAAGCCGGTGCGACGGCTGCCGAAGCTTTGGTCTTGATAGACAGGGGCTTCGTCGAACTGGAGCCCAACACGGCTTTTATTCAAGAAGAGCTCTGCTCCGGCTGCAAGACGTGTATCCCGCTCTGCCCGTTCAATGCCATCAGCTTCAATGCCGAGAAGAGCGTCGCCGTGATGAACGAAGCGCTCTGCAAGGGCTGTGGTACGTGCGTCGCAACCTGTCCGTCGGGCGCGGCGCAGCAACACTTGTTCACCGACGAGCAGATCTATGAAGAAATCGAGGGGGTGTTAAGCTATGTCTGAGAAATCTTTAGACCTAACCCCTCAGTCCCCTTCCCTAAAGGGAAGGGGAAGCTCCCCTCCCTCTTTAGGGGAGGGGGCGGGGGAGAGGTCGCGGGAGCCCCGGATCGTGGCGTTCTTCTGTACGTGGTGCACCTACACAGCAGCTGACCTGGCCGGAATGTCCAGAATGACCTACGCACCGAACGCGCGGATTGTCAGATTTATGTGCTCCGGTCGGGTGGACCCACAGTTTGTCTTAAAAGCCTTCCAAGAAGGAGCCGACGGAGTGCTGATCGGCGGGTGTCATCCGGGAGATTGTCACTACCAAGCGGGCAACTATAATGCCCTGCGACGGTACACGCTGCTCAAGCGCCTATTGACGGAGATGGGCATTGAGCCGGAGCGCTTGCGACTGGAGTGGATCTCGGCATCGGAAGGAGACCGCGTGCAAAGAGTAATGAATGAGATGGCCGAAAAGATTCGTCAGCTCGGGCCGTTGCACTTGGAGCCGGCTCCGCGCCATGTGCCAGCGAAACAGCTTGAAGCAGTCGCGGTGGGCCAGCAAGGAGGTGCACGATGAGCAAGCCCAAAGTTGGCTTTTATTGGTGCGCGTCCTGCGGCGGCTGCGAAGAGGCCGTCGTAGACTTGGCCGAGGATGTTCTGAAAGTCGTCGAAGCCGTAGATATAGTCTTCTGGCCGGTGGCGCTCGATTTTAAGCGCGCCGATGTCGAAGCGCTACGCGACGGCGAGCTGGCCGTCTGTTTCTTGAACGGCGCGATTCGTACTTCCGAGCAGGAAGAGATGGCCGAACTCTTACGGAAAAAATCCCAGTTGCTCATCGCGTTCGGAAGCTGCTCGCATTTGGGCGGCATACCCGGGCTGGCCAATCTGCATGACCGAGAGAGCATCTTCGAGTATGTTTATCGTCAAGCCCCAAGCGTCACGAACGCCGAGGGTGTCGTCCCACAACCCGCGACGACAGTCAACGGACAAACGGTGACGCTCCCGGAATTTCGCGACACTGTCAAGACGTTAGATCAGACCGTTGAAGTGGACTATTATCTGCCGGGTTGCCCACCGCCGGTGAAGCTCATCGTCAACGCCGTCATGGCGATCTTAGAGAATAAACTGCCGCCTACGGGCACGGTGTTGGCCCCCGATGTGGCGCTCTGCGAAGAATGCCCCCGCAAGGCCACTAAACCGGACAAGCTCGCGCTCAAGGAGTTGAAGCGCCCCCATCAGATTTTGATGGACCCAGAACAGTGCTTGTTAGCTCAAGGGTTGCTCTGTCTTGGTCCAGCGACGCGCTCAGGCTGCGACGCGCCGTGTGTGAGTGCCAACATGCCCTGCACGGGGTGTCTGGGCCCAACAAGCCGTGTGAAAGACTACGGCGCGAAAGCAATGTCAGCTATTGCATCTCTCGTAGATTCTGAAGACGAGAAAGAGATCGCGACGTTGATCGAGCAGATCGTAGACCCGGTGGGGACGTTCTATCGCTACAGTCTACCGGCGTCTCTCTTACACCGGCGCGTGAGAAACCTAACCCACAGCCCCTTCCCTCAAGGGAAGGGGAGTCCCCCTCCCTCTTTAGGGGAGGGGCAAGGGGAGAGGTCAGGAGGTGCACAAACATGACCCGCGAGATCGTCATTGACCCCATCACGAGATTGGAAGGCCACGGCAAGATAGACATCTTCTTGAACGAGCAAGGAAATGTCGAGAAGGCATATTTTCAGGTCCCGGAGTTGCGCGGCTTTGAGAAGTTCGCTCAGGGTCGCCCCGCCGAGGATATGCCCCAGATTACGTCGAGAATCTGCGGCGTCTGTCCCACGGCCCATCACATGGCGGCGACCAAGACCCTCGATGATCTGTATAAAGTCGAGCCGCCTTCGGCAGCAAAGAAGATACGCGAGCTCGTCTACAGCGCGTTTTTTGTTGAAGATCATGCGTTGCACTTCTTCTTCTTAGGGGGGCCGGACTTCGTTGTCGGACCGACGGCACCGAAGGCCGAACGCAATATATTGGGGGTCTTGGGCAAGGTCGGCTTAGAGATCGGACGTGAAGTAATCGGCGTGCGCAAGCAATTGCGCGATCTGATTTCATTAGCCGGCGGCAAAGTGATTCACCCGGTCTTCGGGCTGCCCGGCGGCGTCTCGAAAACCCTCACAAAGGAAGACCAAGAGAAATTCCGTGCTGGGGCTGAGAGAGCCGTGAAATTCGGGCTCTTCAGTCTGCAGGTCTTCAACGACATCGTGCTCAAGAATAAGCAGTACGTCGAGGCAATCACGTCGGACACGTACACGCACAAGACGCATTATATGGGCCTTGTGGACGAGAAGAACAAGGTGAACTTCTACGACGGGCAGTTGCGGGTCGTTAAACCCGACGGCCAAGAGTTCTTGAAGTTCAAAGCTCAAGACTATCTGGAACACGTCGCGGAGCACGTCGAGCCCTGGAGCTATATCAAATTCTGCTATCTGAAAGACGTGGGCTGGAGGGGCTTTTCAGACGGGCCGGAGAGTGGGGTCTATGCTGTAGCGCCGCTGGCGAGACTGAACGCTGCCGAGGGCATGGCCACGCCCAAAGCCCAAGAAGCCTACGAGCAGTTCTACAAGACGCTGGGCGGCAAGCCGGTCCATCACACGTTAGCCAATCACTGGGCGCGGCTGATTGAACTCTTGTACGCTGCTGAACGGATGCAAGAACTGGCGAACGACCCAGAAATCGTCAGTCCCAATGTGCGTACCATTCCCAAGGAGACCCCCAAGGAAGGGGTTGGGGTAGTCGAGGCCCCTCGGGGCACGCTCTTCCATCACTATCAAACCAGCGAGAAGGGGCTCATTACTAAAGCCAATCTCATCGTTGCTACTCAAAACAACGCGGCGCGCATCGCGATGTCGGTAGACAAAGCCGCGCGCGGGGTTATCAAGAACGGCAAAGTAGACGACGGGATTCTGAATTTAGTAGAAATGGGGTTCCGGGCTTATGATCCCTGTCACGGCTGCGCCACGCACGCGCTGCCGGGCCAGATGCCCTTGCTCGTGCGGGTGTACAACAGAGAGAGAAAGTTAGTCCGGGAGATACGAAGAGATTAACACCGCCTCAAGAAAGGAAGTGTAGAGGAGCCTTGAAAGGGAATAGAAAGATCATCCAGACGCTAAACGCCCTGCTCGCCGACGAGCTGACGGCTATTAATCAATATATCGTGCACTCGGAGATGTGTGCGAACTGGGGATACGAACGACTTCACGAAGCCGTGGAGAAACGGGCCATCACTGAGATGAAGCACGCAGAAAAGCTCATCGCGCGGGTTCTCTTTCTTGAAGGGACTCCGCTGGTCAGCCAGCTGAACGAGATCCAGATCGGCTCGGATGTGAAAGCGCAATTTGAGAGCGATCTGGCAGCAGAGCAAATGGCTGTGAGGGCTTACAATGAGGGCATCCGGCTGGCCGTCGAGGCCGGCGACAACGGGACGCGCACTTTGTTGGAATCAATTCTCACGGATGAAGAGGACCACGTTGACTGGCTGGAGGCACAGCTCGACCAGATCAAACAGATCGGAATTCAGAACTACCTGCCGGAGCAGACGAAGGCCTAAGCCGTGCCGTAGTTGAGTGATCGAAAGCCACAGCCTATCGAGGGAAAACAAATGAAGCCCCTCGTTCTCGGTTTGGGCAACGAACTGTTGAGCGACGACGCCGTCGGCGTTTTAGCTGCACGGGCGCTCAAAGAGAGACTGAAAGACAGAGCCGACGTCGTTGAAAGCGCGCTCTCCGGTCTCGCACTGTTAGAGCTTTTTATTGGTTACGAACGGGCCATTATCATTGACGCCATCAAAACAGGACGCCAAGCACCGGGGACGATCTGCGAGCTCGGTCCCGCTGATCTCGGTCCGATAGCTGCTCCTTCCCCTCACTACGCGGGCCTGCCGGAACTCCTCGCGACGGCCCAACAGCTCCAGCTCAATTTCCCTGAAGAGATCAAAATTTTTGCCCTCGAAGTGGAGGACCCGTACACGGTCGGAGGCGGGCTGAGCCCCTCTGCCGAACAGGTGCTCGAAGAACTCATCCGGCGGGTGGAGCAGCAAATCGAAAGATGGGCCCTCACCCCGGCTGCGGGGTGAGGGCCTTTACGGCACGACGATCCTCGTATCAGTGCGCTCGATGCCGGGGACGCTGCTCATCTGCTGGACGATCGCCGTCAGCAGCTTGGGATTGTGTGCTTCGACCAGCGCGATGCCGTCTATATCGCCGAAGAGAGCGTGGGTTTCTTTGACCCCTGGGATCAGTCTGATCCCCTCCAGAATATCTTGGATGGGCAAGGCCTCCTTGGGGTCCTTGTGGAACTTCAGCAGAACATACGCCTGCAGCATATCTCGCACCTGCCTTTCAAGCAATCTTAAAGATTCGACGGGGGCACTGTCAATCGGCTATACTCAGGTCATGCACGAATGGGCACTTGCTGAGGCCGTTGTCGCTACTGCGAAAAAGGCGGCTCACAACAAACAGATGCGCGAGGTCAGGGAGATCGCTGTGAAGTTAGGCGAGCTCCAACAGATCGAGCGAGAGATCTTCGAGTTTGCGCTCCAGCAGATTCTTCGTCAAGAAGAGCCGCTCGTTCGCCAAGCGAAAGTCAGCCTGGAGATCGAGAGGGCACAGTTCCAATGCCGAGCGTGCGGATGGGAATGGGCTTTCACCGCCGAACAGCTTAGCCAAGAGATCTCTGAAGCGATTCACTTTATCCCGGAGATAGCGCACACATATATTCGCTGCCCGCAGTGTCACAGCCCCGACTTCGATGTCGTCAAAGGGCGTGGAGTCTGGCTGGCTTCCCTGAAAGGGGTGCAGTGAAGTGGACCCCCGCGTCGCGATCATCGAGCAGAGATTAGCAAGTATCAAGAAGATAATCGCTGTAGCTGCGGGCAAGGGCGGCGTGGGCAAAAGCACGGTAGCTACAGGGCTGGCGCTTGTGCTCTCGGAATTGGGACATAAAGTCGGTCTCTTAGATTTAGATTTTTACGGCCCATCGACGCACGTTATTTTAGGAGGGCTTGAAGGCGTCCAGCCGCGAGAAGATCACGGGATCGTACCCCCAAAAGTGCACGGCATTGAATTCATCTCTATTGTTTATTACGCCGGAGAGAACCCGGCACCGCTACGGGGGCCGGACCTGACCAACGCTCTTATTGAACTGTTAGCGATCACGCGCTGGGGGGATTTGGATTTTTTAGTAGTAGACATGCCGCCGGGGTTGGGCGACACGACGCTCGACGCGATTCGATTCCTGAAAGACCCGCACTTTCTCGTGGTGACGACGCCGTCGCGGGTAGCTCAGGAGACGGTGAAAAAACTTGTGATGCTGCTCAGGCAGGTGGGCCTGCCCCTTGTGGGGCTCGTTGAGAACATGAGACGACTGAGCGACAAGGGGCAACGCTTCTCTGACGTTCGGTTCTTGGGAGAACTCCCCTTTGATGAAGGGCTGGAAGGTGCTCTCGGCGCTCCGGGGAGATTTTTGCAGACGGAGTTTGCGCAGAGATTACGTGAGATCGTTACCGTCTCATTGCAAGCTTTGTAACAGTATCTCGACAGCTTTCGTTGCGGCCCTCATGGCGTGCTCTTCGCTGTGCTGTAGCTGATCAAGCACGACAGACTCGCTGCTCGTGCGCTGCGCCGCCACACCCGCCACACAGCCCGCTCGAAGCCCTAATGCATTGCACATCACAAAGAGCGTCGCCGCTTCCATCTCGTAGTTGAGCACGTTTAAGCGTCGCCATTCTTCGAGCGTCCCTCGCAAGTGTTTAGGAACGTACTCGCTGAATGTGTCGTATCGCTCTTGGCCGGGATAGAACGTATCCGACGAGCACGTGATCCCAACGTGATGGGGGATTTTAAGACTCTGCGCAGCCTGAATCAACGCGTGGACGATCTCGTAGTCGGCAACGGCTGGATACTCTATGGGCGCGTAGTGCATCGAAGCACCGTCTAGATAGGAGCACAGGATGATTGAACAGGCGACCACTCGTCGTGGCATGATGGAGATATCCCAATCATCGACCGCGACGGAGGTGTCCGCCCATGACCAGTATCGCGCTTACCCCCCAGCAGCGTCAACTCCTCATCCGCCAGATGAAACGGGAAACCCAACCCAGTCGCCGATTGAGAATGCACATCGTCCTGCTCTTCTCCGATGGCCACAGCCCCAGCCAGATCGCCCGGGTGTTGTACTGTTCTCGCACCACGGTCTACACCATCACCCGACGCTTCGCTCAAGCGGCGGAAGCCGCCTTCGCCGATCAGAAGCCCCGCGGTCCGGCACCGTTGCTGAAACCGCCCGTTCAGCACCGCCTGGAGGCGCTGGTGGAACAGGAATGGCCCTAGCACCATGGCTTCCTGCGCTCGCGCTGGACCTGTCCGCTCTTGGCCCTGCAGCTTTGGGCAGAACGCGGCCTTGGCGTCAGTCACGAGACGATCCGCCGCACCCTGCATCGTCTGGGCTTCCGCTGGCGTCGTCCGCGCCCTGTCTCCCCGCCCAAGAACCCGGAAGAGAAACGGCAGCGGTTGCTGCACATCTTGATGGTGCTGCGACAGTTGGCCCGGGCCGAAGGCTTCTTCTTCCAAGACGAGACCAAACTGGACCTCAACCCCAGAGTGGGCTTCGCCTGGATGCGACGCGGACAGCAGCAACCCTTGCCCACACCGGGCACCAACCGCAAGCTCTGGATCTCGGGGGCGCTCAACTGGGTGACGGGGTGCTTCCATTGGGTGGTGGGGCCGCGCAAGAACAGCGAGCTGTTCCTCAAGCTGCTGAACGAATTGCGCTGCACCTACCGGTGCCATCGGCGCTTGCACCTGGCCGTGGACAACGACGGCAGCCACCGCAGCGGCCTGGTCAAGGAGGTTGTGCGGGAGAGCCGGGGGCGGCTGTGTTTGCATCCCTTGCCGGCGTGGAGTCCGGAGGACAACCCGGTGGAGCTGATCTGGTGGGGCTTGCACGAGGCGATCACCCGCAACCATCGCTGTGCCGATCTGGGCCAACTGTTAGGCCATGCCGAGCGCTATTTGGAGGAGCGCCAGCCCTTCCACCTGGAGCTGGGGAAGGACTACCAAGCCTTGCAGCGCTCGCCTCCCTAACCGATCACTGTCCAATTATCTCGTGCTCCTATCTAGTGCTCTGTCACACCTCGAGTGATGGATAAAGCCTCTTGAGTTTGATACGGGCATCGCTGGTGGTAAACTGCCAATCGACGCTCACCCCTCTCGCGTTCCGCTCTGATGC
>JBBIUX010000009.1:0-46713 GCA_037440025.1 Candidatus Fraserbacteria bacterium | reverse complement strand
CCTTGCGTTCCTCCGCAGTCAACACCACATTATACTTCTTACGCATCTGGGCCTCCTTGGTCTCAAAAATCTCTCAGAGCAAGGATGGCCCATTTGTTCGTTCAAAGCAAGTGTGACAGAGCACTAGTAGTGACCACTTCAAACAATGAAGACTTCCCGCTCCCGTTAGGGCCTACGACAACGGTGAGCGGGCGGATTTCATCGAGGGCAAAGTCCTTAAGCGCTTTGTACCCTCGTACCCGGAGCACCTTCAAACGAAATTCAGGCATACGCTTTTTATTATACTGCAAATTGGTCTCTAGGTGTTGCTTCACACTACCCGTGCGATCCCCAAGCGCTCGCCGGTCCAGACGGTGAGGGAAAAATCTCTGCCCAGCTTGCGCCGCGCCGCTCGCAGGGCTCGCTCGACCGTGGGAAAGGCGCGAAACCCTAACCGTTCGGCGACTTCTCTGTCGGCTCCTGCCAGCCAGATCTCGCCCAAATACTCTTTGGGCCAAAGCGTCGCGTTCCATAAAAAGAACGGATGGCTCCCGTGAAAGCTGTGTCCGTAGCGATATTTGTGCACATACTCCGGGCGGTGGGCAAACTCTTCGCAGAAGAGATCCCACAGATCAAAAGGATCTTTGGTATAAGACAGACAGCGTTCGTAGAACTCAATGTATGGCGCATGGTGAATCCCGTCAAACTGCTCGGTGAACGGATGAGCGAGAATAAGAATTCCCCCGCGCCGCACGACCGGACGATTGTGATAGAGTCGGAAGCCATACTCCAGCCCTAAATTGATAGCCAAGACAGGGTTCATGAACGAATGTTTAGCATAAGGTGAGGCATCCGGTAGGCCGATGAGCAGGGCGTCGCTTTGGCCATCTATCTCCGTGACGAGCTGTTGGTTGACCGTCTGCAGAAGCCGAGCGTGCGCTTCGGGAGGGTGCCCCGCGACGACATCAATAACATGTGGCGGGTCGCTGTTGCTGAGGGCCGACTCAATGGTGAAGATTCTTTTATCGGTGGTGGCTAAGCGGCGCTGCACAAGCTCGCCCATCTCCCAGAGAATCTTGTGAAACGAAGAGTGCTCTGGGTCCATCACAGAAAAGCCGCGCGAGGGATAAGGCCGATGGTGATGTCTGATAGAGCGAAAGCTGCTCAGTCCCACGACGATGGACTTCCAGCCACCGTTCATGGGTGTCGGCGTGATATTGAGATAGATACACTGATCGGCCTCGACGACGGCTTTGGCGATCTCGACCTCGATGCCGCGCTCGGTCTCGCCCAGATAGAGAAGACTGTCGCGGTCTTCGGCGTCGTGACAGAGAAGATGGGTCGGTGGGGTTTTGAGGGCGATCTCGTCCCCGATCAGAGCAGCTAGTTCGCGCCGTGTCCATTTTCTGTGCAGCCCGTTGGCACAGATCAATTTGATATCGGATAAGCGAACTCCAACATTAAGCAGAATCTGTATAACAGTTTCGAGAGCGATCTTTCTGAAGTCTTGTCGCATGGGGCGGTGCGGGATGGCGCCATCATCGAAAGCGATAGTGACCCGTGCGCCTGGGCCCACCAGCTCCCAGAGCGGCTTGTGATTACAGGGTTTTTCGAGCGCCTGATGGATCTTTTGGCCTAGATCTTTGACCGGAGGCAACGGCTCCGGCGGCTGTATCCATCTGGTATGAGACGGCAAACGGATGCGGAGACGGCTAGGCCCATAGGCGATGGTTGCTTTCATACACCACCCACTCCGCTGGTCGGCGGGTTCTTTCAGCGGTATCTTAATCTAAAGTGACAAGGGATGTCAAGAAGCGAGTTGGTTGTTAGTCTGGAATGGTTGGCTGGAAGAATTCGAGCCGTCGGCATCGTGGACACGTATACACTTCAACATCCATAAACCCGGTCATCCAGTAGCCGACCTGAAGCGACTTTGGGCCCACACGGCGTAATGGCACTGAGCACCGCAGGCAGAGAAGCTCATTCGCACGGGGAGCTTTTTCAGCAATTGAAGGGAGAGGCTCAGGGGCTAGGGAAGAGAGGTTTTGTACGAGTGCTTGGGCGGCTTGGAGATCGTTCTCTTGAACGAGGACCTCAACCGTACCGGAGACTGCTCCGGGCTCTATCTCATAAGAGATGCCCTGTTCATCAAAGAACTGCGTGATGACACAGGCTTCCTCGGGGTTGGTGGCAACATGTACGATCTTCCACATTGCTCTCCTCCCGCAATTCAGTCACCCAATACATTGAGGAGCTTGAGCACCTTCTCTTCGATCATATCACGTACTTTTCTGTAAAACTCCAAGCCACGCCCGATGGGATCGGGAATCCCCCAATCTTCACTGACACCGCTGAAGTTCGCCGGGCAAATATTATAGTCTAGGCACCCCATCGCGATCACATAATCAAAATCACTCAGATTGAAAGAAAAGATGCTCTTGGAGTGCTGTGGCGAGATGTCAATCCCCTTCTCGCGCATCACTGCTATAGCGTCCGCGTGCACATAGCCTGCTGGATGCGTTCCGGCACTGTGAATCTCGACATTGAGGTTGCGCTGCCGTGCGTAGTGGCGCGCAAAGCCCTCGGCCATCTGGCTGCGACAGGAGTTCCCAACACAAACGAAGATAATCTTCTTTGCGCGGTGGGTGCTCATCGCTTCTTCAGCCCCTTGATCTCTTTCTTTGCCTGGGGAAGATGCTCTTTGATGACAAAGAGCCGGTTCTCCGGCTCGATCTGATAATACTCGTGCGGCGCATAGAGCCTTCCATCGGTGACATCCACACAGTACTTGTCCGGTCCTGATCGCTTGCCCAAGAGCGTATCTACACAGAAGCGATATTCGTATCCCAGCAAAAGCGTCTCGTCCTTCCAGAAGCCCTTCTTCTCACGACGGGCTTGGCGAACGGCTTGCTGAACTTTCGCCCAGTCGTCAGGCTTAGGCAAGTTAGGATAGATACAATAATTGACCGCCCAGCCCTCTTGCATCAAGAGCAGATTGAACGTCAGTCTTTTTTCAGGGTTCTTCTCTTCCGGGGCGACGTAGGCTAAGAGCCGTCGGTACTGATCGAACATCTGTTCGCCGACAGTGAGATAGAGATTTCTGTAGCGGGTTTGGCCTCCGCTGCTGCGCCGCAACCGGTGCAGCGCCAGCTCTTCAAATGCCCTTCGAGCACGCTCGCCCCACTGCAACTGGCGCGTTCCAGGTTGATGAGCCAGCCTGGGTTCGAGAAAATCCCTTAACCCTTTGGTCTTAAACTGAGCACGATGGGTCTTCAGCACGTTTTCGAGCTTGCTATTAAAAGCACTGGGCTTCTGGGTGCCTGGATAGTGAACCTCCGGGGCGTCTATGCCCAAGAGACGGATCGTCAATTGAATCGTCGGGGTGTCGCCGTCGGTATTGCTGACCCATCGAGCTTTGCCCGCTTGCTCTCGCTGGGACTCGTATCGAATTGCCAGTGCCATGCGCTCACACCTCCGGGAGGCCGTGTTTTTTGCGCTCTTTGCGCCCCGTCACCATGTAGATCGTGCGCTCTGAGATGTTCACGGCATGATCGCCTACGCGCTCCAAGTCGCGAATGGACCATAGAACCGGAATGACATCGTCCACGAACTCTTTGGCTTCTTTGGGAGAGTGAGCTTCCCGGGCCAGTTCCAACAAACTGGCCAAGACCTTGCGTCGCAGATTCCAGCACCGCTGATCCATCTGCTCATCGCGCCGGATGATCTCTTGGGCTCGCGCGACATCTCTGCTGACGAAAACGTCAACGGCATCGCGCAGCATCTCGCGCGCGAATCCTCCGAGAGCTGTCAGTTCTTCTTTGGAGACAAGCACGAAGACGCCCACATCCATGCCATATTGCCCCACATTGACTGCTAGGTCAGCAGCCCGTTCAAGGTCCGTAATGATTTTGAAAACACTCGTGATCAGCCGGAGGTCTATGGCAACCGGCTGTTGCAGGGCTAACAGATCCATACATTCTTTCTCGATAGAGAAATTGAGTTCGTCCACTTGGTCGTCCCAGGCATCTAGGCTTTCGGCCAGAGCACGGTCACTCTCGCGCAATGCTTGTAGCCCCAAGTCAAGCCCTTCTAAGACCTTTTCGCCCATGCGGCGCACTGATTCGGTCAACTGTTGCAACTGTTGTTGGTAGCTCTCGCGCGCCATGATTTTTTATTTTACCCAAATTTCCCCGTGATGTAATCTTCCGTCTCTTTTTTGTCCGGGTTCTCAAAGATTTTTTCGGTGGGCCCGAACTCGATCAGCCTGCCCAGATACATAAACACTGTAAAATCCGAAACACGCGCCGCTTGCTGCATATTATGCGTGACGATCACGACCGTGTAGTTCTCTTTCAGTGCGAGCATTAAATCTTCGATCTTCGCTGTAGCAATGGGATCGAGTGCGGAGCACGGCTCGTCCATCAAGATCACGTCGGGTTCGATAGCCAACGTGCGGGCGATGCACAATCGCTGCTGCTGCCCCCCAGAGAGATCCAGGCCGCTCTTTTTGTGCAGATAATCTTTGACTTCATCCCAGAGCGCGGCCTGTTGCAAAGCGCGCTCGACGTGCTCATCGAGCTTTCCCTGGAACCCGTTGATGCGCAAGCCAAAGGCCACATTCTCGTAGATAGACTTGGGAAACGGGTTGGGTTTTTGGAAGACCATCCCGATGCGGCGTCGCACTTCCACGGGATCGACATCAGCGCTTTGGATGTTCTTTTGGTGATACAGAATTTCCCCCGCGATGCGCACACCGGGAACGAGATCGTTCATGCGATTGAAACAGCGAATGAGCGTGCTCTTGCCGCACCCCGACGGCCCAATGATTGCCGTGATTTTGTTTTTGGGAATATCGAGGGTTACAGCATCCAAAGCTTGCTGGTTGCCGTACCATAAGCTGAGCTGGCGCGTCTGTAAGATTGGGGATTGCAGGGGGAAGCCAACGGTATTGCTGGACTGCACTACTGAAAGAGCGCGTTTTGTCGGAGCCCGCGTCTCCATTGGTTACCACCTCCTCTGGAATCGTATGCGCAAGAAAATTGCGAATGCGTTCATGAACAGCAAGACAACCAAGAGCACTACAATAGCCGCGGCGGCGATGGTCGCGAAGCCGTCCTTCGCTTCGCCGATCCATGTGAAAATCTGGATGGGGATTACCGTGAAATAGTTCCACAATCCGGGGATGAAGGTCAGATACTGGAACGCGCCGAGCAATATCAGCAGGGCAGCTTCGCCGATAGCCCGCGAGAGCGCGATAATCAAGCCCGTCAGAATCCCCGGCAGCGCATAGGGCAGCACATGGGCGCGCACCACCTGCCAGCGCGTCGCGCCTACGGAGTAGGCAGCGTGCCGGATCGAATCTGGAATAGTGCGCAACGCTTCACGAGAGGCGATGATCACCATTGGCAAGATTAACAGGGTCATCGTCAATGCGCCGGTGATGAGCACGCGGTCCATCTTGAGCGCCCGCGCTAAGATCTCTAACCCGATAATCCCATAGATCACCGAGGGGACGCCGGCGAGATTGGCAATGAGCAACTGAATCAGCTCAGTGAGCGCGTTTCTACGGGCATACTCTTCGAGATAGATTGCTGCGCCCACCCCCAACGGCAGTGCAAAGAGCGCCGTCAGGCCGACCAGATAGAGCGAGCCGACGATGGCGCTCGCTAATCCAGCCTTCTCTGGAGAGTTCGAGTCGTAGCTGGCGAGAAAGTCCCAGGCGGCGCGCCACCAGCTACGCTGGATGGGGATCTGCGCCGTCTTCTCTGCGGGAAGCGCTATCGGTAGCAATTCTCCGTCGCGCTCGACCTGCACCGCGAGCGGGCCGGGCTGCGCTCTCTTCTGGGCAGCGACGATCAATGCTTCCCAAGCTTGACGCGCGCCCGTGACGGGAATATCTTCAATCTGGACGAGAACATCGCCGACGCGCAGTCCAGCACGAAAGCCCAGACTCTCTTCGGGGAGATAGTCTATGACGAAACGCATCGCGCCCGTATGAGGGTCGAGCTGGGGCAAGAGTTCTCCAAAGATCTTCAGGGGGTCGCCGCTGACCCAGCCAACGGGCAAAATATCTTGTGGCAAGCGCGCGATGATCTCCCAGACCTGCGCCGAACGATAGACGGCCTCAGAATCAATGTGAATAATCGCATCGAATTCGTTAATTCCCGCGCGGGCGGCGACGCTGTCGGGGGTGAAATCCGTTACGATCACATAAGGCAGGTTCTTCGCATCCCACTGGATGACCATAGTCGAAAGCACCAATCCCGCGCGGGAGGCGGCGCGCATGGCCATCAGCGGGTGCGCATTTATAAGAATATAGACGATCAGGGCGAGCAGCAGAGCCAGACTGACAAGGATCGTGCTGAAGGTGAGCGAGCCAAAGAGCGCGCTCGTGGTCTTGCGCCAGGCCAGCGAGCGTCCCTTGTAGTGCAGCGTCTGCGCGTTCATTCGTATTGCTCCCGGAAGCGGCGCACGATCCAGTAACTGAAGATATTCAAGAGCAGCGTGATGGCGAAAAGCAGCGCGCCAATGGCGAAGATCGTCGCCCAGATGAATGCTCCGGCCTCGGCATCCCCCGTTGCCACATTGACGATGTGTACCGTGAGAGTCTGTAAGGGCTTGAGGAGATCTGGAGGCCAGGTCGGCACCCGGCCTGCGGCAATTGCGACGATCATCGTCTCGCCGATGGCGCGCGACATCGCCAAGATGGATGCCGCTGCGATCCCTGATAGTGCTGCAGGCAGCACGACGTGTCGGATCGTCTCGAACCGCGTGGCGCCCAGCGCATAGGCGCCCTCGCGCAACTCACGTGGCACGGCGTAGATCACGTCTTCGCTGAGCGACGAGACCAAAGGGATGATCGCGATTCCCAGGACGATCCCGGCACTGAGTGCGTTCCAGAACTGAATCTCCGGAAGAATCGAGCGCAGGAGCGGCGTCACAAAGAGCAGCGCAAAATACCCGTAGACGACTGTGGGGATGCCCGCGAGGATCTCTAAGACGGGTTTTGCTATTTTGCGCACGCGCTGCGAAGCGAACTCACTGAGATAGATGGCGCTGAGCAGCCCGATGGGTAACGCTACGATCAACGCGATCCCGGTGATGATGAGCGTTCCGAGGATCAAGGGCAGAGCGCCATACGATGGGGTTGAGACGTCTATGGGTGCCCAGCGCGTGCCACCTAAGAACTCCCCAAGCGAGACCTTGGTGAAGAAGATCCCTGAACCGGAGATGAAAAGCCAGATGGTAATCGCAGTAACGACGACGGCTAAAAAAGCACAAGCAAAGAGCACTCCCTGAATGAGCCGCTCTTTGAGATAGCGCCCTGGGGGCGCGTGCAGGGCGGGCTGGGGTGCTGTCGTCTTCATTGCTTCCATCACTTCTATATAGTTTTTCACGTAAGATTATAGCGCCCCAGCTTGGGCGCAGTCAAATGCAGTCAAATAGAGAAGGGAGGAGGGGGCCGAGCCTCTCAGGGTCGGGGTCTCCCTGGGAGGCTCGGCGTTCGAGGGTTGCTTACTTGCAGTGCTCCTTATACTTGTTGCGAATATCCGTGAGCGACAGCCCGGAGTAGTTGCCGGCGAAGGCCGTGCCGGTGATCCGCTTTTCCCAGCAGAGGCGGGCCTCGTCGCGCACGTCGCGCGGCACAGGGAGATAGCCGGCTTTATTGAGCATAAATTGCTGATTGCCCAGACGGCTCTCGTCCAGATAGAACTTGATGAACTCGTCCACGGCGGGGCGCTCGCCACTCTTCTTGTTGACGTAGATGAAGAGCGGGCGGCTCAACGGCTGATAGGCGAATCCCAAGATCGTGTCTACGGTGGGTAAGATGCCCTTGCACTCCCCACCCTTGTTCTCTAAGGGCTTTTTGCCGTTCTTGGCGCGGCGCGCATTGATCTCTTTCAAGACGCTTTCAGGCGTGCTGATCAGCTCGCGGCGCGGGTCAATCGCGACGGCCTGCACACGTTGCGTATTATGCACAAAGAAGTTGTAGCCGAAGTAGGTGAGCGCAAGGGGATTGGCGCCGGTCTGTTGGGCTAAGAGCTGGTCTTCCTCGGTGCCGAAGTAATCTTGGCGCGTGTCGCCCTCTTTGCCGGTGATCGCGGACGTGAAGAAGTCGAACGTCCCAGAAGTGTCGGCAGCGCCGGAGAGGGTGATCTCAGCATTGGCGAGCGTGCTGCGGACTTGGTTCCATTTGGTGACGAACTTTTCGGCCTCCTTGGCCCAGAGCAGTTCAAGCTCGCCGACGGTCAGACAGACGGGAGCGTTGCCGAAGATCTGCGTCTTATTGCTGACGGCAACAGTCAGGCCGTCAAGCGCGACTAAGAGCTCAATATACTCGACGCCGTTTTTGGGCGCAGCCTCGATCTCGGACTGTTTAATCGCGCGCGAGGCATTGCTGATGTCGGTCTCGCCGGTGACGAAACGTCGAAAGCCGCCGGAAGTGCCGCTGACGGCTACAGTAACATTCACGTCTGGGCGGACTTTCTTAAACTCTTCGGCCATCGCTTTGGTGATGGGGGCGACGGTGCTGGAGCCGTCGGAGAGAATGTTTTTTGAGTCCTTAGGGGCTCCCGACTGCCCCAAGGCCGACAAGACGACCGAGCCGACGACCAGAAGACCGACCAACGTTGCGCCTCTTATGAGAGAGACGTTAAACTTCATATTTTACTACCTCCAGATATATGATTTCGCAAACTATATAGTTTGCGTTATAAATATACACTAAAGGCGGGGGGTTGTCAAGTCGCGGGCGGGTGCGAGAAATTATTCGATCAGGCCAGTTAGTTCGCGCAAGCTCGCCACCCGTGCGCAGGGGTACTCGTGGGGGGGCACTTCGTCGTCGGGCACCCCGATGCCCAGGCGCCCGGGGAAGAAGCGATCAGTCAACTCAGGACGCTCAATCCAGACGGCGCGTAAGCCCGCGCGGCGTGCCCCACGAACGTCTGTCTCGAAGTCGTCGCCGACGTGGAGCGCCTCCTCAGGATGAACGCCTGCAGCCTTCAGTAGGAGTCCCCACAGGGCACGGTCGAGCTTGCCGTGAGCGACTCCCGTCGAGTCGGGACTGGCACGCCACCGAAAAAATTCTGTCAGACGGTGTCTTCTCAATGTGTGCTCAATGCCGGCCATCGGGCGGTGCGAGACAACTCCCAGTTGAATTCCACGATGGCGCAGCCTTTCTAGCTCCTTGGGAACTTCCGTGAAGAGCTGATCGGCAGGTGATTCCCAGTAGCGTTGGATCTCTTCAGCGATCTCCGTCAGATTGCCATCAAGGCCGAGCTCGTGGAGGATCAATCGGTTCCATTCGACAAACGATAGTGTGCTAAACCCCAAGTGTGGACGGATCTCGCGCTGCCAACGTTGTTGTGCCTTTTGATAAGCTTGTACCAGTGCCTCACGGTCCAGTGATATCCCAAGTTTTCGTACCCTTTGAGAGAACCAGTCGGCCTGGCCGTTTCCCGGCACCCAGACCAGTGTGCCGTCCAAATCAAAGAAGATCGTTTTCACGTGCATATAAGGATGCTATCGTAAGCTATTATGGAGCCGACGTCAAGGTATCTTTCGTCGTCGGCTATGTTTCCTAAGGATTCATCTGTAGGTGATTTTCTCTCACCCGCTTGACTTTTCTCCCCGTTTGTGCTCTATACAAGGGGATAAACCTCAAAGGCGCCCACGAATTTGAGGCGTTTCGCTCCGGCGGTCCCGGCGGGCAGAATGTGAATGCTACGGCTGTCCAGCAGCATCGAGAGGGCATACAACCCAATCGCTGATCTTGGCATCAAGGACCGCTTAGAACCCAAGCCCAGCAAGGTTGAGCCCGCGGCTGAGCTTCAGGCCCCACTGCTCGAGCCGGAGCGCAGCAAGCTCTTGACTGAAGCCCTCCCTGATGCTAGACTCCAAGCCGTGAAGACTCAGCTGGAGCGCCGCGGGTTGCGCATCAATACCGAAGAGGCTCAAGCCATCAGGCTTGCAGGCGGGGAGCAGCTTCTGATCCCCTTCGGGGAGAGCGCCCATCTCGTTTGGCTGCGAACCAAGGGGCAGACAGTTGCTCTGGGCTTAGTCCGCCAAGGGGAGAAGACCCTCAACATCACGGCCGAGGGGGAGGAGCGCCTCGTGGGGAGCTTGAGTTCCCAGCAGGGAGCTTCTCTAGGAGCATAAGCATCAGCAGCAATGGAGGGAACAAGACAGTGACCGCTACGGGAGTAGCGCACAAGGTGAGCTTCAGCCCAGCAACAGTAGACTTTGGCAGCGGGTTGTTAGTGCTAAGAGAGCAGTGCAATCAGATGGGGATGTGTGGGCTGGGGACGGAGAGGGTGGGGCTGCCGATAGAGAAGAGCCTGACGGTGAAGAACGAGGGGGGTGTAGCAGTGAGCTTGACGCTGAGCGCGAGTGCGCCGTACAAGATCGTGAGTGTGCTGCCGACGCTCTCTCCGGGGCAGAGCGGGCAAGTAACAGTGAGATTTGATACAACTGAGTCTGGGACGTTCACCGGGAACGTGCAGGTGGGGATACAGAGTGGGCAGGGGAGTGTGAGTTCTTCTCCCATGACGGGCGTGGTCCATAAGATCGAGATCAGCCCTACGGTGTTGAATTTTGGCATTGTCTTTGTAGGCGGCACAAAAGAGCAAACACTGACTGTCAAGAACCAGGGCGTGACGACAGTGACACTGGAGATTCCCAACGTGATTCAGAAAACGTCTTCGCCCTTCAGGATAATGCTGGAGCAGCCTTTAACCTTGAGTCCAGGAGAGAGCAGAGAAAAAATATCGGTGAGGTTTAGCCCAACAACTTCAGGAGTGTTCCAAGAGAGCGTGCGCTTGATGAGCGGGTCGGTAATCTTAGGAATCCCCGCTATAGCCAAAACCATGACTTATGAAGAATATCTGCAAGCACTGCTAGAAGCGCATAACACAATAGTGCAGGATCTTGGGGCTTATGGGATGGTCTACGGCTGGAATAGATATAAGCAATTTGATTTCATAGCAGCAGGCTTTCCTAACATGAGTGGCACAGATTTTGAGAGTCTATGGGATTTTGCGGAGCAAATGTTACACTCTACTAGCACCGACGCACAGATAGATCCCACGACAGCAGACAAAGTGCGCCGCGTGCTAGAGCTGCTCAACACTATTAACCCAGATGACCTAATCAACTGGATGGAATTGTTATCAACAGCTTTAGAGCAAGGCCGGTTTGATGAAGAATACGAACGGCTGTTACCTCAAGGGCTAGATAGGTATCAAACCATCTTCGTAGAGATGCTGGGCTTAACTCCTCAAGATGCTAAGAGCGCTATTCGTGAGCTGGTCGGCTCCCTAACTGATCTAATGTTTGTCCTAGATCAAATCCCAGAACCTTACGCAAAGCAAATTAAGCAAGCAATGCGGCTTGTTGAGGTGTCGCTTAAGTCTATATTTGCGCTGCCAGAAGGGATACTTTCATCGGTATTAGGCATCTTATCGCAAATTGCACAATTCTTGGGCTTGCCAGGAGGACTTACCCCTTTTGGCCTTATAGATCTCACGATCCAGCGTTGGGACACCGCCATTCGTGTGATGATCGCCCTAGGCTTTTCTCCTGGTGAAATGGTGATGTTCTCGTGGGATATCAGGACTTTGGTTGATCACTTAGTCGGAAGAACGAACCTAATTGATCTACTCTGGAGGCTTGGCGAATTCGCAAAGATTTTTGACTGGATGTCCTCCGCCTTTATACCAAGAACGCAGAAAGATAGAAGTGAACAAGGTCTCGGCACAATCCATATAGCTGCTAACGCTGTGAGAACTGGTTGGCAATATAATGGCATTGTGCTCGATCTACGAGGTAGCTACACCCAAAACTATGGCGACTGGTGGGGTGCTTCCATGTTGCTATCTCGAGAGAAAAGCGTCAGCGGTCGAAGCATCGTAACCCTTGCCAGAGGAGACCATTGTACACAGTGTGGCGACAAAGCCAAAGAAATCGGAGATTGGGTTGAAAGAGCCTTGCAACTCTTACCAGGCCAGGTAGCGCAGTATAGAGCCGATCTGGGAGTTGTTACCGTTGTCTTTACCAACCCAGATTCGCACGATATAGTTAATACCGTATTGTCAGAGTTGCAGCGTCGCTTCGGTGGGAGTGACAAGATTATCATAGTCTCCTGGATGGAGAGTAATAGGCAAATCTTCTGGGTCTGTATCGGGGCATGTCAAAACCTGAAACCTGGAGAGGCCGAGCAGATCGCTTGCAACATGCATGGCTTTTCTGCAGGCTGTGGCGCGAAGGAGTGGGGTATTATCGACGGCTCTAAATCGAGCTTCATTCAGGAACCGCTTAGTATAATATTAGAGCCTGTGGATTGGTTTGAAGTCGATCCTTGGTATTTTACTAGAGAGTGGCTGTGCAGCATGACGCGAGCGCAAGCTGCAGGGCAAGGACTCGAAGGACTATGGGGCTCGCTTTGTGGCTAGTTCTGTTGATGTTCGGTATTATAGGAGGTCAGCCATGCGACTCGGTGTAGTAGTTATCTTCGGCGCCTTATGGATAGCAAGCTCTTCCGAAATGAGTTCGAACAGCGGGCAAGTGTCCTTACAAATCAATTGCCCAGAGGCCACAGGGTGCTTTGGGCTGATCGGAAAGGCCCTCGCGTCTGCTCCTACAGGAAGTACCATCCACATAGGGCCTGGGGTCTTCTATGAACAACCGCTCGTGATTGAGAGAAGCCTTACGCTCCAAGGAGCAGGTGCAGATCTGACCAAGATTCGCCCGGTAGAGCCCGGATCAGCTATTACTATTCGCAGCATAGAACCGATTGATGTCTTAATCTCAAGCCTTACCATTGTTGCTCCCTTTGTATGGGATAAGCGGATTAGCGCTGGGGTCGTGTGGATACAGGAATCTAACGTAGATAAAACACAGACGGTAGTCATTAAAGATTCTGAGATCACAAGCTTCACAGGGGTGCTTATCAACGCTAGCAAGGGCAGTCTTACCATCCAGCGCAGCCGCTTATGGGGTATCAGTTCAGGGATAGACATACGAACGCGAGGAGAGATAGCCGTAGCTGTTGAGGATACCTTGCTTGATGGGCCTTTCTTGTATGATGACCCCATAGGCTTATCCCGGCTCGTGATCATCAGCTCAGCCATCTCATTTATGCCAGACGATTCACCAGGCAGAGCTTACATCTCTCTCAAGAACAATCAAATGCAGTTGTGGCACCTCGGGCTTAAGGCAATAAGCATAGGGTATGAAGGTTGGAGCAGAGCTGAAGTCTTATTAGTGAACAACATGATAGCCTACAACAAGGTAGGGGTGCATCTGGGAGGAGATTCAAATGCAGAGTTCAGAGAGAACACGATATCGAATAACGATAATGGAGTGACGTTATTCCTCCCCCCGTGCGCATCCATCAACTCTTACGACATCTTAGCATTTCGCGGGCAAGTGAGAGGGAAAGATAACGTGATCATAGATAATAAGAAGGGCGATCTCTGCCCCCCCGACTACCCCTGGCCGCCGGGGTTTCGCAAGTGAGAAGACAGAGATCAGAAGCCAGAGGTCAGCGAAGATTATAACATGGTCTTCCCCGATCCCGGTGAAGGCGGGGCTTCAGTGCCCACGGGAAGCCTCATCTTCGACATGCCAGCTGGTGGAGGCAGTGATCTACCCCCAGAGTCGTGTGAATAACAGCTCTCTGGTACAATTTTAGCAAAAGCGCCTAGCGCATTCCCCGCAGCCGCGGGTCTAAGATATCGCGCACGGCGTCTCCCAAGAGATTCCAGGCGAGCACAAACAGAGTAATCGTCATCCCCGGAAAGACCCACGTGTACCAATACTGCATCACGTCGCCCCCAGCAACTCCAACAATTCTATTTCGCGCAAACGCGATCATCTGTCCCCAGTCGGCATAGTCTTCCCCTTGTCCCAACCCTAAGAAACTCAACCCGGACAGCCCGAGCACGACCGAACCAATATCTAATGACGCTAAGATTAAGACGGGATAGATCGAGTTCGGCAATACATGACGGAAGATAATGCGCGCATCGTTCCCCCCCAGAGCCTTAGCCGCCGAAATAAACTCCCGCTCCCGAATCGAGAGAATAATACCCCTGATAAAACGAGCGTAGCCCGCCCAGCCGAAGAGAATGCTCACCAGCACTATTTTGTCCAGCCCCCGCCCCCAGATGGAGAGAATGACCAACGTCATCAGAAACGTCGGCAGTGCGAAGATAAAGTCTACTAAGCGCATCAAGAACGAATCGATCCAGCGGCCGTAATACCCGGAAATCGCACCGACAATCAAGCCGAGAAGCAGCTCGCAGCCGACGATCAACATCCCGGCAACGAGCGCCGTGCGCGTCCCCCAGACCAGTCCGTACCAAATGTCATAGCGATTCTCCGTTGTGCCCAGGGGATGGAGCTTTCGGCCGAATTCGTCTTTTAATCTCGGAGGAAAAGTGTTCCATGCTTGTGGGTCTGGGGGCAAGGGAGTCGCTCTGAAGCCGTCGCGCGGAATTCTGAAGGGCTCACAGGGCAGCTCTTTCATAAAAGGACGCAGCAGCCAGTCCGGCACAAAATAATAGACAAATGAAGGGCAAGGCTTGGTCGGCGGCGCCAGCCACGGTGCTGTAGCTGCCACAAAGAAAAAGAGCAGCAACAGAACGATTCCCGTGAGCGAGAGGGGGTTTTTAAGGAGGCGCTTGAAGAGCTTCATGGTCAATCATAGCGAACACGGGGATCAATAAAAACATAGAGAATATCTACGAGCAGATTCGTGAGCACAATGAGCGAGGTCCCGATGAGAGTGAACCCCAGCACCGTTGGTACATCAAACTGAAGTGTAGCGTCCACAGAGAGCAAGCCCAAGCCTTTGTAGTTAAAGACGGTCTCGGTGATCACAACTCCTGAGAGCATCAGGCCGATCACGGTGGGCACGGCGATCGTCGTCACGGGGATGAGCGCGTTGCGCAGGCCATGCTTGAGAATAACGATTCTTTCTGTCAGGCCCTTGGCACGCGCCGTCGTAATATAATCTTGTCTGAGCGTCTCAAGCATACTGGAGCGCGTTACTCTTTGGAGCCCAGCCCAGCTCAGATACGAGAGCGTCAGCACCGGCAAGGTGATGTGTCGGAGCGCGTCGACACAGATGTCCCAGCGATTGTTGAGCAATGCGTCTACGGTGTTTAGGCCGGTGTAGCGTGTGAACTGACTGGCGTCGTAGACGATGCGCTCCGCCCAGAAGCTCAGCCGCCCCGGAGGAAACCAGCCCAGTACCCCATAGAAGAACATCAAGACAAAAATCCCAAAGACAAACGTCGGCAGCGAGTAGCCGGTGATCGCAAAGAAGCGCATCGTGTGATCGAGCGGCTTGTTATGATGTACAGCGGAGAGCACTCCAAGCCAGATAGCAATAGCGATCACTGGGAGGACGGCATAGAGCCCTAGCTCGAAGGTGGCCGGCAGCCGCTCGAAGATCGCGTCGAACACGGGTTTTTGCGCGACCTTGGACCAGCCGAAGTTGCCTTGAAATATCTGGCTAAGCCAGCGGGCGTATTGGAAGATCGCAGGTTTGTCCAGCTCGTATTTTTCGATCAGTCTCTGCAGCTGCTCCTTGGTGAGCTTCCCCCCGAAGGCCTGCTCCGGGTTCACGTTCAAAAAGATCGAGACTCGTTGATACGGCCCTAAGGGTTCGAGCAACATAAACGTCAAAAACGTGATCGCCAGCCAAAGAAACGGCAGAAAGAGCAGCCGCCGTACAATAAAGCCGAGCATTTACTCCTTCCACAGGTACCAATAGTACGTGCCGACATAGGCCATGTTCCAGAAGAACCCCTTGACCCAGCTGCGCGTGAAACGCTTAAAGACCCCTTGCTCGATGGGGATGAGCAAGGCGTGCTCGTAATTGAGCTGCTCGATCTGATAGTACAGCTCTTTGCGCTTGTCAGGATCAAGCTCGCGCCGCGCTTGCAAAATCAAATCATCGAGCTGCTTTTGCAAGTTGGGCTCGATGTCCAAGAAGCGCCCGAAGTAGCCGGTGCTCCCCAGTAACGGATACGCCCAGTTATGGGGGTCGTGATAGTCTTGGCACCAGCCGCTGCCGTCAAAGGGCATCTTGTCATTATTAAAGTCTTGGGTCTGTTGGGTCCCTTGAACTTCTAAGGCTTCCAGCTTGAACTTGGGATTGATGCCCTCCAAATTTTGCTTCAAGATGTCGAGGGCCACTCGACTGCCGCCGGGGACGTGAGGCATGAAGAACTTAAAACCCTTTTCCCAAACTTGTCCTCCCCAAGCTTTCTTAAAATGCTCCGTCGCTTTTTCTAGGTCCAGTCTGTAATAAGGGACATCGGGGTTATAGCCGAAGACTTCTTTGATCATAATAGTCTTGGCCTGAACAGAATCGCCTTCTAGGGCTTCGGTGATATACGTGTCCCAATCGAACGCATGCGCGAACGCTTTGCGTATATCTGGGTCACTGAAAAAATCCGGCGGGATGCCGTTACCGTCGAGTTGACCGGAACCAATATAGGGGTTGTTTTCCGGGGCGACTTTCTGATTGGGCATCCAGAACGACAGACATTGATCGGGCAAGTCTTTGTACATGACGACGAGCCCTTGGTCCACCAGGGGATAGACTTGGTCGCGGTTGCGTGCCAAGATCGAGACGGAATCGGCGTCGCCGTTCTGCAGCTGAAGTAGGCGTGTAGTCCACTCCCGGTTGAACTTGACGTTCACGTTGAGATGCGCCGGCCGCTCACGCCAATAGTCTTTATAGATTTTGAGAGCGATCTCTTCCTCGCGGCGCCACCGCTCCAAGATATAGGGCCCCGTCCCGTTGGTGACGTTAAAAAGCTCGCTCTCTTCGGTTGGGAGGTCATAGAATTTTCTCCATGTCTCGCAGCTGCCGTCCCAGCCAGCCTTCTTGACGAGTCTCCCTGCGGGGTCTCTGATCTCGGTCATGACCCACTCTCGATCCAAAATAGACCCCCAGAAGCCAACAAGGATCTGTAAAAACGGCGCGAAGGGTTCTTTCAAGTGAAAGACGGCGTTACCGTTTTCAACTTCCACAGTTGCTTTGACGCGCCGGCAGACTTCTTGCAGTCCTTCCGGGCTGACGTCGTCTAGAGATTTGATAGTGTCAGGGCTGGTGCCGTGGAGTTCGTTCTCGGCTTGTTTGGCTAAATCTAAGATCGAAGAGACACCGAGCAAGGGTTCCAGCAAGAGCCATTGTGGGCCGCCCGCGCGGTCTTGGAGCATACCCCGCTCAAAAGAATACTCGACATCTTCGGGAGTTAAAACCCCGCTGCCGGGGATTTCATTGCCGTTGACATCTTTCACTGGGCCATAATGAAACTTGATGCCCTGGCGAATGGGGAAGACATAGGTGAGACCCTCGTCTCTCATGAGACCATTCTCGATAGTGGGAACTTCCGTAGCCAACCAGGGAACGAACTTATCTGGGTGAGGACCGTCGAAGAAGATCAACGTCTCATAGATATTGAAAATGATACTTCCCGAACCGGTGTCGTAGGCCGCTGCGGGATCGAGCGTGTCAATGAAATCCCCAATGCCGACGACGACATACGTATCGGGGTTTTTGATCTCTCCTTTGGGAATCGTAGGGGTTATAGCTGTGGGAAGCACGAGAGCAACAGCAATAATCTTGGCGGGCTGGCCTTCAGCGTTGATGGTGATCTGCGCTTGGTGTGTGCCCGCCGAGAGCCCGCTGGGGTCCACCGAGACCGTCACTGTAGCGGGAGCCGTGCCGCTCTCAGTACTGAGCTTGATCCAGGGCTGGTCGGCTCGCGCAGTCCAGGTGAGCGTGCCGCCGCCGGTGTTATGAATGTCAAACGATTGATTAGCGGGTGCAGCTCCCTCGAAGTTGAGCACAGCCGTGGTGACATGAAGCTGGGGTGCTGCAGTTTCCGGCGGTTTGCTCTCCGGCGGAGTAGACGTGGTCTGCTTTTGTCCAGGGTTGGTATAGATCAAGACGAGCGCGAAAACGATAACAGCAATAACGGCTCCCGCGATCAACCATGATTTCTTCATAGATACAGATTCCTCCCAGACGGGGCAGCCCCGTCAACGATATTTTACTGCTTGCCCTAGCAAGCTGTCAAAAACTCTATTGCTTTTATTCTCCCTTGAACTGGGGCTTACGCTTCTCCATGAACGCGCTCAAGCCCTCTTGTGCGTCTTTGGTCACAAACAAACGATTTTGCAACTCGCGCTCGAGAGCCAAGCCCGCCGACAGCGACATCTCCGTGCCTTCTTGGACGGAACGCTTGATTAGACTAACGGCGCGTGTCGGACCGTTGGCCAAATTTTGCGCATACTCCACTGTCTTGGCCCAGAACTCGCTCTGGGGCCAGACGCGATCTACTAAGCCTAACTGAAATGCTTCGTCTGGTGAAACCAAACGCCCGGTGATCATCAGATCGAGCGCACGGGATTTGCCGATCAAGCGGGGCAATCTCTGGGTACCGCCGGTGCCAGGCAAGACACCGAGCGTCACTTCAGGCAGGCCGAGCTTAAATTTCCCTGCGGGGTCTTTGGCCGCAAAGCGCAGATCGGCCGCCAGCGCGATCTCCAAGCCCCCGCCCACGCACGTCCCATTGAGCGCCGCAATGAAGACTTTGGGCGTTGCTTCCATCTTGGTCAGCGTCTCTTGACAGTTAAGACAGAACATCGCTTTGTAGTCGGGCGTGCTGGCTTTGAGCATCTTAATATCAGCGCCGGCCGAGAACATCTCGTCGAGCGCGCTCGTCAGGATCGCGACCTTGATGCTGTCATCAAAGCGTACCTGGTCAATGTACTTATCGAGCAGCAGATAAAAATCGTGGTCGTAGCTGTTGACCGGTGGCTTATTGAATTTAATGATCCCGACGGCTCCTTGCTTTTCGAACAAGACTTGTTCCGCCATAGCGGACACCTCCTGTAGTTATTCACTTTCTAGGGTCACCAGCAGAGTGGGATTAGCAACTAAGCCAAAATCCGCCGGGTCTTCGCCTTCCAAATGCAGCGCTACGGCCTACTGAAGGTTTGTGGTAGTCTCATCGAGCGTCTTGCCCTGGGTCACTACGGCGATTTCTAGACATTCAGCAACATAGTATCTCTCCCCCCGACGGATAAATGCCTTGATGGTGTGCTGCCTCTCTGTAGTGGTGAGCATATATAACTCCTTTCACTTAAACCATCGCGTTCCCTTGCCGCTCAAGTCTATATTGACGTTCTTCTGTTGAGTATAGTGCAAGATCGTCTCGGCGGCCAGCTCGCGACCGACCCCGCTCTGTTTATACCCCCCAAACGGCGCACCGTAGGGGAAGACGTCATACTGATTGATCCAGATATAGCCCGCTTCTAAACGCTGCACCGTCTTGTGGGCTGTGCGCAGATCGTTCGTCCAGATGCCGGCACACAGACCATACGGCACGCCATTGGCTTGCTCTATCATCTGGTCGTAATCGTCCCACGCCGTCACAGTTAAGACGGGGCCGAAGATCTCTTCTTGGGCGATGCGCATCTTTATCGAAACGTCTTCGAAGATCGTGGGCTCAACATAGTAGCCCCGCTCGAACTCCTTGCCCCCAGGAACTTGGCCTCCACAGAGCAATCTTGCGCCCTCTTTTTTGCCGATCTCGACGTAGTTCAGCACGCGCTCTTGTTGTTCTCTCGAGACGAGCGAGCCGATCTGGGTCTCTGTCTGAGTTGGGTCGCCCACTTTTAATGCTTTGGCCCGCGCGACAAGCTTTTCCATAAAGGGCTTATAAATATCTTTATGTAATAAGAGCCTCGATCCCGCTGAACATTGCTGGCCCGCGTTATAGAAAATCCCCATGAGCACACCTTCGACAGCGTTATCTATATTGCAATCTGCAAAGACGATCTGCGGGCTCTTACCCCCAAGCTCGAGCGTGACATCGGCGACGTGCTCGGCGGCCATCTGCATGATCGAGCGCCCGACTTCCGTAGACCCAGTGAACGTGATCTTCTTCACGCGGGGGTGCTTCACCAAGGGGGCTCCTGCCTCTGGGCCAAAGCCCGTGACGATATTTATAACGCCCTTGGGGACTATCTCTTGAATTAGCTCAGCGAGTCGGAGCGCCGACAGCGGCGTCTGTTCGGCGGGCTTCAAGACCGAGCAATTGCCCGCAGCGAGCGCCGGGGCGAGCTTCCAGGCGGCCATCAAGATGGGGAAATTCCAGGGGATGATCTGGCCCACGACCCCCAATGGCTCGCGCAGCACATAATCCAAACGATCTCCAAAGACGGGGATGACTTTGCCCTCGATCTTGTTGGCCAACCCCCCGTAGTATTCAAAGCATTCCGCAGAAAGCGCTGCGTCGAGACGCGACTCAACAATGGGCTTCCCGTTGTCCATCGTGTCAATAAGCGCCAGTTCGTCTTGGTGTTCGCGGATTTTTTGAGCGATGGCGAGGAGAATCTTTCCCCGTTTGGTGGCATCGGTGCGGCCCCATTCGGTTTTGTACGCTTTCCACGCGGCCTCGACGGCTTTGTCAATGTCTTGAATGTTGCCTGCGGGAATTTCGGCCTGCGTCTCCCCGGTAGCTGGGTTCAAACAGGTGTAAAATTCCCCTGATTCTGGTTCAACCCATGTGCTGCCGATGAAAAGCTTATAGCGTTTTTGGAAAGCAAAGGGGGTCATGAAGCCATCGAAGTACATAGTAGCAAGAGCTGTGCGGTGTTGTCAAATGGCGCAGCACCCCGGTTTTTTGCGCTTGGCCATAGTAGTGCAATATAAGCCACATGGACCTGGGTGTCAAGCAACGCAGGGCCACCCCGCCTCGGCGACCGAACCGCGCCCTGACCTCACCCCGGCCCCCTCTCCGTGAAAGAGGGGGAACACCCTAACGCAAGAGAACGAGCTTGCGCACCTCGCTCACGTACTCTCGTCCATCGAAGCCCCGCACGAATAGAGTCGTTGGCTGCTAAGTCAGCTGCACCCAGTTATGCCACGAAATCTTCCACCTGTTTTACTTTGATCATTTTCCTGAGTCGTGCTCTCATATCTTCATCAAGGCTTACGAGTGTTGCATCAAACTCCTTGGCGATCTGTGCCACAATGGCATCCATGCCTCGCACACCCGTCTTTTGGGCGATATCTGCAGCGTCCCTAGCCCTTTCAGATTCCAGCTCTAGGAAATACAAAGCTCCCAAGTGCAGGATGCTCTCTTTCACTTGGTTGGCTAACGTTTCAGAGTCGGTGCGCCTTTTGACGGCTGCCACGACTTCCACAAGCACAGTATAGGGTTCAACAGCCACATACATACTATTTTTAATCTGCTCCAGCAGCGCTTTGCACAGCTCGTGAGTTTTCTCCTGCTTGCGCAGAGCCGCTACGATCACCGAACTGTCAAGGACAAGCAGGGGGCGTTCACTTTTCGCGCTGATGTCGTATCTCCTCCACGGCCGAGGGGCCGCTCCAGCGTTGTGAAATTTCTTCTGAAGCAGCTAGGAGCTTCTGCCAAGCCCTCTCGGCTTTTTTACGGTCGTGCAGGCCATGAGAGATGAGGAGCTTTCTCAATTGCAGTATCTCGCGTTCCAGTCGAGTCACCTGTTGCTGTAATTTTTCCTCGTAGCGCATAAGCGATCTTGCAATCTCCATTCGTTGCCATACCAGCCTATACACCGCATTGTAGCACATCAGGAAGCGGGGGGCAATGAAGAACCAGTTGTGCGTCCGTCGGCGAACCGGTCTTCTTCCAGGGGAACCTGAAAAGTGTAAGTCTTCATCGGCTTCTATTATAGGCCGGTAAAGTGGCTATGCAAGCCTCCCCGCCCCGGCGACCGCACCGCGCTCACGTATGCTTCTCTGTTGAAGTCCTGCACGCGCACAACCTCATTTTGCTGCCAGCTTTCGCGCTTTCTTGATCTCTTCAACGACTTCTTCGACAGTTAGCTTATTGAGCCATCGCTCGTGGTCTCTGGTGTAGTCGCCGCTGCCGCTCTCAAATTGCTGGAGGAAGCGCACCATACCCACAGGCCCTAGAGCTTTCGCTAGTGCCTCCAGCCCGCGACTCCTAATTTGTGCCGGGCTTGTTCGCTTCATCTTGAGTCACCTCCATCAGCCAGAGAATGGGATTCTCTACGCGCACCTTCAATATATTAGGCTTTGTAGAAATCCTTGAAGCCGGATGCTCAAGCAGCCGGCTCAGGAGATGGAAGCCCGCTGAAGCGGGTTTTGTAGGGGCGTATGGCCATACGCCCCTACTTGAGCTTCCACCTGCTGAGCTGGCGACTTGAGTCGCCGGTAGTGGTAAAATATAGGGTGATGATTGAAAATGCTCGGAGGAGGAAACGCCCAATGATTGTGGAAACTACTACCTACCGTTGCACCCGCTGTGGCAGCACAAACCTGGTACGCAACGGACACAACTCGACAGGCAGCCCAAAATATCGCTATTGTGGGGCCAGCCGGGTCTTGCAACCCAAAGTGCGCTACAGCGAAGAACAAAAGGTCTTGATCTTGCGCACCTACCAGGAACGCGCCAGGGCCGTGCAGCGCCTCTTTGGGGTCTCGCGCCCGACACTGAGCGCGTGGATTCAAAAAAAGCCCGGAGCTTGCCCCAGCTGAGGGAAACGGTGGCAGCCGCTCAGCCCCGCGATGTGCTGGAGCTCGATGAACTGTGGAGTTTTGTCGGGAAGAAGGAGGGACCGGTCTGGTTGTGGAGTGCCTTGTGTCGACGGACTCGTCAGATTGTCGCTTTTGTGGTCGGCGATCGGAGCGAGTCCACCTGCCGGCGACTGTGGGAAGCTTTGCCGCAGGACTATCGGACTTGTCGGAGGTACAGCGACGGGTGGGCGCCTTATGAGGCCGTCTTCCCGTCGACGCATCAGTCTGTGGACAAAGGGGTCAGGGCAGTTATCCCACCTTGAGCGGTGGCACAACACTGTCCGGCGGAGATTGGCGCGCTATGTGCGGAAGACTCTCTCATTTTCTAAATCCCTGGAGATGCATGAGCTGGTGACCCGCTTGTTCATCGTGGAGTACAACCTAGCTCTATCACCCAATAGTTGACCACTACCCTTTGGTAAAGAGTTTGCTAAGACCGGCTTGCTGGACGTCAAGCACCACCAAGCGTTGATAGAGGCTTTTAATCTCCGCCAGAAAGTGGACTACGATTACACAACAGTCATTAACAAAGAGACCGCACAGCGGGTTCTTGAGAGGTGCCGGGAGCTGGTGGAAGCAGTGCGGGTTTACTTGCGACGAGAAGGATGTCTGAGTTGACAGGCGTGCCGAGGGGGGCAGCCTATCCCTGCGTTTGGGCTTGTTCCCACGCCGCGACGATCTCACGATTGACCTTGACGTTCTTGAGGAAGCTCTCGCGCCAGTCTGGGGTTTGAATGCGCTCGGCACGGTGCATTACTTCATCGTAGGCTCTCTGCAAATATTTTCTGGCTTCGTCGTGGCGGTCGAGTGCTGAGAGAATTTTATAGTGATTGAAATAGACTTCTTGGGGATTCTCGCAGGTCTGCCCGCCTTCGAGCATCTGGACGGCTTGGGTAGAGCAAGCGAGTGCTTCATCTTTCTCCATCAGCTCTAGGCGAATTGCTCCTTAGTAACTCAGAAAATCTAGGCTCGCCGCATCGGCCCAGTGGAGGTCGTCGAGAAAGAGAATCGAGGGCTTTGAAGTATCTCTTTGTCCGGCTAAAGTGGGCCCGTAGCTCCGGGACGAGCTGAGCGACTTCGGCCAGCCATAGGGGTGAAAGGCCCTCGCCTTGGAACCTAACCCCTTCCCGTAGGGGCGAAGCATGCTTCGCCCCTACATCCCCGCTGCGCATACGCGAAGAGTTCGTGAGCTAAGCGCGTCTTGCCCCAACCGGCTTCACCGCTGATCAGCACCGCGCAGCCGTGTCCTTGGCGGGCTTGTTCAAGATACCCCACAAGACGGGCGAAGCCGCCAAGGCCCGCTTGCACGCAGCAATAGATTTCTCATAGTGCCCCAGCCGGGCGTAACATTCAGCTACGCCATCCCGCCAGACACGGAATGTACCGAACAAGTGAATCTTCAACATAGCTGATCGCTCTTGGGCAAAGATTATTGGCGCTAGAGCACCATATAAAACTCTCAGAGGAGTCTGTCAAATCGCTCCATTTCCAAAACACGCCTTTCTCCTTTATACTGTGAGTAGGTGATACCTATGCGCCGACTCTTAGTGCTCTTAGGGATAGCAGCCTTCGGCTTCTTTGGTATGGCTCAGCAACCGGGACAACCGATCCCCGAAGGGATCATCGTTCAACCCAACCAGACCCCGCTCTCCATCCAACTCGGACTCGAAAAAGTCGCTTATGCCCCCGGCGACAAGCTGCGCTTGACCATTACCCTCACCCAAGATGCTTATGTGTATCTCTACAATATCACGCCCGATCTACGCGTCAATCTGTTGTTTCCTAATGCGTACCAGCCGGTCAACCTTTTGAAAACCGGAGCACACACGATTCCCGACAAAAGATATAGTCTAGTGATCTCGCCGCCGACGGGCCTTGAGTGCGTGCAAGTGTTGGCTCTGGCGGCTCCGCTGCCGCTCGATCAGCTCCTCCCCCAGGGGAAGTTCTCTGCCCAGCAGCCCTTCCCTGTCCTCAGCCAAAACCCCAAAGAGTTCAAGGCGCTCATGCAAGGGCTGATCGTCGGTTCAGTCAGCACAACGGGTTGGGCAGCGGCCTGGACGTGCTTTGAGATTGCTAAGCCCCAAGCGCGTCTGCGCGTGATCTCGTATCCATCAGGGGCGCTGGTGACCGTCAACGGGCAACCCCTTGGCCTGACCCCCCTTGAAATCACGCTCGCGCCGGGGCGCTACCGTGTAGAGATTTCCCGCTTCGGCTACGAAGAATGGTCCCAGACCGTCACTCTCTCCCAAGGAGCTGAGATCACGCTCGAAGCGCAGCTCGCACTCAGCTCGTTCTTCCGTCCCCTGGGGCGCACCGCGCGGCTGCGTATTCTCTCCGACCCTGAGGAGGCAGACGTCTTTATCAACAGCGCGTACGCAGGCCAGACGCCGCTCAGCCTTGAGATCAAGCCGGGGCGCTATCGCGTCGTCGTCTCCAAAGCTACTTATGAGACCTGGGCTCAAACTATCGAACTGAAGGCGGATTCGGACGTCACCCTCGAAGCGCCGCTGCGGGAGCTTTCGTTGGCACCGACACCGCCGACGCCACCGACACCTCTTCCTCTGCCTGAGCCAAGGCCAATTCCAATACGTCAAGCGCCCGACCTGTTGGCGGGACTCAACGGGGGCCTCAACACGGACCAGATTCCCAGTGTCGGGTTCGAGTTCAGTTTTGTCATCTCAGAGCGAGCCAACCGGGCCGGGGTTGGCGTTTCTTTCTTGATGACCGGTGAGAACGTCCCAGAATACGAAAATATTGGGGGCCCCGGCGACCTGGGGCCGACCCTGACGTATCTCGAAGGTCCGGAGACCGAGTTCTATGCCAAGTTTTCACTCGCTTTGCCCGCGGGGGTAGGGATTGATATACTCGGCGGGCTTTCCATCCAGAAAGAAGCGCATATCGCCATGCCCCTGGTGCCGTCGGGGTTCAGTGCGCTCGATGTCGTGGTGAAGCCCAACGGCTACCAAACAGAGAAGGCGTATCTTACGGGGCTGATCGGGCTCAGCTTGCGTTCGGGAAATCTCGTGCTGAGCGCGGGCTTCCACAATCGGCGTGGCTGGGTGATCGGGGTGGGGGGAATTTTCTAAGAGAGCGCTTTATGGAGAAAGAGCAAAAGCACGTCTTCGCTTTTGTGGGCGATGTGTACTTGCGTGAGCGCGCGGCGAAAAACCTCATCGCGCAGCTTCAGCAAGCTCAGAAGCGCGCCTTGGTCTCCATCGAAGGGCGCGAGCTGACCGGCGCTGAGTTACTAGAACAATTCAGCGGAGCTTCGCTCTTTGATGAAGCGAAGACTCTTCTCGTTCGACGCGCCGACGAGCTGCCGGAGCCCGAACGGGTCGCTGAGCACATCGCTGCTGGACTGTCAGATGCGCTCGTGCTGATCTTGGACGCCGACAAGCTCGACAAGCGAAGCAAGCTGTATAAAGCCGTAGAAAAGCATGGAGCGATTCACGAGTTCACCAAGCCCGACCGTCGGAGCCTGCCGACGCTCGTGCGTGAACTGCTGAGAGAGCACAACGTCACCGTGACGCCGTCAGGGCTCAAATATCTCTTAGGAGCCGTCGAGCCGGAGCCCGCTCGCCTTGCCCGCGAGATCGAAAAACTCGCTTGTTATAGCAAAGACCGTGAGCTTGATGTCATCGAGCTGCGCGAGTTGCTCTTCAGCGATCAGAGCGAGAGCGTGCTCAAATTTCTCGATATCGCGGGCGAGCGCAGCCCGCAGAGCTTAAAACAGTTGCGCGATCTGCTCCGTTCCGGCGAAGACCCCAATAAAATCTTCTTTATGATCGCTTCGCAAGTGCGTGGACTGCTGGCAGTGAAGTCACTGGCAGCACAGAAGAAATCGAACGAAGAGATCGCCAAGGAGTTAGGACGCTTTGTTTGGCTCGTGGGCAAGCAGAGAAGGATGGCGCACCACTTCTCGGAGGCGGAACTGATCGCATTGCTCCATCGGTTGCACGAAGAAGATATCAGAATTAAGACGGGCGAGCGTACCCCTGAAGAATCTCTTTTTGATCTGGTGCTGTGGGGGAGCCGCTCGCCCGCGAAGCAGCCCGCTATATGGAATACAATTGGCGAGACGTATGAGATTATTGGCCGCTGAGCGCCGCACGGTCGGGGAGGCGGGGGCGTCCGCCTTTTGGGCTTGGGCGGTTCTGGGAGCAACATTCACCAGCTCTGCTCTGGGAATGGCTCGCTGCCTGCTCCTGGCTGGCGTGGACTAAGGCGATGGATCTCTATCGTACCGTAGTAGTGGCGCAGCATCCAGCGCCAGTCCTTCCCCTGCTCCGCCCAGTACTGCGTCCCCCACTGGCTCAGCCGGCCTGCATACAATGGCTCTGGCCGGCCCCTCGTGCCGGAGTCGTACTGTGACTCAAAGAGCTGCCCCTCCCGGGTCATCACCCAGGGCCAAGTCGCCTCAAATGCCCGGTCGGTCCGCAGGGTCGCGCTCCCCTGCCGGTAGACCTGGTCGCAGATGTCGTCGCGCACGTCATACCCCATGCCGGGATACTTCGCTCTGCCCAGCACGCGATACCAGGCATAGGTCTTGACAGCCATGGCTCCGGCCTTGAGGGCTTCATCAGCGAAGGCGGAGACCGGCCCCCACTCGTTGGGCAGCACGTTGCGCACGTACTCCTGAAAAGAAACTTGAACAATACCACGACTCTCCCGGTTGCACTCGCCCGAAGGTTGTCCTGGCGCTGGAGCGGTGAGCAGGACGCGAATGGTTGCAGGGTACTGCCACACCTGGGCCGTCGCCACGCCTACTGCTAACCACATGCTGACGAACGCAACTCTCAGGAACCTCTGCAAGTTGTCCTCCCCCTTGCTGGAGCCAATATACAATCTGGAGAGCGGCTGGGGCAAGCGCGCGTGCTTCCCTCAGGCTCGGATCTCTTGTCGTTGAAAGAGCACATAGCCGATCGCAAAGAGCACGATCATCCCGGCAATCAGGCCCGTCAGCTGCGGCCACACGAGAAATAAACTCTGACTGAGGGGCAAGGGCGCTCGGACGCCCCATCCTTGGAGCTCTAAGACTTGCGCGAGCAGCAACGGTCCAAACACCCGCCCCTCGAGCTCCATTGGATACAGTAAAGCCAAGAGCGATTCACTATAGAGCGTGTTCGGCGACAGCCGCGCTAAGAAGAGCTTCACCTGCGCTTGATAGAGCGGCCCCTGCGTCAGCGCTTGCGCGAGCAAACCAATCAACATCCCCCAAAAGACCGTGAAAAAGAGCCAGACGGCAATCGCAGCTAACGCCGCTGTCGCTGGCTGACGAAACCGAATCGAAAAGACCAGCGCCATCCCCAGCCAGACCCCGCCGTAGGCAATCGTTGCTGCTAAGAACAACACGCTGCGTGCGACTTCCTCTCCCGTCGGTGGCACCCCCAAGCGAAAGAGCCCCAAGCCGACGATCATCAGCCAGATCGCCGTCAGTACTAACGCTATTGTAAAAAGTCCGGCCAAGAATTTGCCCAAGAGCAGGGCGTCTCGGTAGATCGGCTGCGCCAACACCCGCGAGAGCGTCCTGCGGGTAAATTCCCCGTTGACCGCGTCAAACCCCAGAGCGATGGCGACCAAGGGGACCAAGAACCCTAAAAAACCCACAAAGGCTGGCAAGGGCGAATCCGACGGCGCCGTCGTGAAGAGTTTCAAAAACAGAAACGCATCAGAGCCCGATTGTAAATTTTGAATGGCCAAATACACTGTCCCGGCGGCTGTCAACAAAATGATCAATTCGAGAATGCCCATGCGCACGCTCGTTAAGTGATCGGCCATCTCCTTGGCGACTACAACCCACAGCCCTCGCCACGGCGAGCCCTCGCGAACGGGCTTCATACGGTCGTCACCCCCTGGAAGTAGCGTTGATAGACTTCATCGAGGCTTGGCTCCTCCAAACCGAGGGAGAGCAGTTTCGTTCCCGCCTGCACCGAAACACGAGCGACTTCAGCGCGCACGTCTTCTTGTGCCTCGACTTGGTAAGCATCACTGTCGCGCTTCTGCACGCTGACTGCTCCGGGGATTCTCTGGAGTGCCTGGGTGAGATCGGGGCCGACAGCCCGCACCTGCACGCGATAGGCCCCCCCTAAGACCTGTCGTGCTAGCTCTACTACGGTGCCCTCTAACACCATCCTCCCGCGGGAGAAGAGCCCTACACGATCACAGACGGCCTGCACCTGGTGCAAGAGATGCGACGAGAGCAACACGGTGATCTTTTCTTCTCTGAAAGCGCGAATGATCTGCAGAAACCTGTGCGCGGCTTCGGGATCGAGCCCCAGGGTCGGCTCATCTAAGATAATGACCTGGGGGTGCTTGAGCAAGATTTCGGCAACGCCGAGGCGTTGGCGCATCCCCCGCGAAAAAGTTCCCACACGACGGTCGGCGACATCAGCTAGCCCCATGCGCGCCAAAGCCCCGTTGATGCGCTTGCGGGTGACGGGGCGCGATAGACCGTTCAGCTTGGCGGTGTACAACAGATTCTCTCTCGCCGTCAGCTCGTCATAAAAACCCACTTGGTCGGGGAGATACCCCACATGGGATTTGACCTCTAAGGGGCGGCGCATCGGGTCAAATCCCAAAACACGGGCCCAGCCCGCCGTCGGCTCGGTCAGCCCTAAGAGCATCAAAATAGTAGTGGTCTTGCCGGAGCCGTTGGGCCCCAGCACCCCAAAGACCTCTCCAGATCGAATCTGCAGATTAAGACCGTCTACGGCTATCACCTCGCCGTAGCGTTTCGTGAGGTTTTGCGTTTCGATGACGATAGTGTCTGCGCTCATAGTAGTCTGTTAGCGTCTTCCAAAGCGCGAGACGGCCCACCCTACGGCTCCCAACGCGATCACGATGATCCCCACCCCGACGATGCCCCACAATGTCGAAGTAACGACGGTGATGCGAAAGTCTTTGGAATTAGAAATGCTCTCGCTGCGCGCGGTGATCGTCAGCATATAATCCCCGGCGACGGTTTTGTCAGAAGGCTTGATCTTGGCCGTCACTTCGGCAAAGTTATCTGGAGCGATCTCCGGGATAGTTTTGGGCTCGAACTCGACGTTCCAACCGACCGGAGGAAAAGAACTCAGCTCGACGTCACGGGCGGGAGCAGTGCCCTGGTTGCGCACTACGATTTTGAGAACATTCTCTTGGCCCGCAGTTGCTTGCGCTGACAGGCGCCCATCGGGAGTCGTGACATTCAGCTCGGCTTGCCCCGTGATGACTGCTCTCAGATTGAGCGTCGCTTGGGCTTGGCTGCTCACCGCGCGCACGGGGATGGGGTATTCGCCGGCTTGAGCTTGCTTAGGCGGGCGCACTTCGATGTCTAAGCTTTTAGACTCGCCTGCTTTAATGGGAAAGCTTGTGACTTCTTCGCTGCCGAAGCGCAGCTTGAACGTGACTTGGAAGCCCTCGGCAGCATCGGCTTCGAGATTGACGGTCGTCTCTTGTTCGCCTTTGTTGGTGAGCGTTGCAGAGTACCGAAAAGTTGTCGTGGGTGTGCCACGTCGGGTGGGAAGCTCCGTTTCGAATTCAAGCTGCGGAGGCAGTTGGGCTTCGGCAGTCAGCTCGAGGGGCAGCTCGCTCTGCGTGCCCTGCCCGTGGGCGAGCACGACAAAACGATACGTGCCCGCTTGCACGCCAGGAGGTGGCTCGAGCTTCAAGCTCAGCGAAGCCGAGCCATCAGTATCAACGTAGACGGCCTGGACGGGGCGGCCTCCCCCAGTGATCGAAGCCTTCCAGCCCTCGGCAACTTCTTTCATGGTCACGCGCACGATCTGCGGCGCCAGCCCGCGATTGGTCACCGTCAAAGATATAGTAACCGTTTCGCCGGCTTGGACCGACTGGGCCGGATATGGTGTAAAGAGCGTCAGCCCCTTTGGTTTCTGAGCCGAAACTGGAGAAGCATATACCAGCACAAGAATTAAGAAGACTGCGTTTATAGAATACTTCATTCATCTCCCTCCCGAAGAAGCTTTCGCTTATTATATCAAACAGATGACGGGGGATTGCAATAAGCGCAGGAATATGGCAAACTAAAGCAGAATTTGTGGAGGAGAAGGGAGGCCACACATGAGCGCTATCAAACAACAAGTCGCTACCCACCAACGCCGAGAGTTTTACGTCGTCATTGAGAAAGATGAGGATGGCTATTACGTAGCAGACGTCCCGGAGTTGCCCGGCTGCCACACTCAGGCCAAGTCGCTGGACAAGCTGCTACCACGGGTGCAGGAAGCGATTGCACTTTACTTGGAGGTCTTCCCCAAGCCGGAGATGACGAGCGAGTTTGTCGGCATTCAGCGAGTGACAGTGAAGGGCTCTTCTGCCCACATCACATGAGCGATAAGTTGCCTGTTCTCAAGGCGCGGGAGGCCATCGAGGTTTTGGAGAAAGCTGGTTTTCGATTCATCAGGCAGAAGGGCAGTCATGCGGTTTACGTTCATCCAGACGGACGTGTGACAGAGGTGCCAATGCATCGTGGTGAGGATATCGGTCGGGGACTCTTGCGCAAGATCATTCGGGACATGAAAATATCACGTGAGGAGTTTCTAAACCTTTGGCGTAACTAGCAAAGAGGGGTTCTTGTTGCACAGCGAAAAGATCATCATTCGCGGCGCGCGTGAGCATAATCTCAAGAATATAGACGTGGAGCTGCCCAGAAATAAGTTGATCGTCTTTACGGGGATCTCTGGGTCGGGCAAGTCGTCTTTAGCTTTTGACACGATCTACGCCGAGGGCCAACGGCGCTACGTCGAGTCACTGTCGGCTTACGCCCGGCAGTTTCTCGGCCAGATGGACAAGCCCGAGGTAGACTTCATCGAAGGGCTTTCTCCGGCGATCTCCATAGATCAGAAGACCGTTCATAAGAACCCGCGTTCGATCGTGGGCACGGTCACAGAGATCTATGACTATCTCAGATTGCTTTTCGCTCGTATTGGCAAGCCCCATTGCTATCGGTGTGGCCGCCTCATTGCACGGCAAACAGCTCAACAGATCGTTGACCAAATATTAGATTTGGGCGAGAGCACGAAAATTCAAATTCTTTCCCCTATCGTCCGTGGCCGCAAGGGCGAGTACAAAAAGATCTTCGAAGAGCTACGGAAAGAAGGCTTCGCCCGCGTCCGCGTCAACGGGGAAATAAAAGACTTAACGACCGACGCGATCTCTCTAGACAAAAAGAAAAAACACTCTATTGAGATCGTCATAGATCGCATCGTCGTCAAGCGCGACATTAAAAACAGAATCGCTGATGCCGTAGAGACGGCGCTCAAGCGGGCCAACGGTCTCGTGCTCATTGAGCTGGTTGATCAACGGCGAGAGATACTCTTCAGCGAGTATTTCGCGTGTCCCGATTGCGGCATCAGTTACGAAAGGATCGAACCCAGATTGTTTTCGTTCAACAGCCCCTTTGGGTCATGCCCTACGTGTACGGGCTTGGGCTTCAAGATGGAGATTGATCCAGACTTAGTGATAGACCCCCACAAATCGCTGAACGATGGCGGGATTCTCCCCTGGGCCAACTCGCACAGTAAATGGCTGGAAGGCATTCTTTCGGGCGTCTGCCGGGATTGCAGCATTGACCCGGACAAACCCTTGGGGAAGCTCTCGCGTGCCCAGCTCGCTGTCTTGCTCTATGGACTCAACGGCGCCAAGGTGCGCTTTCTCTACACGAACAATTACGGACGGACCCGTACCTTCGAGAGCAGCTTCAGCGGAGTGATCCGAAATCTTGAGCGGCAGTACCGCGAGTCTACTTCGGAGTATGTGCGCCAGGAGCTCGCACAGTATATGAGCACACGCCCCTGCGCTGACTGCCAGGGGAAGCGTCTGCGCCCCGAAAGCCTCGCTGTGACTATCGCCGGGAAGAATATTATGGACGTCTGCGCGCTCTCCGTGAAAGAAGCGTATGGATTTTTCTCGGAGCTGGGGCTGACAGAACGGGAACAATTGATTGCCCACCAGGTGCTCAAGGAGATCAGAACCAGACTAAAATTCTTGCTGGACGTCGGCTTAGAGTATCTGACGCTCGACCGTCCAGCGGGGACGCTCGCCGGCGGGGAGGCCCAACGCATTCGCTTAGCAACCCAAGTCGGCTCTGGATTAGTAGGCGTGCTCTATATCTTAGACGAGCCGAGCATCGGGCTCCATCAAAGAGACAATGTGCGATTACTTCAGACACTGAAGGGGCTTCGCGATCTGGGCAATACGGTGATCGTCGTGGAGCACGACGAAGAGACCATCCGTGAAGCAGACTTCATTGTGGACATCGGGCCGGGCGCGGGCGCGCATGGCGGCGCTATTGTAGCTACGGGCACCATTGAAGACCTTTGCAGTAATCCCCGTTCGATCACCGGGCAGTTTTTGAGCGGCCGACGTCAGATCGCCGTCCCCACCGAGCGCCGTGAGCCCAAAGGCTTTTTGACAATTCAAGGCGCGCGCCAGCACAACTTGAAGGACCTCACCGTGCGGATTCCCTTGGGCGTCTTTGTCTGCGTGACAGGAGTATCGGGCTCAGGCAAGAGCACACTGATTGACGATATTCTTTATCGCGGCGTGGCCCACAGATTGGGCTACGTCGTCGAGCGTCCCGGCGAGCACGACGCTATTGTAGGGCTAGAACAGATCAACAAAATTATCGAGATTGATCAGTCGCCTATTGGCCGCACCCCGCGCTCCAATCCCGCCACCTACACCGGGCTCTTTGATGATATTCGAAAGCTCTTTGCTTTGGTGCCTGAAGCGAGAGCCCGCGGGTATCTGCCCGGACGCTTTAGCTTCAACGTCAAGGGCGGGCGCTGCGAAGCCTGCAAGGGCGACGGATTGATCAAGATAGAAATGCACTTCCTCCCCGACGTCTATGTCCCCTGTGAAGTCTGCAAGGGCAAGCGCTACAATCGGGAGACGCTCGAAGTGCACTATCGGGAGAAAAATATCGCCGACGTGTTGGCAATGACCGTCGAAGAAGCTCTTTTGTTCTTTGAGAACCATCCGGCCATTCGGCGAAAACTACAAACGCTTTTTGATGTCGGATTGGGGTACATTCACTTGGGGCAGCCGGCGACGCAGCTCTCCGGAGGCGAAGCCCAGCGCGTCAAACTAGCAACAGAACTCAGCAAGCGCGATACGGGGAAGACGCTCTATATTTTAGATGAGCCGACGACGGGGCTGCATCTGGCGGACATCGAGAAACTGCTCGACGTGTTGCACAGATTAGTAGACGCAAGTAACACAATTGTCGTGATCGAGCACAATATAGATGTCATCAAGACGGCAGACTATATTATAGATTTAGGCCCTGAAGGCGGCGGTGCTGGCGGCCAGATCGTCGCTGAGGGGACACCTGAAGACGTTGCCCAAGTGCCAGAATCATACACGGGGCAGTTCTTGAGGAGACTGATGCCGACGACTGAAGTCGCCGTCTCAGCAGATGGAAGCGTGCTGAAGCACGCTCTGTCATTCTGAGCGCAGCGAAGAATCGAGACCCTTCGCTTGCGCTCAGGGTGACGGTACTATTTCTCATCCCGTGCTACCAATGCTTTCATCAGATCCAAGGGTAAGGGAAAGACGATCGTACTTGTGCTGCGCTCCGATGAGATTTCAACGAGCGTCTGCAGATAACGCAACTGGAGCGACGATGGGTTCTTCTGCAGGATCTCCGCCGCTTCGCGAAGCTTCGTTGCTGCCTGTAGCTCGCCCTCGGCACTGATGATCTTACTGCGTCGCTCGCGCTCCGCTTCGGCTTGTCGGGCGATTGCCCGCTGCATCTCTTGAGGAATTCTCACGTCTTTGATCTCGACAGCTTTCACTTTGATCCCCCACGGATCGGTCTGCTCGTCAATGATCGCCTGTAATTGCTTGTTGAGCTTCTCGCGCTCCGCCAGCAGCTCATCCAGCTCGACTTGCCCCAAGACGCTGCGCAGCGTCGTCTGAGAGATCTGACTAGTCGCTTGCAAATAATCTTCAACTTCTGTGATCGCCGAGTCAGGCGACATGACCCTGAAGAACACAATAGCATTGACGCTGACGGTGACGTTATCGCGAGTGATGACCTCTTGGGGTGGCACGTCGAACGTCACCACGCGCAAGTCCACCTTGACCACTTGGTCAACGATAGGGATGATGAAGAAGAGCCCCGGCCCCTTGGCTCCCTGCAAGCGCCCCAAGCGAAAGATCACGACACGTTCATATTCCCGGACAATCTTGATGGCATTGAGCAAAAAGAGCACGAGGATCGCGAGCACGATAATCAAAGTTGTCGGCATGGCAAGACCTCCTATCATATTGAGAAGCGTATCCCACCCCAGTATCGAGCCGAAGAGCACCAGCAGAAAAGCGATAGCTCCTGCTGCTTCGGTCCACCCCTGGCGCGGTCGTTGCCCCATGAATGATCTCTGTGTTATATTAGCAGTCCCGCCGTTATAAGGCAAATACGTTTTTGATCGTGTGAAGCCCAGAACGGTATAATAACGTATTTATGGGAGCACAACGCCGGAGACTGCTAGTCGCCAACTGGAAGATGCACTTCGTGCACGCGCAGGCGCTAGAGTATCTGAGGGCTTTCACAGAGCGTGTTCGGGGATTGCGCACGACGGAGATCGTGCTCGCGCCGCCGTTCACGCTCTTAGAGACAGTCGGGCGCGCGCTGCACGGAACTGCAATCAAATTAGGGGCACAAGATCTCTTCCCTGAGCGTGAGGGAGCGTTCACGGGAGAGATTTCGCCGATAATGCTGAAAGATTTCGGCTGCTCGTATGTGATCGTGGGGCACTCGGAGCGTCGGCGGCTCTTCGGGGAGACAGATGAACTGATCAATAAGAAGCTCAAAGCTGCTCTTGACGCTGAGCTTGTCCCTATTCTCTGTGTGGGCGAGACTTTAGAAGAGCGCCGTACAGAAAGGACCCAGATGGTGCTCGAAACCCAGATGCGTGGGGCGCTTGCGGGACTTGCGCTATCTGAAAAGTTTGTCCTCGCGTATGAGCCGGTGTGGGCCATCGGGACGGGAGTCAACGCTGCCCCTCAAGAAGCCGAAGCGAGCGCGGTTTTCATCCGTGAGTTGATCGTGAGGCTTTATAATTCTGAGTCGGCGCAAGCAGTACGCATTTTGTACGGGGGCAGCGTCAAGCCCGCAAATTTTGAAGGATTCTTGCAGCAACCCGATATAGATGGCGGACTGGTCGGCGGGGCGTCACTGGACCCGGAAGCGTTCGCGCAGATGGCTGAGATGACAGAAAATTTCACTGAGACTTCTTAAATACCCGGCTCTCTTCGCCCTTGGCAATGCGCTGAATGTTGCTGCGATGCTGCCAGACCGTCATCAGACCCAACCCCCCACAGAGCCCGATTAACTCCCAATTGACAGCTTGCACTTGAAAGAGATAGAGCACTCCCGGCGTCAGCAGCAGCGCCACCATAGAACCCACCGCAACGTACCGGGTGAGCAACACTACCACGATCCAGATGGCAACTGTCACCAGCAGCGTCGGCCAAGAAAAAGCTAAGAGCAAGCCAACCGTTGTGGCTACGCCCTTCCCGCCTGTGAATCTCAGAAAGAGACTCCAATTGTGGCCAACGACCGAAAGCCCAGAGAGCCATAGAGGAACGCCCAGAGCGCCCGTCAGCCAGGCGGCGGCAGCTCCTTTGCCTACATCACCGAGCAAAGCCAATAGACCGTAGCCGACCCCCACAACACGGGTGACGTTGGTCGCGCCCACGTTGCGGCTGCCGTGCTGACGTATATCTAGATTCTTGAGACGAGCAACCCAATAACTGAAAGGCAGAGAGCCCATCAGATAGCAGCCAATTGCCGCCCCGACAATCTTTACATCCATAGAGTCGGAGAGTCTGTAGAGTCTTCTTGTCCCAGACTCTAGAGACTCTCTGACTATTCTTACGCGCCAAGCCGCTCTTTGAGTTCTTTGAGGCCCTTGACCCGCTCGCCCATCGTGATCGCTTCGTGCCCAGAATCTTCGGCGGTCACCAGACGCTCTTGTTTGTGCGAGTTGCGCATGGAGAGCCGCACCTGACGCTTTTCTTCGTTGATCCCGATAATGCGAGCCTTCACCGTCTGTCCCACTTGCAGGACGTCATATGGTGTCGAGATCCGCTCCTCGGTGATCTCCGAGACGTGAATGAGTCCCTCAACGTCATCGGTGATCTTCATGAACGCGCCGAAGTCTTTCAGCTCTGTGACCGGGCCCTCGACCAAGCTGCCCATGGAATAGCCCTCCAAAAACTTGTGCCACGGGTCCTCTTGCAGCTCTTTGAGGCTGAGGCGGATCTTGCGCTTGCTCGCGTCCGATTTGATGACCTTGGCTGTAATCTCTTGGCCCTCTTTCACAACATCGCCGGGCTTGTTGACTTTGTCCCAGCTCATCTCAGAGATGTGTAACAGCGCTTCGACGCCGTCTTCAAGATGTACAAAGGCTCCGAAGTCCGCGAGCTTGGTCACCGTGCCCTGGACAACCATGCCCTCGGGATACTTCTCTTCGATCTTCTCCCAGGGATCGGACTGGACCCGCTTCATAGAAAGACTGACGCGCCGCTCTTGTTCGTTCACGTCCAACACCACGACCTCAACTTGTTGACCGACTTGGACGACTTCCTTGGGATGCTCCGGATAACCCCACGATAGTTCCGAAATATGCACCAGGCCCTCGACATCTTCTTCGATGCGCACAAACGCGCCAAAGTCCGTCAGGCTGACGACAGTCCCCGTGGTCTTCGCCCCTGAGGGATATCGCTGCTTCAGCCCAATCCATGGATCGGGGCGCAATTGCTTGATCGAGAGCGAGATGCGCTCCTTGCTCCGATCCGCACCCAAAATTTTCACTGTGACTTTGTCGCCGACTTTATACGTGTTCGGGGGCACAGGGATGTCTTTCCAGCTGATCTCCGACCGATGGACGAGTCCCTCAAAACCTCCGATGTCGACAAAGAGTCCAAAGTCGACAATGCTCTTGATCGTGCCCTCAATAACTTGCCCTACTTGCAGCTTGCTAAAGATCTCGTCCTTGCGCTGGCGTTCCAGCTCTTTGAGATACTCCCGATGCGAAACGACGAGGTTGCGCTCCCGGCGATCCAATTCCAAAATGATGAACGGCACTTCCTTGCCGCGCAATTCTTCGATACGTGGAGCCAAATCCTCCCCCAAATGTGAGCCGGGTAAAAACGCGCGAATCCCCGATTTCAGCAGATTCACGTGATAGCCGGCATCTTTCACCTCGTCCTCGATCGTGCCTGTGATCGGGAGCCGCTGCCGATAGGCCCGCTCAAGCTCGCTGATGCGCTTCTCGTAGAGTGCGGCCTTCTCCGAGACGTGGATCGTTCCCTCTTCTTCGTCAATGTACGTGATTAAAACTTCGATCTCGTCTTCGGGTTGCAGCTGGGCCTTATGAAAAGGAGCCAACTCGGTCGGCCGCATGAGCGCTTCTGACTTATAGCCGATATCAACCAACACGCCTTGATCATTGACTTGGACAACTCGCCCGCGCAAGATGTCCCCCCGCGAATACGTTAACACGTCCTGATCGTCCAAGAGCGCTTCCATCTGGGAGGGCTCGCCTGTATCCTGCTGTTCCAATTCCTCAGACATGCTCGATCACCCGCTTGCTTGACGAGAGCCTGTGAGCTGCTCCGGCTCACACCCTCTCGAGGATTTCCGGCCTCTCTGCGAACGTCTTCTCGATGGCCGATTGGACTTCTTCAATGCACCACGTGGGGGTGGAAGCCCCCGCCGAAATACCGATACGTCTCTTCCCGGTGAACCACTCTCCTTTCAGTTGGAATGTGTCTTCAATATGATAGCACGTCGTGTACTCCGATGCGATCTCGGCCAGCCGACAGGTATTGGAGCTATTCCGGCCGCCAATCACGATGACCACATCGCACCGTTGCGCCAACTCGCGCACGGCGTCTTGGCGGTCAAACGTCGCCTGGCAAATAGTATTATACGCCTTGACCTCGAGCGAGTGCTGCAAGACCTCCCCGATCAATTGGGCGAACTTCTCATAGGGGTGCGTGGTCTGCGAGATCAAGCCCACCCGGTCTGACGCTTTTAAGTGAAGCCGCTCGACCTCTTCGGGGCCGTGAATCACGTCTACTTGAACGTTCAACCCTTCAAGATACCCAAGAATGCCCTGGATTTCTGGGTGCTCGATATCTCCCATAATGACGAGCCGATAGCCCTGCTCGGCGATCTCACGGGCAAATTTTTGCGGGATGGTCACCAAGGGGCAGGTCCCGTCATAGATTTCGTAGCCCTTCTCTGTAATAGCCCGCTTGACTGCCGGGGCAACGCCGTGGGCGCGAATGAGCACCTTGCGCTTCTGCCCCGGCTGAAGAGCTGGCAGCTCGGTGTGCGATTGGACGAAGGCCATCCCCTTGGCCCGCAGCCGCGCCACTTCTTGGGGGTTGTGAATCAACTCCCCCAAGCAATAGACCGGGTCTTCTGTATTATTTTCGCTCAACAGTTTCTCGGCCATCTGCACAATGCGCTCTACTCCAAAGCACCAGCCGGCGCTGCGCGCGATCTCGATGGTCGGCTTGATATTCATACGGACTCCTGAAGCACTGGGCTGCGTTCGAGCCCCGTGCGGTCTATACGCTCCATTAACAGATCGGCGAGCTTTTGGTATCGCTCGTGACGGCTCTCCGTGCCGGTCAGATCAAATTCTAAATCTCTCAGACTGAACGGCGCGCTGATATGGGCTGTGATCTGGGGCCACCGGAACGGGTACGTTGGGGGATACGGTCCGCGGGCTTCGAAACGCACGGCGATGAGCTCGCTGCCCGTCCGCTCGGCAAAACGCACCACCCCCGGATGGGCCCGCTGGGGCTTCTGTGTCGTCCCTTCGGGAAAGATACCGACGATCTTGCCCGATTGAAGGGCGTTCAGCACCTTGCGCAAATCCTCCACTTGAAAATGCTCCCGATCTATCGTGATAGCCAACAGGCGCACGAAGAACGCCAGAAATTTATTCTCTTCTAAGAGCGTCTTGCGCGCCACAAAATGAATCCGATGCCGACCGCCGAGCGCCACGGCTACCAAGGGGATATCCCAGTAGCTGCGATGGCGCGCTACCAGCAGAAATCCCCCATATGACGGGATATTCTCTCTCCCCTGCACGCGCAGGCGGAAGAGGAGGCGCACAGCTATGCTGACCAACAGCGCCAAGAAGCGATAGAGCAAACCTTTCCAGGCTTCGGTGGCGTTCACTTGTTCAGTTTACCAGACGTTTCCCGTCTCTGCAACGCGGTGTGCACGGCCTGCAAGGCTTCTTGTATGACAGCGTGCAAGCTGCGACCATCGGTCCGGATGACGATGGTGTCCGAAGAGACTTTCAGTCGTCCAAAGCCCTGGCCGTCGCGGGCATCGCGCGCGCGCATCTGTGCCAAGACTTCTTCATATGATTCCTTGTTTTGTCGTTCCTGGTAGCGCCGGTGGGTACGCTCTTCCACAGCAGCATCGAGGTAGAATTTCACGGTGGCATTAGGGAGGACAACTGTACCGATGTCGCGTCCTTCCATAACAACGTTACGATCGCGAGCTAGGGCTTGTTGCTGGGCGATGAGAAATTTGCGCACTTCCGGGCGGGCAGCGACTTGCGAAGCGAGCTCGTCCATCTCTGGAGTGTAGAGTTTTCCTGTGACGTCCTCACCATTGAGCAAGATACGCTCATCGGGGGCGATTTCGATCTTTATCTCCGAAAGCGTGTAGCCTTGTGAAAATCCTAAGGCCACCGCACGGTACATTGCCCCGGTGTTAATAAACAGAAAGTTAAAGTGCTTCGCGAGCGCACGGGCAACGCTGGTCTTGCCCGATCCGGCGGGGCCGTCAATGGCGATCTGCATAAAAGCTCCTTCGATGGTGATTGTACTGGAAACGGAGACCGGATGCTCAAGAGGGCAGACACGTGGTCTGTCACTACGGACAGCTAGCGCATTAGCGGGATCAGCGTGATCCGATGGGCATAAAACTCCGGCACGACGAGCAAGCTTCGCTTGAGGTCTACGGTGATGTCCGCTGGACTGATCAGATTCTGCGCGAAGACGCTGACGTTGCCTTGGGGGTCGAGCTTGAGAATCCGTCCGAGAAAGTCGCTCACATACAGATTTCGCTGAGCATCAAGCGCAAGCCCATCGCCCGCGCCGACGCTTTCGAGCAAGACTTTCACTGTCCCGTCGGGCGCGACTTTGAACAGCTTCGCGCTATTCAGATCGACAACATAGAGATTGTCTTCAGCATCGAAGATCAGCCCGTTCGGACCGTTGAGTCCCGGCACTTTGTTCGGATCGAGAAAGACCATCACGCGCCCTTCACGGTCAGATCTAAAAATGAGCGAGCGCTTGGTGTCTGAGATATAGAGATTGCCTGAAGAATCAAAAGCGAGATCGTTGAGTAGCGCTGGTGCAACCGGGAACTTTTCCAGAGGGAGCCAGATGCTTGCTTGGCCGGTCAGTTCGATCTTCCAAATGCCTCCGGTGCCTACAACATAGAGAGAATTTTCGAAAAAAGCTGCGCCGGCGGCGTCCAAGCCCGTGACGAAGTCACTCACACGGGTTTCGTTCTCGGCGAAGGTCACTTTTGAAACTTTGCCGTCCCCTGCGACGTTCAGGTCTCCCAAATTCGAGACGTAATAATTTCCATCGGGTCCGACGGCGACGCTTTCTGGGGTCGAGAAGCCTTCAATGGAGCGAATAGGTTGCGGTTGCCCCAAGATCAGTACCCCTAGTCCTAAGCTCGCGAGTGCAGCGAGGAGCCGAGCTTTTGTCATCATAACAGCACCTCCTGAAATGCTTCTCATCACATCAGTCCCTGCACGCCCTTCCAGATCATATTGATCGCCGAATAGAGCAACACCACGCCAAAGAGCCGTCTCAGAAAGACTTTCGAGACTTTCGTGGTGCTCCAGGCCCCTAGCTGCGCTCCGATAATAATTCCCAACGCCAGCGGGATCGCTAAATCTATATGGAGATTCCCCTGAAAAAAGTGCGTGATCGCCGCGATGAGCGACGAGGGCCCCATCACAAAGAGACTCGTCGCGACAGCGCTCACGATCTCTACTCCCAAAAAGATATTCATAGCTGGGACCATGACGATCCCCCCGCCGATCCCGAAGAACCCCGCGGCAACGCCGGCGATCAGCCCGACCAAAGCGCCAAGGAGGGGCGTGGGGTTCCCCTGAGGATCGAGGCCGCGCCGCAGGAGCAAGCCTAGCTCTTTAGGCTCTTTGCCAGCAAGCATCAGCCCGGAGACGTAGAGCAACAAGCCCCCAAACGCGATGGCTAAGGCTTCACTAGAGATGAATTCCGTGAGAAATGCCCCCAGCCATGCGCCCACCAGCGCCATCGGCAGCAGCGCCAGCGCGAATCTATAGTCTATCTTCTTCTGTTGTCGAGAATAGGCGATCGTGCTGGAGATCGAGTTGAAAACAATAGCCGCCAAGCTTGTCCCGACGGCTTCTTGGGTTGTACCCACGGAGCCCCAAAAAACGAGAAGCGGGACCATAAAGATCCCACCGCCGACCCCAACCATGCTCGCCACCCAGCCGATGGCGATGGCTGCAAAAAATAGCAAGATAGGAATCAGATTGATCATCTCTTTTGAAGGATCAATGCGATAAGCACGACAAGGCCACAGATGGCAGCAATTATACCTCTGATCCGAGTTACCAGAAATGCAACATCTGAGGGCTCCGCAGACTTAAATTCCCACCTTCTCTCCCACCACCAAGCCCTCCTTGGCTCAAAAACTGCCCAGATTCCGTAAACAATCAGAAAAAGTGCCAATAAGATAGCTATTATCTCCATAGTTCGATTTATGATTAGCCGAACTTATCGCTTGCGCTTCAAATACCCCTCAATGAAAGTATCAAGCTCCCCATCCAGAACGGCTTGCACGTTGCCCGTCTCGATCTCCGTGCGGTGGTCTTTCACCAACTGATACGGCTGCAAGACATACGATCTGATTTGGCTGCCCCACTCAATCGAACGCAGCTCGCCACGCACTCTTGCTAACTCTTCTTCTTTTTCTCGTAACTTCAGTTCATATAAGCGCGCTGTGAGGATTTCCATAGCAATCGCTTTGTTCTGGTGCTGGCTGCGCTCCTTCTGACACGCCACAACGATCCCCGTGGGCAAGTGCGTGATCCTCACAGCAGAATCCGTTTTATTGACGTGCTGGCCACCTGCCCCACCGGCACGGTAGGTATCAATGCGCAGGTCTTCCGGACGAATCTCGACGTCAGCCTCTTCGACTTTGGGAATCACTGTGACTGCCGCGAACGACGTGTGTCGCCGTGCGTTCGCGTCAAACGGGGAGATGCGCACCAAGCGATGGACGCCGCGCTCGGCCTTCAGATAGCCATACGCGTAGGAGCCAGAGACCTCAACCGTGGCACTCTTGAGCCCGGCGACCTCACCGGGGCTCGCTTCTATTAAGCTCGCTCGCCAACCCCGACGCTCGATATATCTCAGATACATTCTCAAGAGCATCTCGGCCCAGTCTTGTGCGTCGGTGCCGCCCGCACCGGCGTTGATACTAAGATAGCAATCGTTTGCGTCATAGGGTTCATTGAGAAAGGCTTCGAGCTCCAAGGCGGCCAAACGCCTCTCGAATTCTTGAGCACCGAGCTGGACCTCGCGCTCGACCGATGGGTCGGCTTCTGATTTGCCCAACTCCTCCAAAACTTCCAGGTCATCGAGCTGGGTTTCGAGGGCTTGGTATTTTTGAAGAATCCGACGCTTCTGCTCGACTTGCTGAGCCACAAGCTTCGCTCGGTGCCTGTCCTCCCAAAAGCCTGGGGAAGACATTTGATCTTCGAGCTGCTTCAATTCGGCTTCGAGAGCAGCTAAGTCAAAGGCGATCAGCGATCTGGGTGAGGCGATCGCGCAGTTCGTGTAGCATTGACATCTTTCCTCCTGGGTTGCATAAGTTACTGATAGTATTCTATGATTGCCGTGTGGGAAATGCAAGACCTAACCCCTTGGTCCCCTTCCCTAAAGGGAAGGGGAAGCTCTCCCCTCCCTCTTTAGGGGAGGGGCTGGGGGAGAGGTCTCAAGGCACTCTCTTTATCGTCGCCACGCCCATCGGCAACTTAGAAGACATCACGCTGCGGGCGCTGAGAGTTCTCAAAGAGTGCGATCTGGTCATCGCTGAAGACACCCGACGCTCGCAAAAACTTCTGGCACACTACGGGATCGAAAAGCCCTTTGAGCGCAGCTTGTATCGCGGGGTGGAGCACGAGCGCGTTGAGTATTTTATACAAAAGCTCAAATCTGGGGCGGAGATCGCGCTCATCTCCGACGCGGGGACGCCGCTCATCTCCGATCCGGGCTACGAATTAGTCCGACGAGCAATCACTGAGAATATTGCTGTCATTCCCATTCCGGGGCCGACGGCGCTGATCGCGGCTTTGGTGGCTTCGGGCTTCCCGACGGATCGGTTTGTCTTCGAGGGTGTGCCGCCAAAGCAGCAAAAAGCCAAACGCGAATTCTTCAAGCGATTGCAGAACGAGACGCGCACTGTCGTTCTTTATGAGTCACCCCATCGAGTACTCGACACCCTGGAAGTGATGAGCAAGTGCTTGCTGGATAGACGGATCGCGCTCTGTCGCGAATTGACGAAGATGCACGAAGAAATTCTGCGGGGAACTGCGGGCGAGATTCTTAACATTCTGCGGGCACGTCCGACGATCAAGGGTGAGATCACGCTGGTGCTCTCCGGCACTCCGGTTCAAGGAAAGAGTGAAGAGACCAGTGAAGATTTGGAGCTTTCGGTCGTCGAGCACGTGCAGAAGCTCGTTGCTGGAGGACTAGAGAAAAAAGAAGCGATCAAACGGGTCGCCCAACTGAGAGGGTTGTCCAAGCGGGAAGTCTATGAGAAAGTTGTGAGAAAGAGAGCGTAAACCCCGAAACTACCCATGCGCGAAATCTAGATGTGCCTTTTGCGTTTCGTTGTCTTCATAGTAGACAAAATGACTCTTTTGTTGAATAGGGTAGCACCGAGAGAGCGAAAAATCAAGGGGGCTACGGTATAGCGTGGGTGTGCGCTTTCTACTGAAATGTTGAATTGAGAATGGTAACCCTGTCAATGTTACAGAAACTTCTTAGACAAAGGTTGTTCAAAAAATCTCAATGGTAAAAAGCTATAGCTTCTTGAACGACCGTCAGAGTGTTATGGAGAAGCGGATCATCTCCCTGCCCTGGTGTGCACCAGCTCGTGCTTTCGTCATTTCAGTACCACGTGCTTACGCACCTCGCTTGTGTAGACATTGCCGTTGTCGCCCCGCACGCGCACAATATACAGATAGATGCCATTCGCTGATGGAGCACCCAGTCGGCTCTGCAAAGTGAAGCGCACCGTCGAACCAGCATTTTCTTCCTCCAACAGCAACTGCCCGTGCAGATCGAAGACTTGAACGCTGGTTGAAGCAATGTTTTGCCCCTGCACGCGTAGCTCGTACTTCAGAGGTTGTCCTGCAGCCAGCAAAATCGCTTGGACTTGTAGCCTCACGCTGGTTGCGGCGAGCACCGCATCGTTTCCATGATTCGTCGTCCACCACCAACGGTAGCTTGCTGAAGAGGCCTCTACGCGAGCAATGCCAATCGTCGTGGCCCAGCAGGCCAACATGTTTTTGTTGTGCCCCGCAGAGTTGCGCCAGCCAGTGAAGGCCTCTTGCGCCGTGCCCGCCCCTGTGGTGGCAAAGATATTCTCGGCAATCGCTGTGCCTGTATACCCAACATCCTGAGCGCGCTCCATGAGGTCCTTCTCCCCGGGACACAAGTGATCGAAGCAGTTTCGCGCGATCATGGTGCTGGTGTGGTTTTGTGCGGCGCGTCGCAGTGATTCGGATATGCGCACCGAGCGCACGCTGCCTGCAGGCCACGGGATCCAACTCTGGCTGTCAATGCTGTCCCAACAGGTCTGGCTCTCGTTACGATGTTGGTTGATCAACTGCAGAAAGTTATTTTCTTCGTTCCCACTTGGTGGAGGTGGCGGGGATGGCGGTGGCGCGCCACCGGTCCCGTCACCGATCTGTACAGTGAAGGACACGCCTGCCTCTTGACACAACAGCTTGACGCTCACCTTCTTGCTCTTCCCTGGCTTGACGCGCTTCGACACAGGCTTGACGACTGAACACGACGACGGGGTGACACTAGTGATCGAGACGGTTTGAGTGGCCGTTCCATTGTTGGCGCATTGCATCTTGAAGCTAAACTTCTTTCCGGCTTTCGGAGCGGTGCCGCTGGTGGGCGTGCAGGTGAGCTCGCTGGAGGGCGGCAGGATCGTCCCTGGACTGACACACTCAAAGCTGTACTCCCGCGGTCCGCTGCTATGGCCTGCAATGTCATAGAGCATCACGCGAGATCGTAGCGTCCCTAAGCGTTTGCACGTGCTCTCGACGGTGATGGACCCTGTGGTCTGGCCTCGCACATTGTGGTCGAACGAGCCCGCAGATTGCCAGCCGGTCGTCTCCATGCTCTCGAAGCGCACTTGGCTGAGGTCTCCGTCAGGGTCAGAAAAGCCCAGTTGCCACTGCGTGGGACTGTCTATGATGAGGGCCTTGGGGATACTGAGGGAGGTGATGCTTGGGGCTGTACCGGGACCAGTCTCACCGATGGGCGTGACGGGGCCGACGTCGTTCTGCGTGACGAGCACCTGCTGGCCCGTCGTGAGTGCGACAGGTTGCAAGGCTGTGTTCTTGGGCTGGACGTTGACCGTTCCTGCATAAGCAGCCACAGCGGTAACTCCGCTGCTGGGGTCGTACCCCACACCGAACTCGCTCGTGCCTGAAGAACTGACGGTTGTGGTGGTCGTCTGGATATCCAAGCCGACAAAGCTCTGCTGCACGGTGAACCTGGCAGCCCCCTGCTGCAATTGCAGGCCTATCTGGACAAGCCCCAGAGCGGCGGGGAGAAGCGCAGGAGATTCCGCGCTTGAAAGGTAGCGTTCACAAAGCATGGCGATCCCGACCAGCAGCTGAATAGCGATTAGATAATCCAATCTCCGAGGCTCTGTAGACATCCTTGAGCTGGGAGGGGTCACCGCCTATCATAGGACGGTGACCCACGATGAAGAACTCCTCCCAGCTCCTGAAGTTTACTGAACTCTGTATGCAACTGGCAAGCCAGCAGGT
>JBBIUX010000008.1:0-48878 GCA_037440025.1 Candidatus Fraserbacteria bacterium | reverse complement strand
TGAGGCACTCAAGTGGCAAGCTCATTCGACAATGTAGTATACTGCGCTGTGCTGAGGAAGGGAAGAAGGAGGAGGCATGAAGACCTACGTCTTTGAAGTTGAGCTTGAGCAAGACGATGATGGTCGCTGGTCAGCCACCATTCCGGCTTTGGTCGGCTGCAGCACTTGGGGCTATACCAAAGAAGAAGCCCTCGAAGCCCTCAGAGAAGCAGCTAAGGCCTATCTTGAGGTATCTCTGAGCGAAGGCCGGGTGCCTCTCAAAGAGATCGCAAGGAGAGCCACAGTCCTCCCTGACGAGACCATAGCCATCACCGTATGACCGACATCGGCCCTCTCGTCCACCTCCTTCGCAACGTCCCCGCTCGAAAGCTCATCAAAGCCCTCGAATGGGATGGATTTTCAAGGAAAAGAAAGACCCGCGCGGGAAGCGTCATCTATGGCCACCCTGATGGTCGCCTGGTCGTCGTGCACTATCATCGAGGCAGCGACACCTTACCTCGAGGCACCTTGAAAAACTTCCTGGCTGGAGCTGGCTGGGATGAGGAAGATCTCAAGCGCCTCAAGCTGATCAAGTAAGGCGCCTATCGCGCGACGCGCGGCACGAGCTTCACCGGATGGCGGAGCACGTCCGAGTTGAGATAATTTCCGATTAAGCTCGAGGGCAGCCGCCAGTCTTTCGGGATGAACCCGCCCGACACGATGTTCGCTTGCGTGTAGACCTCGCCTTCGAAGAGCAAGCGCGCCACAAAGGTCGCGCAATTGAACCCAAAGAGACTGTATGGAAGCGCTTCGCCGTACCACGCCTGCCGCCAGGGCTTGCTCAGCACCGGGTCCGGCTCTAACAGAGATATATAATGCCGGAGAAGCCGACGAATCCGCTCGGCTTGTTCCGGGTGAATTCTAATGATCAAGCGCAAGTCCGGCGATGACAAAAATTTCTCTAAGGTCCTCCCCGGCTCTTGTAAAATATCCCACTCGATAATACTGCCGGCTTGCTGGCTGAACAGAAGGCGAACATAGTACAGCATCCGTTCCAGGCCCTGATAGTTTTCGGGGTTGATGTACTTTTTGCGATAGTGCTCCGCTGCGCCGAAGGCATAGACGGTGATCCCAACAAAGCGCCCCTGGTCATCCAGCTCGTCCATCCCCAGGGCGACATGCCAGAAGCCTCCCATCAAATAGAGATTGACCCCGGCCTCGTCGAAAGCGGCTTGAACACGCACAAAATAGAGGTTGACCGATGATCCCATCGCCACGACAAAAAGTCCCGCCAAGATGAAGATGCGGCGCAGCCTGGCTCGACGGGAGAGTTGCTTGCGGTCACGCATGACTCTATATATTATAATAGAGAGAGTATTTTCTGCAAAGCCGGATGCTCAAGCATCCGGCTCAACAGATACAAGCCCGCTGAAGCGGGCTATTGTAGGGGCGAACGGCCGTTCGCCGCATGCTTCTATCTACTCAGGCGGCGGCTTGAGTCGCTGGAGCTTGTTCAAGGAGGACTGATGCGATGGATGCGCGATGGTGGGTATGGATCGGAGTAGCCCTCTTTGTGGGCATAGTTGGGTATATATGGGTGAACACGCCGCAGCAGCTGCAGCCAGCCGTGCTGACGCTGGAAGGCATCAGCGAGAGCCGTATCATGCTCGCCCGCACGCCTGCTAGCAAGCTGGAGTACCGCCAGTTCCTCACGAGGGTAGTCCCGTATTATCGCGAAAGAGCTCATGAGTTCAGTTATATCTTGGGCGGGCGCGCCGCAGGGTTCCTCAAAAACAGCGATATCGAGGTGCAGCGGGACTCTCTATTAGTCATCCCGCGACGGACGGCCCTGGGGTTGCGCGTCACCAGCGTTGAGCCCTTAGGGGTGCTCAGCTTTTACGCCCCCGCTCCCGATGCGCTCGATGAAGTCCAAGTGCTCATCGGTGACGTCTTCCCGCCCGGTGACCCCTCGTCGTTGCGGCCCCAGCCCCTGCCCACCGATGAGTCCGACATACGCCCTCACGTGTTGAATCTCGCCCTCTGGGAGAACAAAGAGCTTCCCGAAGGGAGTTCGGAGTTTGAGTGGGCCTACTTGGCCAAGAGTGCTGTCGGATCGGTCGCGCTGGTGCGCGTGAGCGAGCGCGTCCAGCTTGAAGAGCGTTCCCCGCACTTTCTGTATATTCGTCAAGGTCAAGCGCGTATCACTATGGGCGAGCAAGTCTTGGAGGCAACGGCTGGACAGGTCGTGATCTTGCCTAATGCTGCGACTCGGGTTATCGAGCGTTCTGGGGACGAGAGAGTAGAATTTCTTCTCTTCTCCGCTCCGCCTCTGCGCACAAAAGATATCTATAACTAACTGATGCCCCGCACCCTCTTGAGATAGAGCAAGACCCCCTGGACGTTCATCTCGATCTCGCCCCGTAAGATCAGCTCAGGGTAGTGCACTTGAAGAAGGGGCGTCTCTTTTTTCACAAAGTGCTGCCTGACGGCTTGGTCATCGCGAAGGGTTTTTTTCGTCTGTTCGATCTCCCCGACCCAGTCTTGGAGAAATTCCGCGTACTGGTCAAGCAGTTTGATGTCGGTGTGCGCGCCCCAGTGCGTGTAGAGCAAGAGCCTTGGTTGAAGGGCTTTGAGACGGGCAAGTGTTTCGAGACTCTGCTCGAGGTGAAACGCTGGTGGGGGCGTTGTCAACAGCAAGCCCGCAGCCCACGGACGATAGATCCCTGCAGCGTCTGCCGTAAACAGCCCAGCAAGCTTGCGCTCAAAGAAACAGACTTGGTGTGGGGCGTGCCCCGGTGCTGCGATGACTTCGATCTCGTACTTATCTCCGAGATTGAAGGCTTCACCGCCGCGCACGGCGAGCACTCTCTCTTTGGGAGTGGGCTTGAGCGTGCCGTAGAACGGAAACATCGGGCCGACGGCCCGCTGCACGCTCTCTAAGAGCTTCGTCGGGTCTATTAAGTGAGGTGCTCCCTGCTCGTGCACGACGACTGTGGCGTTGGGGCAGGCTGCAGCGAGATGCCCCGTCCCCCCGGCGTGATCGAGATGGACGTGCGTGGGCATGATATACGCAACGTCTTCAGGGCGTATTTTCAGCTCATTGAGGGCCTGCAGAGTCTTAGAGAGAGTGTGTGAAAAGCCCGTCTCGATGATCGCAGGCTTGGGGGCCTTGAGGATGTAGAGCGCACCGTAGCGTTCCAGCCCCAGCATCCCCGTGTCGAGAATATAGAGATCCTCTGCGACTCTTTGGGTGAGCGCCATAAGGAACCTCTCCCCCAACCCCTCCCCTAAAGGGGGAGGGGAGTTCCCCCTTCCTCTTTAGGGAAGGGGGACAAGGGGGTTAGGTCATATTCGCAATGATCGCCTGGGCGAACTCTTGGGTGCCCGCTGTGCCCCCCAAATCATAGGTGCGTATCTTGCCCTCAGAGAGCACTCTATAGAGCGCCTGTTCGATTCTATCAGCAGCTTGTGTCTCTTTGAGATGGCGCAGCATCAGCACCGCCGAGAGCAAGAGCGCCGTGGGATTGACTTTATTCAGCCCAGTGTACTTGGGAGCCGAGCCGTGCACGGCCTCGAAGACGGCACAATCGCGCCCGAAGTTCGCCCCCGGCGCGACGCCTAGCCCGCCCATCATCCCCGCGGCCAAATCCGAGATAATATCCCCATAGAGATTGGGCAGGACTAAGACATCGAAGTTCTGCCAGCGCGTGACCAATTGCATACACATATTGTCAACAATATAGTCGCTGAACTCGATCTCTGGGTGCTTTTGCGCGACCTCACGGGCCGTCTGCAAAAAGAGCCCATCGCTGAGTTTCATAATATTTGCTTTGTGCACGGCAGTGACTCTCTTGCGTCCGTTGGCGCGAGCCCACTCGAACGCAAACTCTAGAATTCTTCGGCTGCCCGGACGGCTGATGATCTTGAGCGAGACGGCCACATCGGGGGTGTTGTAGTACTCGACTTGGGCGTAGAGATCTTCGGTGTTTTCTCTAAAGATCACGAGATTTAAGTCTGTGAATGGGGTGGGCACGCCGGGGAGGGCCCAGACGGGCCTCAGGCACGCGAAGAGATCGAGCTTTTTGCGCAACGTCACGTTGGCGCTGACCGAGCCCTTGCCGATGGGGGTGGTCATAGGGCCTTTGAGGGCGACTTTGTATTGTCTAATAAGCTCGATGGTGCGGTCGGGGACGATGGGTTCGCCCCGTTTGAGGGGTTTCTCGCCGGCTTCGGCCTCGATCCATTCGATCTGTGCGCCGCTGGCCTCTAAGACTTTCAAGACGGCTTCACAGAGTTCGGGACCGGTGCCGTCCCCGCGAATCAAGACGACTTTATGGCTCATGATTGGTCCTCCCAGTTCTTGCTTTTAATTTGTTAATACGGCTCGCTGTAGGCGTTCGTGCCGTTGATCTCAAAAAGCTTCTGCGCTTGTGTCCAGACGTGCTTCCGGCTCAGAGCCATCAACAGAGCCTGCACGTCGGCGTGCGAGACTTCCCGATCAGCGCGAAAGCGACAGCACCACCAGTCGCTGAACTCCGCAGTGGGTGCTACGGGCTGAACGACCCTCGTGCCGCGATTGGAGACAAACTTTAACGCGAACGGCCCGATCTGCGTGGGCACCTCCGGCACCCCTTGAGCCCACAGATAGACATCAGCTCCGACGAGTTTCATAACCAACGCTCCTTTGTCATACTGAGACTGAAAATAATAATGGAAAGCAGCGCAGATGATCGCGCTGCGTCAAAGTTAGTATAGCAAGAAATTGGTGTTGAACCAAGCTGCGCTGAGTGTATCAAGCCTCCTGCACGGGCTGATAATCTTCCGCCTGCAGCCCAAACGTCCAGGCGATCGCTTCTTGCACCGTTCTCACCCACGGCCAAACCCGCAGCATATACTTGCGCCCCGTGCTGGGACAGGTCACTTCAGCCATCACCAACGGGTCATCCCGGTCCAGCTCTAACGAGTAGAGCGTCCCCTGAGGACCTTCGTCGAGTTTCTGAGCATTGGCCTTCTGGATGAGACGGCCGGCGCACTTCGATATTGCGACACCGCAGAATCTTGCCAGGCGTGATGGCATATAAATGGGCTGTGAGATAGCCTGTCACTGCATCGGGTAGCCACCGTACTGGCAGCGGTTCAAGCCAAAGGTGCTGAAAGTGCTTGCGAAAAGCCGCCTCGACCAACCCCTTGTCCAGAGAGGGCGGTCGAGCGCGTGCCGCTTGCAGTCTTTGAACCAGTTTCTCGCTAGTCAAGGACATAGCGCGGCACTTCCGGTGTGTACTCCCGCTGCTGTCGGACTTCGTAGACGCCCGGCGGCAGCGTGATCGGCTTGTGCTCCTCGTGGAGCAACCGAACCGGCTCAAAGGCCTCGACGGTCATTCGTCTGGGCTCGGCCATAAAATAGACCTTGGCCTTGCCAGCCTGCAGGTCTTCGGGAGCGATGCGATGGGCGTGGCCGGTGGACTCACCCCGCGCGAGCACGCCGTCCGTTGCGATCTCCCCAGCCTCGGGCTTCTGCCCTCCATCCGAACCAACAACACATCACCTTGGCGGTACATCAGCACGATTGGCACCTCCTTATCGTGCCTGGCTTGGCATTCTGGTTATTTAGAGACGCCGTTGATGTACACTTTTCCCCCTGTAGACCTCCTTTCGCAAGCATCATATAGACACACATAGAGGTTTCAGCGTCACGCATTGAGCGGGCCAGAGGGGAGAGCCTGCACCCCGCTTGTCGGCAGGCCCTCCTCCTCCGGGCACCACTCAGCTGCCGCCATCCACCCGGACTGTCACGGGCTCCAAGGGCACTGAGATCATTTGATTCTCCAACGCCCCCGGCTTTACTAACTGCGCCTGGATCTCATAGTCCTGGGGCAGAGCACCAAGCCCTTCTATTGCTAAATAGACCTGCCCCGGCTTGAGCAAGGTTCCTGCTAATGCCAAGGTTTTTTCGGTGGCCGGTCCAACCGCCGAAAGATCAGCCAGAATGAACCCCGTCCTTGATTTCCACGATCTTGCCAAACCGCAGGTGCAAATTCGGCGCACCCGGGCCGCGCAACGTGATCTGCAAGGCAGTCACACCACGCAGATCGGCCTCCTTGAGAGTGAGGCGATACTGCGTTGGGGCGAGAGCCCCTTGAGCCGTCCGCAGATACTGTGCCAAGAGGGGCAGCAGGCCCGTTCCCGTGGCGATCTGGCCTGATGTGAGCAAGAGAGGGGGATCGAGCTTTTCGAAACCAACGTGATCGGCGTAGGCAACGATCCCGAATCCGGCGACGACTGCCACAGTCAGCAGTCTTACGACACGAGCCATGGTCTTGCGCGACCGGGCGAATTTGCGGCTAATGTTGGATTGCATCGGTTCACCTCAGTTTAGTAGATGAATTAGCGGGCTTTCCCTATGGGGGAACTTGCCTTGCTGTGAGGAACGTGCTATACTAATGGTCTCCTCGGTGTGCGGTTCCACCTGGGATCAGCTGGCTGAGGAAGTCAGCCCGCAAAGTCCTTCCTCAGCTTTCTCTTTTTCGTCCTCGCTATGATTTTGCTCACCTCCTGTCCCAGGCTTCTTCGAGCCTCGCAACTATAATATTATACGCCCACACCCCGCCTTCTTCTGACCTTTCTCGCAGATTTTTGATAGCAAATACGCTATAGTTCGAGAAAACCTTGGGCTTGCCTCACCCGATACAATAGAAAGAAGGGGCAAGGGCGCCCCGCCCGCTCAAACAGAATTGTCTTTTCACCAACTCTCGCCTAAAATACTCTCATGGACAAAGTCTTCCGCGACCCGGTCCATAATTTAATCGGCTTTGATAAAGAGCGCGACGCATTAGTTTTGGAACTGATTGATACTCTCCAGTTCCAAAGGCTGCGCCATATTCGGCAGCTAGGGGTCAGCTCGCTCGTCTACCCCGGCGCGACCCACACGAGATTCTCTCACGCTCTGGGAACGGCATTCTTGCTGAAACGAGTGCTGGCACACTTTCAGAATCTCAGCCCACCCGCGGCCTTGAAACGCACTCTGGACGAGCATCGTGAACTCTTACTGGCCGCGGCCCTGCTCCACGATCTGGGGCATCTGCCCTTCTCGCATCTGTTAGAAGAGTTCGCCCACATCCCCCATGAGCATTGGACCGTGCGCATCGTGCAAGACCCGCATAGCGAAATCCATGCGATCTTGGCCCAAGCCAACCCCTTCTACCCGGAAAGAATCGTGCAATTGTTCGACCGAACCTTCCAACCGGCGTTTGCCGTCAAGCTGCTCTCCAGCCAATTGGATGTGGACCGCATGGAATATTTGCTGCGGGACAGCCTGTGCACCGGGGTCACCTATGGCTATTTTGACGTCAACTGGCTCATTCATAGCCTGCGGCTTGTCCAACAGCAAGACGACTGGGAACTCGCCATTGATCTGCGCAAGGGCTTGCACGCTGCCGAGGGCTATGTGTTAGCGCGCTACTATATGTACCAGCAGGTCTATCATCACAAGACGGCGCGTGCCGCCGATGTCATGGTGCGCAAGATATTGCAGCGAGCTTCAGAACTACTGCGTGCCGGGCACGATCTGCCGGCTCCCGCGCCGTTACGAAGACTCTTAACTGATCCTCATACCCTGACCCTGAGTGATCACGTAAGGCTCGACGACACGGTTATGCTCACCGCGCTACGAGAGTGGCAGGAGAGCCGTGATCCCCTGCTCTCCGATCTCACGCGCCGCTTCTGGCAACGCCAACTCTTCAAGACTCTTGAGATGTCCTTGGAAGAGTTCACGGCGTGGGCCGCACAACTACAAGAGGTAGCAACAAAGGCGGGCTTTGATCCAGACTATTATCTTGTGTTGGACCGGGTTAGCGATGATCCCTATACAGATCGGTATCTATGGTCAACGCGCGGGGTAGGCGAGAATATTTTCTTGGTGAACGGCGGGGGCGAACTGATCGAGCTCTCGCAAGCCTCCGATGTCATCGGCGCGCTTCGCAATAAGACTTTTAGCCAAGATCGGCTGTGCTTGCCCGAAGAGCTGCGCGGGCCTATCACACGGGTACTGGGCCGTTAGTGCTCACCCTGCCCCCCCCCCGTGAAGGGAGAGGGATGGGGTGAGGGTGCAGCAATGCGAGCCTTCAAAAATCTTTCAGCTCTGTCCAATAACTCTTGCGCGTTTTCGTAGCTGAGCCGCTGGCGGGTGCGGGCGTAGGGCGTCCAGAGAAAATCTAAGTGCTCGCCGGAGAGCTGGATGTCAACCGAGCGCGCCCGCCCCAAAAAGTAGATAACTTCTTTGTGGAGGACCGTGGAGCCGCGGGAGAACTCGTACTGGATGACTTCACGAAAACCGGGCAGGATCTCTACCGTGATGCCCGCTTCTTCTTGCAATTCACGCAGGGCGGCTTTGATCTCGTCCTCATCGGGTTCGACGCGCCCCTTGGGAAATCCCCAGTGGCCTCCGCTGGCGCTGCGTAACAGCAAATACTCATGACCAGCGAGGCCGTCTCGAAAGACGATCACGCCGGCCGAACGCTCTGTGTGCATAATCACTATATGCTAGCCCAGATCGAGATCGTGCCCTCGGTTATCGTAAGCCCTGATGCTCAGGCCCAAGCTGTGCAATTCTTTCACTAGCACCCTGAACGACTCTGGCAGCCCTGGCTTAGGGAACTCTTCGCCTTTAAAAATAGCCTTGTAGAGGTGCACCCGGCCGCGTGTATCATCGCTCTTGTGGGTGAGCATCTCTTGCAATGTCGCAGAAGCGCCATAGGCTTCCAAGGCCCACACTTCCATCTCGCCGAGCCGCTGCCCTCCCAGTTGGGCCTTGCCCCCCAACGGCTGCTGGGTGATCAAACTGTACGGCCCCACGGACCGCGCATGGATCTTCTCATTGGCGATATGCTCCAGTTTTAACAGATACATACAGCCAACGGTGACGGGGTGCTCAAAGGGCTCACCTGTGCGCCCATCCCGGAGAATAACTTTGCCCATCGGGTATTTCCGGTCATCGCCGTCAGCCAAGCCGTGCTCCTCGCGGGCTTTGTACAGCTCCTCCAAAATCTGACCTTCCTTGGCACCATCGAAGACCGGCGAGGCCATATACTCCTCCTTCAGATGGGCCAACCAGCCCAAGTGTGCTTCGAAGACCTGTCCCAAGTTCATGCGCGACGGTACCCCCAAGGGATTGAGAATCATGTCTACGGGGGTGCCGTCCGGCAGATAGGGCATATCTTCCACAGGAAGAATTTTGGCGATGACGCCCTTGTTGCCGTGCCGCCCGGCCAGCTTGTCGGCCACCGAGATCTTCTTGCGTTGAGCAACATATACTTTGACTAATTGATTGACGCCGGGTTCCAGTTCGTCGTTCTTGTTGCGCGAGAATTTTTTCACCCGTATGACCTTGCCACCCTCGGTCGTGGGAGGGAGGCGCAGCGACGTGTTGCGCACATTGCGCGAGCGCTCACCAAAAATAGACTTGAAAATGCGCTCTTCAGGAGTCGGCTCCGTCTCGCCGCGCGGCGTGATCTTCCCTACTAAAATATCGCCGGTCTTCACTTCGGTCCCCACACGCACCACGCCATCTTCGTCCAGATTTCTCAGCTCTTCTTTGCTTAGATCGGGGATGTCATCTGTAATCTCCTCCGGGCCCAGCTTGGTCTCCTCAGCCCGGACTTCATACTCTTGAATATGGATCGAGTCCAAGATGTCTTCTCTGACCAATCGTTCACTGATCACGATGGCGTCTTCGTAGTTGTAGCCCTCGAAGGGCAAGAAGCAGACCGAGACATTCGCTCCCAAAGCGAGCTCTCCATGATCGGTCGAAGGCCCATCAGCTAAAACCTCGCCCTTCTTCACTTTGTGACCAACTCTTACAATGGGGCGCTGGTGCACAAACGTATCTTGGTTCGAACGATCAAAAGTGATCAATGGATAAGCATGCTCTTTGCGGCCGGATTTGACGACGATCTTTTGCGCGTCCACATACGAGACCACGCCGTCTTCTGCAGCGATGACCAACATGCCAGAATCGCGGGCGACCTTGGCTTCGATGCCGGTCCCGACATAGGGAGCTTGGGGCTTGAGCAGGGGCACGGCTTGGCGTTGCATATTGGCCCCCATCAGGGCGCGGTTGGAGTCGTCGTGCTCTAAGAACGGGATGAGCGACGCCGACACGCTGACCAGGGCCGCTGGTGAAACCTCGATAAAATCAACTTCTTCGCGTGGCACCAGGCGGATGTTCTCCCTTCCCGTGCGGATCTCGACTTCTTTGGGAATGATCTTCCCGTCCTTGTCTAACGGCACGGTAGCCGAAGCGATCTTGTACTGCTCTTCTTCGTCGGCCATGAGATATTTGATCTCATTGGTGACCCTGCCATTCTTGACGCGTCGATAGGGTGCCTCCAAGAAACCGTAGGGATTAATGCGCGCGTACGTCGCCATGCTGGTGATCAGCCCGATGTTCTGGCCTTCCGGCGTCTCAATAGGGCAGATCCGGTCATAGTGCGAGGAATGGACGTCGCGCACCTCGATTTTCGCTCGTCTTTTGTTCATACTTCCGCCCAGGGCGGAGAGCCTTCGCTTATGGGTCAGCTCTGTTAAGGGATTTGTCTGTTCCAGAAATTGTGAGAGCCGGCCCACATAGAAAAGCTTATTCAGTGCGCTCTGGACCATCCGCCCGCTGATGAGATTTCTCAATGGTTCTTCTTGATCGAGTGTGTATTTGCTGAGGCGGTCTTGCGTCAAGCGTGCCATACGTTTGAGGCCTTCACGGAGTCTATTGAACGCCGTCTCTCCAGGAGTCTCGACGCGTTTGTTGGCCAGATGGTCTTTATCGTCAACGAGCAACGGATTGCTTGGAACCTCCAGGAGACGCTTCAGCGTGAGAGCGATCTCTTCTTTGTGAAGGATCGTGTCGTGTTCGTCGCGGCCCAGACCAAGCTTCTTATTGACCATAAAGCGCCCGACTTTTGACAGACTGAACGTCTCAGGGTTGAAGAAGAGATTAATAAAGAAATCTTGCTTCGTTTTGGCAGTAGGGCGCTCCGTGCCGCGCAGCTTGCGATAAATCAGTTCGAGCGCGGCTTCAGCAGAGGTCGTCTTGTCCTCGTCGAGGCTTTTTTGTATGTAGCGATCCAAACAGTGAATGCGTGATGGTTTGAGTCCAACGATCTGTTCAATGAGATCGCTGGTCAAACGCTCGCCTTCGCGAACGAGTACTTTGCCATTGCTGATAGGCTCGGTGATGATGCAGTCTATAAATCGCGACAGTTTCTCCGCTGTGATCGGGTTGAGCACGATAGAATACTGTTTATAGATATCAGCTGTTGTGTAGCCCAAAGCGCGCAGGAGCACTGTTGGTGGTATGTTCCCCCTGCGATCGAGCTGAGCTGTGACACGCTCTTTTTTCGTGTCTAGTATCAACTCCAGCCAAGCCCCGTAATCGGGAAGAATCTGGGCACGATACTCCGTCAGTCCTTCTTTGGTAAAATAAACGCCCGGCGAGCGCGTCAGATGATTGACCAAGGCGTTCTCGGAACCGTTGATGATGAACGTCCCCCGGGCGGTCATGAGGGGAATATCGGCTAAGTAGAGATCGTCTTCTTTGATCTTCTTGCCGTTCTGTTTCAAGATCCCTTTGACGCGCAGCGTCGCAGCGTAGTTCAGATTTTTATCTTTGCAGTCTTGTTCTGTGTAGGGAGAAGGTGCCAATCGGGGGTCTCTCAATTCCAGTTCGAGCCCTTCGCGTCCCTCGCCTTTGATCGGACTGATCTCTCGAATGAGCGTTGGAATTCCCTCGGTCAGAAACCATTCATACGAGCGCTTCTGATCTTGCAACAAATACGGAAGCTCCATCACGTGGCCGACACGACCCCATGAGCGTCTCGTGCGCATAACCCTCCTTCACATGACGGGTGAGCAAAAAACATCGAGGCAGGAGCGCGAGAGCGCCCCGCCCTTCTCTACCATCTTCTGAGAAAAAAAGTTCACAAACTATTGAATCTCAACCTCAGCGCCGACGGCAACCAACTGCTCTCTGATCTTGTTCGCTTCTTCTTCGTTGACCCCGTCTTTGATGACGGCAGGGATATTGTCCACAAGATCTTTGCTCTCCTTGAGTCCCTTACCCGTGATGTCTTTGACAACCTTAATGAGCTGCACCTTCTGTTGACCGGCGTTCTTCAGCATGACTTTGAATGTCGTCTTCTCCGCTGTCGCCGTGGCCCCAGCTCCTGTCGCTGCTCCGGGCATGGGGGCCATCATCATCGGCATACCCGCTGAGGCTTTCACCCCAAACTTCTCTTCCAGGGCCTTGACCAACTCGGATAACTCCTTGACGGTCATCTGTTCGACCGTCGCCACCATCTCTTGGACATTGACAGCCATTGAAAATCCCTCCCGAGGAATTTCAGTATGCTTTGCTATTTATGATACCGGAGGCGTCTGGGCAACTTCTTCCGTCCCGGCGCTCTCGCGTTTTTTACGCACTTCATCAACGACGCTGACGAAGTCTCTCACCACGGCATGCAGCGCGCTCGCCAACTGCTGGATGGGGGCTTGCAGTGTGTTGACCATCATAGCGAGCAATTCGTGACGGCTGGGTAGATGTGCTAACTGCTCAGCCTCTGTGGCGCTGACCACCACGCCTTCCATCACGCCGCCCTTGATCTTATAGTGCTCGAACTTTTTCGTCAGCGCATGAGAGATTTTGAAAGCCAGCGCCGGATCGTCATAGCTCATACAGAGCCCTGTCGGCCCCCTGAAGTAGGCATCGGTATTTTTGATGCCGACCCGCTCTGCTGCCAGATGCGCTACCGTGTTTTTGACGACACGGTACTCCAGCCCATTCCTGCGAAACTCGCGTCGCAGCTCGACCATATCGGAGGTGTTCAGCCCGTGAAAATCCGAAAAGACTAACGCTTTCGATTTCCTCAGACGCTCTTCCAGCAAACTGACTGCTTGTTCCTTCTCTGCCGTTGCCATAGAAAGTCCTCCGCTCAGAGTTGCTTCGCTGCGACGAGCTTCTGCACGTCGTCAGGGTCTACTTTAATGCCAGGGCCGATCGTTGAACTGATGGTGATTGATTTTATATAGCGTCCTTTGATATCGGCCGGTTTCTCTTCGATGACCGCAGCCGCCAGCGCGATCAGGTTCTCTTGAAGGTGCTCTGCACTGAATGAGCGACGCCCAAAGACTGAGTGGACATTGCCGTACTCGTCAAGGCGAAACTCGAGCTTGCCCCGTTTGAGCTCTTTGACGGCGGTGCCGATATCAGCGGCCACCGTGCCCGACTTCGGGCTGGGCATCAGCCCACGAGGCCCCAGGACTTTGCCGAGCTTGCTGACGACGCTCATCATATCGGGCGTCGCCACCACGCGATCAAACTCCATCCATCCCCCTTCAATTTTCTTAACCACGTCCTCTCCGCCGGCAAAATCGGCTCCCGCGTCCTGGGCTTCTTTCAGTTTTTCGCCCTTGGCGAATGCCAGCACTGTAACAGACTTGCCGGTCCCATGAGGCAAAGTCACCGTCCCGCGAATGCGATGCTCGTTCTTTTTCGGGTCCACGGCCAGACGAAAGACAGCATCGGCAGCTTCATCGAATTTTGCTGTCGCACACTCTTTCAAAAGCTTGACAGCTTCATCTACTGTGTAGAACTTTGTCCGATCTACTTTCTCTTTGACCGTAAGATAGCGTTTGCTGCGCTCCATAGAAAGTCCCCCTTAGCCCTCAACGATCTCGATGCCCATGTTGCGCGCCGTCCCCGCCAGAGTGTTCATCGCGGCTTCGATAGTATTGGCGTTCATGTCAGGCATCTTCATCTCGGCGATTCGTCGTAGCTGCTCTCTTGTGATCTTGCCCACTTTCACGGTGTTGGGCTGTCCGGAGCCTGAGGGCACGCCGGCGGCTCGCTTGAGCAATTCGCCCGCCGGCGGCTTTTTCAGCACGAAATCAAAAGAACGATCGGCGTAGACCGTGATCTGCGCCGGAATGATTAAGCCCTTCTCTTCGCTCTTGGTGGCGTCGTTAAATCGCTTACAGAAATCAGCGATGTTAATTTTGTGCTCAGCCAGGGCCGGCCCCACCGGGGGTGCTGGTGTCGCCTGTCCGGCGGGCAATTGTAATTTCACTATAGCAGCCACTCGCTTCTTTTTGGCAGCCATCGCCTTTCACGCTCCTAGATCTTCTGAATGCTCTCAAACGGCAGATCCACGCGCGTCTCCCGCCCGAAGATCTTTACAGTGATCGTAGCGATCTCGCGCTCTTTGTCGAGCTCGACAATGGCCCCGGTGAAGTCCGCAAAGGGGCCTTCGATGATCTCGACGACTTCGCCGACGTCGAACTCCACTTCGATCTTGGGGCCGACAGCCTTGGGCGCTTCTAATAAGCCGGCCTTGCGCTTGACGACTTTCATGTCCTCTTCACTCAAGGGCAAGGGCGGGTTCCCGACGAAGCGACATTTGATCCCCTCAGGAAGCTGCAAGATATCCTGCCCCATCTCCATATGGGCAAAGATATATCCAGGGAAGAGTCGGCGCTTCTCAATATACTGTACCGTCACCACTCTTTTATCTTTATACTCTTTGATCTTGACCAACCCCGATGCGCGTGACTCGATCTTATCTTCTTTCTCGATTAAGTCGCCTTTTTTCAGCGAGACTCCTTCTTTGAGTCGGACGAGATATTTCTCCGGGACGAGCATCGTGACGCTCTCGCCGTCTTCTTTTTCCATGTGCATCCGCTTGATGCGATCGCGCTGCACGACGGTCGTCTTAACGGCAGGTGTGCGAAAGTTTGGGTCCGAGTCCGTCGTGAGGGGCACCGCTGGCGGGATCTTCTCGCCGGTGCGGATATCTCGCCGGATCTTCTTCTCCAAGGGGATGAGATACTCTTCTTCGTTGCGATTGCTCATTTCCACAATGACGCGCTGGAGCGTCTCGATGCTTTTGACTGTGGCATCGAAGCTCATATATCTGGCGGGCTTGACCGCGATAATATCGCCTTTTTGGATGCGTTTATTGGGTTCGAGCTTCAGCTCGTACTCATACGGCACGCGATATTCGCCGGTCCGGCCCCGCCGGGCCTTGGATGTAATGACTTCTTCTACAGGAGCCAAGAACCGCATTTCGCTCCCGTTCATCTGAAAAGCCGCGACCTTGCGCTCCAGCCCCAATTGGCGCACACGCTCCTCCAAGAGCTCTGCGACCTTGAGCTCGCTGCCAGCATAGGTCTGGATCGCATACCATCGTTTCATAAACCCTCATATCGTCTCAACAGTTGCTGGAGAATCGTCTTGAATGCCAGATCTAATATGCCAATATACAGTGACAACAATACTACGATGATGATCACCAGCGTCGTGAGACCGATAATCTCCACACGGCCGGGCCAACTGATGCGATTGAACTCTCCGCGGATCTCACGGAAGAAATTCAACACTTTGTCTCGCATGATCTCTCCTGAAAGTTTCTCATCCCACTACGAGCGGATACGAGACTCCATCAAACAGGCCCGGGAGGATTTGAACCCCCAACCTGCCGATTTGGAGTCGGCTGCTCTGCCAGTTGAGCTACGGGCCTCCGTTTAGAGCGTTCAGCTTGCTTTAGACTTCCTTGTGCGGCGTGTGCTTGCGGCACCATTTACAATACTTCTTCAACTCCAACTTGTTCCGCACGTTCTTCGGGTTCTTGGTCGTGTGATAGTTGCGGTGGCGACAGACTGTGCAGGACATCGTCACGTGCTCTTGTGGCATAGCACATCGCCTCTTACGCTAAAATCTTTGTGACCACGCCTGCGCCCACAGTACGGCCGCCCTCGCGGATAGCGAAGCGGAGCTGCTCTTCCATAGCGATATGGCTGATCAGTTCCGCACTGATGCGCACGTTGTCACCCGGCATGACCATCTCGATCCCCTGCGGGAGCGTGACCACGCCGGTGACATCGGTCGTTCTGAAGTAAAACTGCGGCTTGTACCCGGTGAAGAACGGACTATGGCGTCCACCCTCGTCTTTGCTGAGGGCGTATACTTCAGCCTCGAACTTGGTGTGCGGAGTGATCGAGCCGGGGGCTGCGAGCACCATACCGCGCTCAACCTCGTCTTTTTCAATGCCGCGCAGCAAGACCCCGACGTTATCCCCACAGATGGCCTCGTCCAAGATCTTATTGAACATTTCCAAGCTCGTTGCCACCGTCTTACGGGATTCAGGCATGAGGCCGACGATCTCGACCTCCGCGCCCGGAGTGATACGCCCGCGCTCCACGCGCCCGGTGACGACGGTGCCGCGCCCTTTGATGGAGAAGACGTCTTCAATAGACATCAAGAAGGGCTTGTCCACATCGCGGACGGGCTCGGGAATGTACTCATCAACGGCTTTCAGCAGTTCCCAGATGCACTTGGTCGCTTCGGGATCTTCAGGGTTCTTGTAGGCCTTGAGCGCTGAGCCACGGATGATCGGCACTTTGTCGCCGGGGAATTTATATTTGGTCAATAGATCGCGAATTTCGACCTCGACCAGGTCGATCAGTTCGGGATCATCTACGACGTCTATCTTATTGAGAAAGACGACGATATAGGGCACGTTGACTTGGCGGGCCAAGAGCACGTGTTCGCGCGTCTGGGGCATGGGGCCTTCGGAGGCGTCCACGACGAGGATCGCTCCGTCCATCTGGGCCGCGCCGGTGATCATGTTTTTCACATAGTCAGCGTGGCCGGGGCAGTCAATATGCGCGTAGTGACGCTTCTCTGTCTCGTACTCGACGTGCGAGACCGCGATGGTCAGAATCTTTGTCTCATCGCGGCGGCCCTGTTTCGCACTGGCCTTAGCCACGTCGTCGTAGCTGCGGGCCTTGGCCATGCCTTTCTTGGCCAAGACTTCCGTGATCGCTGCGGTCAGAGTCGTCTTGCCATGGTCAATGTGGCCGATCGTGCCCACGTTGACGTGCGGTTTTTTCCGCTCGAATTTGGCTTTTGCCATACACTTCCTCCTCCGAAAGTATTGCTGTGCTGTAGTGCCGAAGTGCTGCTGTCGGCTGCAGCACAGCAATACGGCAGCACTTCTGCACGTCTCTGGAGCCCGCGACCGGAATCGAACCGGTGACCTTTACCTTACCAAGGTAACGCTCTGCCGACTGAGCTACGCGGGCCGGCGTTTCTGCGCATCAAAACCTCCCCGCTAGGAGAAGGTGCAACGTGAATACGCTATTATAGAGAAAAGCCCCAGCTAACGCAAACAGTGCAGGGGGAGGGATTTGAACCCCCGTAGGCGCACAGGCCAACGGATTTACAGTCCGTCCCGTTTGGCCGCTCCGGAACCCCTGCAGATTCAAGAGTATTTTACCCTAGAGCGTCGCACATTTCATCTCTGGTTGATGAACAGAGCCGACGGCCGGAGTCGAACCGGCAACCCACCGCTTACAAAGCGGTTGCTCTGCCTCGTTGAGCTACGTCGGCAACCGCACCCATTCTAGCAATTCATGCCCTCTCTGGCAAGCGCAGTGCCTCATACGCTACTATAGCTCTCATGGAAACGGGGTTCACCGAGATCGCCCTGAAGGTCATCGTCATTCTGGGGAGCGCGAAACTCCTGGCGGTGCTCTTGGAACGCATTGGCCAGAGCCCTATCGTCGGGGAACTGCTCCTGGGCATGATCCTGGGGCCTTATCTTGTAGGATGGATCGACCCGAAAAACCCTATATTAGCGTTTCTCGCCGAGATCGGGATCATCGTGCTGGCGTTCTATCTGGGACTGGTCGCCGATTTGGATCGACTCTTTCAAGCGCGCAGACCCGCTATCCGTGTCGCTATCTTAGGGATGTTCTTGCCCTTGGCGCTGGCGGCGCTCTACGCTCACCTGATGGGGCTGAGTTGGGGAGCCGCACTCTTTCTCGGCGCAGCGCTGACAGCTACGAGCTTAGTGAAGAGCGGTCACCTCATGTGGGAAACCAAGATACTCCACACTATCACGGGCTCGATCATCCTCGGCGCAGCGTTGCTCGATGACCTGCTGGCCTTATGGATGCTGGCAGGGTTTCACTCGTGGCTGACCGCGCGCCCCTTTGCCTGGACGGAGTTCATCTTGGAGGGCTTACTCTCTCTCATAGTGCTGGGCTTGAGTTTGGCACTCGGCGTGCGCTGGGCCCCGCGCCTGTTTAGGATAATAGAGCGTCTGGAGACGCGTGGCATGCTCATCGTCGCCTCGCTGGTCTTCTGTTTATCTTTAGCCACACTTGCCGAGAGCCTGGGGCTCGCGGTGGTCGTCGGCGCGTTCGCTGCAGGGTTGATGCTGGAATATGTCTCGCAAGAGCGGCAGATCACTCGCCAAGTCGAAACTTTGGTGGACTTATTTGTGCCCTTTTATTTTGTCAAAGCCGGGGCCTTGCTTCATCCTACGGTGCTCAGTCAAGTGTCCGTGCTCTTGAATATGATGGTCTTGCTGGGGATTGCCATCGGTGGAAAACTCCTCGGTGGGCTGGGTGCTCAACGAGGGATCAGGTTGGCTGTGGGCGTGGGCATGATGCCGCGAGGGGAAGTCGGCCTAATTTTCGCGCTCTTCGGCTTGGTCAACGGGATACTGGCTCAAGAGTGGTACACGATCTTAGTCATGATCGTCTTGCTCACGACGATTGCGACGCCGATTATCCTGCGGCCTCTCCTAAAGCGATCTGTTTAAGCAGATTTCTTTTTGTGTATCAGCTCATGCGGGTGGGCGTAATAGAGCGTGTCGGCCTCCAGATTTTTGCGCACAACGCTGCCGGGGCCGATCTCGCAGCGCGGGCCAATCAAAACTCCCGGCATGAGCATCGCGCAAATCCCGATATGCGTCTCACGTCCTACAATGGCTCCAAGTTTCTTCAACCCTGTCTCGAGGCGCTGCCCTTTCACCCAGGGGCGAATAACTCCCCGGTCATTTCTCACGTTCGCCGTCACTGTCCCCGCTCCGATCTTGACGCCCTCGTCAAAAATAGAGTCGCCAAAGTACCCAGAGTGCGTCGTGCAGTCTCTTTGAAAGAGGGAGCGTGCGACTTCCGCGTGTGCGCCGATTACCGTGTGCGCTTCTACGTTTGAGTACTCTCGCACAAGAGACCCCGTCCCGATCACACAGCCATCGCCGATATAGCAGGGTCCCTTAATGACAGCGTGCTCGAAGATTCGCACGTGCTCGCCGATCCAGACCGGCCCCTCGACGATGGCGCTGGGGTGAATCTGCGCACTGGGTGCGATGCTGTTCTCGGAAATTTTTTCGTGCATCAAGCATTGAACCAGAGTAAAGAGATCCCAGGGGTACTTGAGCGTCGGGGGGGCGTCAATGAGTTCTATCAACTGCACGGTGCGCTCGCGTATCAAAAGATCAAGGGCTTCTTCGAAAGCGTAGGGGTGTTTCGCCACACGGCGATAATACTCAAAAAAGGCTTTGGACAAGAGGTAAATCCCGACAAGACGAGTTCGACTGGGTTCCTGCCCTGGCGTCGGTTTTTCGGTCAAGCCCAAAGCACGGTTTCCCGCTCTACGGACGATTCCGTACTCGTGAGGGCGATCCGTCTCACAGCCGACGAGCACCGCATCGGCGTGCGGCTCTCGCAACTCTGAAACGATCCGGTCGGCCATCACGTGCTGGGGATTGAGCACAAGAAACTGCTCTTTGAGCAAGGGCTCGGCTTGGGTCAGGGCGTCGCCCATGCCGCGCGGCTCCGGCTGAACGACGTACGAGAGCTTTACCCCTATGCCCGCTTCCGCTCCAAGTTGCGCTTCGAGAGCCCGATGGGGAGGCTGTACGAGAACGATCTCCGTGACATTGGCCCGCTTGAGGGCTTCAAGAGTGTGGTGTAAGATAGGGCGGCCCAAGAGCGAGAACAGGCTTTTGTGTCCGCCCTCACACAGCGGCCAAAACCGCGACGACTCCCCAGCAGCTAGGATGACAGCTTGCATCGTCAGACTCCCTGTCTATTGAGTATAATAAAAACCTACCGCAAACCCAAGGGAGTTATTATGCACAAACGAACTGTTTTGTTCTTTGGAGCCTTCTGGTTGCTCGTTGGCAGTTTTTGGTCTGCACCCTTGTGGGCGCTGCCCAATGAGATCGAGTATACGATCTCCGCGCAGCTGGACACCGTGAAAAATATCATCACGGGTACAGAGACGGTGCGCTTTACCAACCGCACCGGCAGTGACCTCAAAGAGCTCTATTTTCACGTCGTCCCCAATGCCTTTAAGCGCGGCGTTAACACCAAATACCAGCAAGAACTTCAGCGCGCCGGTATCCCTCCGGCGCTCATCTACGCCTCACCCACTGACGACGCTTTTATGGAGATCAAGGGTATCACTGCCAACGGCCAAGCGCTCGCTTTCACCGTCGAAGATACGCTGATGCGCGTCGCTTTGAAAGATCCCTTGGCCGACGGCCAGACCATTCAGTTCCAAATTGAATTTGTGAATGACTTGATGCAGCCCTCTGCCCTAGCTCAGTGGGCGGCGACCTTCGCCGTGCGTAGCGGACACCGTAATAATACTTATACTGTGACTCTCTGGTATCCCAAAGTCGTCGTCTACGACGCCGACGAGGGCTGGAATCTCGACCAATACAGTCTGCTCGGTGAGTTTTATGGGGATTTTGCTAACTATGATGTCCAGCTCGCTGTTCCAACGAACTTCGTTGTCGGGTGCACAGGGATCATTCTCAGCGAGACGGTAGAGGGCACTCAGAAGATCGTCAAAGTCAAAGCCGAGCGCGTGCGCGACTTCGCGTGGGTCGCCGGGCCGTCCTATCGCATCGAAGAGACCAAGCTCTCTAGCAGCGCGCTGGTGCGCGTGCTCTCTTTGGGATTATCTATGGCGGCCGTCTCTGCCGATGCGATGGAGTTCTTCCATGGGCGCTTCGGCCCGTATGCGTATCCCGTTGTCACCGTCGCTCAGGTCACCGTCGGCGGGGGGATGGAGTATCCGGGGATCGTGGTGATCGCCGGCGGGTCAACAGTAGAGATCGTGCACGAGCTGGCCCACCAATGGTGGTACGCTGCTGTCGGCAATGACGAGATGGACGAAGCCTGGCTCGACGAAGCGTTTGCAACTTTTTCAGAAGAACTCTATCAGATCGAGCGGCGTCGGGCACCCAGCTCGACTCGGAGTTCGTATCACTTTCGCGAACCGGGCATCGCTATCTTGACACGCGCCGATCAGTTTCCCTCGCTGCACATCTATGCCCAAGCCGTCTACACCAAGGGCTCCGGGGTTCTGTGGATGCTGCGCTGGGTGATCGGCCCAGAGAATTTTGATCGTCTACTGCGAGAGTACTACGCCCGCTTCACATTTAAAAACGCGACTGTGCGGGATTTTATCGCCGTCGCTGAAGAGATCTCTGCGCAAGAACTGGACTGGTTCTTCGACATCTGGCTGCGCAGTGTCAAGACGCTAGACTTTGCGCTGCCGGTGGGGAGCTGGCGCCAGCTTGAAGGCGGCCAGATCGAGACCCGGCTGACCATTGTCCGTCAGGGTGAGGCGATTGCGCCTGTGAAGGTCGTCTTGCGTTTGCGCGACGGCAGCACTGTAGAAGCGCGCTGGGACGGACAACAAACAGTCTCCGAGCTCATTTTCAAGAGCACGAGCGCCCCGGCACAAGCCGAGATAGACCCCGATCACGACGTCTTAGAAGAGAATCGCGCCAATAACACCCTGAGCTTCCCGGCCTATGGAACCCTCGACTTTTTATTTGACACGCCCGTCTCTTGCAGCTATGATCAGCTTGTGAGGGAACTATGCGCGGGGAAGAAGCTGAAGAGAGAGCCCGCGACTTCTTGCGCCAACAGGGGTATGAAATTATCGCCGAGCGCTATCGTTGGCGCGGCGGCGAGATAGACCTCATCGCCTGCGACGGCAATTATTTGGTCTTCATCGAGGTACGCTCGCGCTCGAAAGAACTCTTCGGGCTGCCTGAAGAGACGATTGATCACAAGAAGCAGCATAAAATTCTCTTGACCGCACAGCACTATCTGGCACGACATCCTACAAGCTTAGGTATTCGCTTCGATGTCGTGGCGCTCTCCCAAGGGCGGCTGCGCTTGCATAAAGATGCGTTCCGATCCGATGACGTCTAAGCACATAAGAGGAGGTGTGATGTATGCAGAGCGTTGTTCGGCTCAGTCGCCGCTCGTTTTTGAAAGCCCTGGGTATCGGGGTGGGCACGGCAATCTTCCGTGGGACATTGGGGTGGGGACAGGCCCCACTCAAGGTCGGGTTGATCGGCCCTGTGAATCTGTTGGATGTAGGTCGGGCAATGGTGCGCGGGGCCCAGCTTGCCATTGATGAGATCAACAAGCTGGTGAGCGAAGGGAAGCTCCCGCCGCCTAAGCTCACCATGGAAGGCCTCATCCGGGACGATGAGGTGCTACGCGGGGATATCGCAAAGGCGGCGTTCGAAGAGCTGGCCAGCTTAGGAGCCGTAGCCATCGTCGGCGGCTTCGTGGACGAAACTGTTGCCGCCATGTTGCCCTCCATGGCCCGGCTGCGCAAGCCATATCTCGATACAGGTTCCAGCAGCCCGGAGTTCAACAAGCTCGTCAAAGAGAAGTACGATCAGTACAAATATTATTTTCGCTTGATGATCAACGACAACGTCATGGGGCAAGACATTGGGAGCATGGCCGCAGGGCTGATGCTCAAAGATATGGGTATTGAAAAAGTCGCGCTCGTCGCCGAGAGCAGCGCCTTCGGGCAGAATCTCTCGAGAATCTTACAGGAGCGTCTCTCCCAAGCGGGGCTGCAGCTCGTCAAAGTTTTTAGTTTCTCCCTGCAAAACCCGGACTTCGCTTCGATCTTGCAGCAGGTCAGCGACACCGACGCCGATACCATGATGTTGGTATTGGCATTCGATCCCGGAATCCCCTTGATCGGCCAGGCTTATGAGATGAAGCTAGATATGCCCATCATCGGGATCAATGCCGAGGGGCAGTCGTTCGAGTATTGGCGAAATACCGGGGGACGCGTCATGGGCCATGTCTATGTAGACGTGGCCACCGGCGAGACGCCCATCACTCCTAAGACACGCCCATTCTATCAAGCCTATGTCGAACGCTTCGGGGATTCACCCCCGTCGCGCCCGCTCTTTACGGCCTTCACGACTTATGATGCCTTCTTTATCTTGAAGGGCGCTTTAGATCGCGCTAAGGGGGCCGACGCCGACAAGATCGTCGCAGAGCTAGAAAAAACAGACTATGTCGGGACGGTGGGCCGGATCAAGTTCCGGGACAAGAACGATCCCTATCCCCATGAGCCAATCTACGATCCAGAGTTTGTCGTAGCCAAGTGGGTCTTATGGGGGACGACCGCACAAAACCCGCTCAGTCCGAGGGCCGAACCCGTCCGTGTGGTTGTCTGGCCGCCGCAGTTCCGTCTCAAGGCCGATCCTGAGGGCAATCCTGTCAGTATCGCTGACTGCGTCAGCAAGGCGTGCCAAGAATACAGAAGGAGCGTGGCCGCGTGGAAGCAGCAGGGCCGGCCCAAGGGCGGGCGCTTCACAGCTTGGCATAATTGGGCAAGAGCGATTGCCCAGTGCTTTGCTGGATAATATGAGGCCCTCACCCTGCCTGACCTCTCCCCCAGCCCCTCCCCTAAAGAGGGGGGGAGTTCCCCCCTTCCCTTTAGGGAAGGGGGCCAGGGGGTTAGGTCGGGAGAGAGGCCTAGGGTGAGGGCCGCGCATAATATGGATCTCTATGAACGCTACAGAAGCTTGATCCCAAACGAGCGTCTGCCGCTGGCGCTCGTCGACTTAGATGCCGTTGATGCGAACATAGAGACGTTGCTAGCTGAGGTGCTCCGGCGCGGCAAGACCCTCAGACTTGCGTCGAAGTCCATTCGCTGCCCCTGGCTGCTCAGATATATCACCGAGAGGGGCCAAGGAGCGATCCGGGGCGTCTTAAGCTACAGCGTCGCCGAAGCAGCGTTCTTGGTCGAGCAGGGCTTCACGAATATTATCGTAGCCTACCCGACGGTGCAGCCTGCAGACTGTCAGCTCTTGGCACAGCTCAACAGTCAGAACTGTCGCGTTGCGATCGTCGTCGACTCTGAGGCGCATCTTCAAGCGTTACGGGGCGAGCCGGGACGCCCTATTCCCGTCGTGATCGAGATAGATTTATCATATCGTCCGTTGGGTGGGCGGGTGCACGTGGGAGCGCGGCGCAGCCCCCTGCGCACCCCAGAAGCTATTCTCGATTTAGCTCGAAAGATCGCGCACCGACGCGATCTGAAACTTCTGGGGCTGATGGGCTATGAAGCGCAGATCGCCGGGGTTGGCGAGAGCAACCCCTTCTCGCCGATGCTCAACCCCGCGCGCAAGCTGATGAAAAAGCTTTCGCGGCCATATGTTGCGCAGATGCGCCAGCGGGTGTTAGAGCTTTTGCATCGTGAGGGTTTTTCTGTAGAAGTCTTCAATGGCGGGGGCACGGGCAGCGTCGCGTTCGCCGGCGCCGAGTCGGCCCTCACTGAAGTGACGGCAGGCTCAGGGTTCTTGTGCAGCCATCTCTTTGACTACTATGCGCACCTAAAACTCAAGCCCGCGATCTCCTTTGCTCTGCAGGTCGTGAGAATCTCCGATCCGGGCTTTGTGACCTGTCATGGGGGAGGGTATATCGCGTCGGGGCAAGCGGGGGCAGACCGTCTGCCCGTGCCGTATCTGCCGCCGGGGTTACAGCTCACAGCGTTTGAGGGCGCGGGTGAAGTGCAAACGCCGCTGCGCGTTCCCAAAGGAGTGACGCTGCGTCCGGGCGATCCGGTCTTCTTTCGCCACGCCAAGGCCGGAGAACTCGCCGAGCATTTTAACGAGTATCTCTTCGTGCGCGGCGATAAGATCGAAGCACGCGCTCCGACCTATCGCGGGCAGGGGAAGTGCTTCTTGGGGTGATAAATACAATGTATGATGTCATCATTATCGGCTCTGGGACCTCCGGCGGCGTGCTCGCGTACTATCTCACCAAAGCCGGAGCTCAATGCCTGCTCCTAGAAGCAGGCAAGGCTTTTGACTCTACGACCTTCCCCGACAACGAGATGGACTACTCGGCGCAAATGTTCTGGAACGGCGGGATGGAGTTCAACTCCGACGTCACTATTGCTTTCCTGCGCGGCAAATGCCTCGGCGGCGGCTCGGTCGTCAATCAATGTCTTTTGGATCGCTTCGATGACATCGCTTGGCATGATTGGCGAGCAGTCTCAGGCATACAGTTCTTCACCGGCGAAGCGATGGCCCCACACTACGACGAGATCGAGAGCAAGCTCAGTATTCAAGAGATCCCAGAGCGCCACTTCAATCGCAACGCCCAATTCATGCGCGAGGGCTTTGAGAAGCTGGGCTATCGCTGGGTGCCACTCAGAAGGGGTCAGACCGATTGCAAGCTCGACGAGGGCAACGACTGTATGGCCTGTCTAGGGGGGTGCCACCGTGACTCCAAGCAGAGCACGCTCATCACATTCATCCGCTGGGCCCGCGAAGCGGGGTTAAAAGTCTGGCCCGAATTTTATGTGGAGCGTCTCGAGGCTTCGCGAGATCAGATAGAAGTCTTCGGCGTGCAAGGGGACCGTCCTAAGGAAATCAAAGCTCCCAGAGCGATCTTGGCCGGGGGGGCTTTGGGCACCACGGCGCTGCTGCGGCGCTCCGGCTTCAAGCCCCAACTACCCGCTTTGGGGCGGGGTTTTTATTGCCATCCGCAACAAATGGTCTTTGGGCTTTTTGACGAGCCCGTGGATGCCCACAAGGGAGCCTTTCAGGTAATCAAGTCCGACGACTTTCGCTTCCGACAGCAGGGCTTTAAGGTAGAGAATGTCTTCGCGCCGCCCATTGGGGTAGCGATGCTCTTGCCCGGCTTTGGCCCGCGCCACCACGCTGTGATGAAAAAATATCGCTCTATGGGCTGTATGGAAGTCGCCGTGCGCGATGCCTCCCCCGGTGAGCTGAAGCTGGATCGCACCGGACGCCTCGTAATTCACAAAGATCTCCGTGCCGAAGACTATCGGCGGCGTCAGGCCGGTCTTGCTGTTGTGCGAGAGGTCTTGCTGAGCGTCGGAGCCCATGAGGTGCTTGTCTCTCCCCTGGGATTGGGGCTCCATTTGATGGGCGGCTGCGCCATCGGTGCTGATCCCAAAGATTCCGTGGTCAACGAGCGTTTTCAGCTCCACGGGTTTGCTAATCTCTTCGTCGCTGATTCGAGCGTCTTCCCGGCTGCGCCGGGGATCAACCCGGCGCTGACCATCATGGCCCTCAGCCATAGGGCTAGCCAAGAAATCTTGAAGGGCTAGAACCATGTCAAAGCAAACGCGCGTGTCTTCGCGTTTTCTGAGCGAACGAGAGCTTGCAGCTCTCACCCAGATCGGGGATATCATGCTCCCCGGGGATAACGAATTCCCTTCATTCTCTCAGACGGGGTGCGTCCAGTTCGTAGATGATCTCTTGTTTGTTATGGATGTTCATGATCGCAGGAGTCTCAAAATCCTTTTGAGAGTATGCGCGCTCCTTCCGAGCGTGATTCTGAAGGGGGTGCTCTGGCTTTGCCAAACCCGACGCGGAGCATCGCTTCGCGTAGTAGAGCTTGGCCTCAAAGGCTTGGTCATGAGCCTGTACTATTCGAATAAGACTGCTCCCGCGTATGCTGACCCTACGCCGTTAGACGTGATCGGTTTCGAACTGCAGCGCGTGAGGGATCGGTGACAATGAACCCAAGTTCATTCCCTGGGCGTTTGTAAACGACCCCAGTTTGTGTTATACCTAGTTCTTAAGTAAGAAAGAGACGATTTACGAGCGCCTATGTTCGCGAAAACCATCAGCGGTGCCGTCGTCGGCATTGACGCCGAACTGATCGAAGTCCAGTGCGACATCGCGCTGGGGTTGCCAAGCTTTACTATCGTCGGGCTGCCCCAAAAAGAAGTGCAAGAGAGCCGCGAGCGCATTCGCAGCGCCCTCAAAAACGCGGGCTTCGATTTTCCCGCCAAGAGAATCACGGTCAATTTAGCTCCCGCTGATCTGCCCAAAGAGGGCGTCGGACTTGACCTCCCCGTGGCCTTGGCTATTTTAGTTGCGACTGGACAAATCTCCGGCGAGCGTTTGGCAGAGCTTTTAGTCTTGGGAGAGCTCTCGCTCGATGGGGAATTGCGTCCCGTGAAAGGCGTGCTCCCCATCGCGCTGGCCGCGCGCAAACACACGATGAAGGGCGTCATCGTTCCGGCAGGCAACGCGAAGGAAGCCGCGGTTGTCTCTCAACTGGGTGTCTATGCAGTTCACCATTTGCAACAGGCGATCTCCTTTCTCAACGGCGAGCTTCAGCTCCAACCGACACCGCTGGAGCCCACACTCTTTGCAGAGAACCGCCCACTCTACGACTGGGATCTGAGCGAGATCAAAGGACAAGAACAAGCCAAGCGCGCTCTCGAAGTCGCGGCTGCCGGAGGGCATAATATTCTCTTGATCGGCCCGCCGGGTTCAGGCAAGAGTATGCTCGCCAAGCGTCTGCCCACGGTCCTTCCCCCGCTCTCATTCGAAGAAGCTCTCGAAGTGACGAAGATCTACAGTATTCTGGGGTTACTGCCTGCTGACCGCCCCTTAGTGCTGACTCGACCCTTTCGTGCTCCACACCATACGGTTTCCTATGCGGGTATGGTCGGCGGCGGGCACGGCCAGCCCCGCCCCGGCGAGATCAGTTTAGCTCATCACGGTGTCTTGTTCTTAGACGAGCTTCCCGAGTTCGAGCGCGACGTCTTAGAGACGCTGCGCCAGCCCTTGGAAGAGCGCGCGATCACCCTCTCGCGCGCTGCGGCAGCTTTAACGTTTCCCGCAAATTTTATGCTGGTGGCAGCCATGAATCCCTGCCCCTGTGGCCATCGGGGAGATGCGAAAAAGCCCTGCCGATGCAGCCCCCTCGATGTGAAGCGCTACCGCAAGCGGATTTCCGGTCCATTTCTTGATAGAATAGATATATTTGTGGAGGTACCACGACTGACTAAAGAGGAGTTGATGGGCAAACCCACGGGCGAAAGCTCAGAGGTCGTCCGGATGCGGGTGGAGCGGGCTCGGCAGATCCAAGGCGAGCGCTTCCGAGGCCAAAAGATCTTCGCCAACGCGCACATGGGTGTTCGCGAAGTTCGCATGTACTGTGCTCTTGAACAGAGTGCGCAACACTTGCTCGAGCGCGCTATTGAGCATCTCAATCTCAGTGCACGGGCGTATGGCCGGGTGCTCAAGGTTGCCCGTACGATTGCTGACCTAGATCAATCAGAGAGCATCCGAGCAGCTCACGTAGCAGAAGCGATACAGTATCGCAGTTCCGAAGAAAACGTCCTTGAAGGAGGTATGTAACAGTGCGAGGTATGAAAGCAGTGTTTCTTCTAGGGGTAGGAATGGTACTGGTGGCTGTAGCGCTGGGGGCCGCGCAAGAGACGGCCTATACCGTAAGGGAGGTCATGATCACGGGAAACAAGGCGCTGACCCGGCGCGAGATCTATGAGGCGTTGCCATTCAATATTGGCTCGCGCATTGTTCTCGATGATGTCGAGAAGGGAGCTCAAGCCCTGCGTGCCTTGGGAACACTTGAGAAAGTCGAAGCCGATTACCGAATACTGAGTAACGGCCTCCGGGTGATCTATCGTGTCGTCGAGAACCCGACTGTGAAAAAGATCGAGTTCACTGGGAACGAGCTCTATCAGTTCCATCTCATTGACATCTGGGGTATCAAGCTCTTTCCCTATAAACTGAGACTAGCGCGCCGTGACGAGCTTATTGACGCACTGCGCGACGCCAAGATCGAGGAGAATGAGCCTCTCAACATGAAATGGTTCGACGACAAGCTGATCGAGAGCGCCATCACGCAGTTCTATCTCAAGAAGGGGTACACGTTCATCGGCGTGGACCCGGTCTTCAACCGCGAGAAACAGCTTCTCACCATTCAGATTGTGGAGGGTAAGCTCGAGGCGTTCGAAATCCGCGGACTGCAAGAAGTCCCGGAATCGCTGGTCAACCCCATGGTGCGATTGCCTGTAGGCGAACCCGTAAAGCTCGCTCCGATCCAAGAGGCTATTAAAGCGTTAAATCGCTCCGTTTACTTTCACCAGGTAGACGAAAACACCTTAGGAGTCGAGCAGGGCAGCAAACCGGACTCCCTGAAACTCATCTGGAATTTGAAAGAGCGCCGTCTCTTAGATGAACCTGCAGAGATTCGTTCTATTCGGCTCAGCGGTGCGACGGTCTATCCGACGGCGCGTCTGCAAGCCCTGATCGGCCAGCTCCCTCAAGGACCGGTAAATAACTTTGTGCTGCTGACGACGCTCAAACGAGTATTTGATATCTATCGCATTGAGGGGTATCTGTTGGTCAATTTCGTGAAAGAATCTCTAGCTGACGGCGTGCTGACCGTACGCATCACTGAGGGGAGGATCACGAAAGTCACGATCTCCAACTCGTGCAAACCGGGGTTGAAGTCCGTGATCATTCCCAACGTGATAGAATTCCCCAGACAGTGTACGTCGGAGCTCGTCATTCGCAAGGCGTTGCGCCTCAAAGAGGGGGATTTGGTCAATGAGAACCCCTTGCGCGATAGCTTCCGCAACTTGCTGCAATTAGGGTATTTCAAGCAAGACGGTGTCAACGTGCAGCCTAAAGTGCTCGATGCGACGACCGGAGAGGTCGAGCTGCTCGTCAGCGTCATTGAAGAAGACCAGCTCGGCAATGTCAAGGGCGGCGTGAGCTACAATCCCCAAGTGGGGCTCGTGGGGCAAGTGAGCTTAGGCTGGAAGAATATATTAGGAACTGCCCAGGACGTGGACCTATCGTTAGATCGCGGTTTGGTTGGAAGGGAAGTTTTGAATTACAGTATCGGTTACAAGACCAGTGGGTACTTCAAGGAGTACAACTCTGTCGAGATCTCGCTGTTTAATAACACACAACAGCAGACTGATCCCCAACCGCACTCGATGACCAAATCGGGTGCGACGTTCGCCGTGAGCTACCCCGTGTTCTCTGATCTCACGCTCACGCTGCGCTTCCGGCATGAGAACATCTGGAAGGCGGAACCCATCAACGAGAAGAGCTTGATTATGTCCGTGGGCATGGACATCGTGCGGGACACGAGAAATAACCCGATCTTCCCCACCTCCGGGGGCGAGTGGATGCTGATGGGGGAACAGGCGGGCCGATTCGCCGTGGGCACGGAGTTCACCAAGCTTCAAGGGATCTGGACGCACCATTGGAGGACGCTGGAGCGCCAGACGATCTCCGTGCGGCTCTACGGGGCTCTGGGGCTGGCGCTGCCCTCGCAAGAGCGCTTCGGCTTCGGCGGGGTGACGACCGTGCGCGGCTGGGGCACGCAATTGACTACCCAGTTTGGGCTGGCCAACCTTGAGTATCGCATGGAGTTGGCGGAGAACATCTGGGGCGTCTTCTATTATGATGCCGGATGGGCTGAGGGGGTGGGATGGCGGCAATCGTTTGGCTTTGAGATGCGCCTGGTGACCGGGTTCATCGGGAACGTGCGGTTTGTCCTGGCCTGGCCGTTCTTCGAGACGGGTCTCCAGATCGCGCCGGTCTTCCAGTTCGGTTTCGGAACGATGTTCTAAGGCCTGTACCATCAAACATACATAACTTTATCACTAAAGGAGGATCTGACAATGCAAAAGCTATGGATGGCACTGGGGCTCCTAGCGACGATGCTTCTATTAGCAGGGTGCCAGACGCCAGGGGGCGCACAAAATCTGGACGATCTGAAAGCGAGGGTAGTCCAGCTAGAAAACGAGGTCAAGGAGCTCAAAGCGCAACTGGCTCAAGGTGGCGCGGGATTACGTATTGCGTATATCAACGCCGAAAAGGTCTTTCAAGATTACAAACGCACCACTGAGGCCGTGGAAAAGTTCCGTGTCGAAGCTGAGAAAAAGCAACAGGAGCTCACTGGACTTCAAGATAAGTTTAAGAAGGGGCTTCTCAGCGAAGCTGAATTCCAGCGGGAGGCCGCACGCCTCCAGCAAGAGTTGCAACGTCTCGACTTGGAGCTGACCTCGCAAATTCAAGGCGAGATGATCAAAGTGATCGAGCAGCTAGCCAAAGAGAAGGGCTATCACTGGGTTACTCAGCGCAAGGATGTCATTCTCTATGCGAACCCTAAGGCGTTAGAAGATATCACGTACGATGTACTAAAGATCCTCAATCAGGGACAGTAAAGGCAGTGCGGCATGGGCGGGGACGAGATCCGGAGCATCTTGCCCCATCGCTACCCATTCTTGCTGGTGGATCGAGTGCTGGAGTGGGGCGAGCGGCGGGTGCGGACGTTGAAAAACGTCACCCAGAATGAGCCGTTCTTTGTGGGACACTTCCCCCAGCAGCCCATTATGCCAGGGGTCCTGATCTTAGAGGGCATGGCTCAGACTGTAGGACTGCTTGTCAGTCGGGAGAAGCCGGGACAGAACGGCTATCTAGTCGGAGTGGATCGAGCACGCTTCCGTCGGCCTGTAGAGCCGGGAGATCAGATTATTTATGAAGCCGAGCTGGAGCGTGGACGAGAAGGGTTTTACCGTGCCCGTGCCTGGGCCAGCGTCGACGGAATACCGATCGCCGAGGCGACGGTATCAGTGGTTACCACCGATGGCGCAAAGGAGCTTGCAGAGTGAAGCCTCTCATTGAGTGTGTGCCGAATATCAGCGAAGGGCGAGATCACACCAGCATCGAAGCGATGGTCGAAGCTGTGCGTCGCACCCCCGGAGTGCTCCTGCTCGACGTAGACCCAGATGCCGATCATCATCGTACGGTGATCACATTTGCTGGTGAGCCGAAAGCCGTCGAAGGTGCTATTCTGAGCTTGATGGAGAAGGCTGTAGAGCTGATTGACCTCACTAAGCACACCGGGGAACATCCGCGTATGGGAGCGGTCGATGTCATTCCTTTTGTGCCACTGCGCAGTGTCACCAAAGCCGAGTGCGTCGAACTGGCCCGACGAGTTGGCCAAGCCATCTGGGAGAAATTCAAAGTCCCAGTGTATCTCTACGAAGAGGCCGCGGCCCGGCCGGAGCGGCGCGATCTGGCTGCCATCCGCAAGGGGGAGTTCGAAAATTTCCCAAAGAAGATTCAAGAGCCTGACTGGGCCCCGGATTTCGGCGACCAGGTCGTCCATCCGACGGCGGGCGTCAGCGCCGTTGGCGTCCGTCCCCCGCTGATCGCTTTTAACGTCAATCTAGGCACCAATAATCTAGAGATAGCAAAAAGTATCGCGAAAGCTGTGCGCGGCTCCGATGGAGGTCTTCGGTATGTCAAGGCCCTTGGGTTTGCCCTCGAGGAGCGGGGGATCGTCCAAGTCTCGATGAACCTGACCAATTTTGAAAAAACCCCGCTCTATCAAGTTTTTGAGCTCGTCAGACGCGAGGCAGATCGTTGGGGTGTCCCGGTGATCGGCAGTGAGATCGTTGGCCTGGTGCCGCAGGCGGCATTGGTACAGACAGCTGAGTATTTCTTACGGCTTGAGAATTTTCAGCGTGATCAAGTCCTGGAGAACCGTTTGGCTGAATGTATGGAGACAACGGAGTAACAGAGTCCATAGGAGAGTTCGCGGGTTCACGAGTTCAGAACCTTCGAACTTTCGAACCTTCCTTTGACGACGCGGCCTTCAGGCTCAGCCCTGAGAAGCATCCGGCTTTAGCCGGGTGAGTCGTCACAAGAGTCTGTCCTGAAGTTCCCCATTTGCATTACCCCTGCTTCCTTGGGGCTGCTGCTATACGATCTTAGTATAGAGCTGTGAAAGATAAAGAAAAGGCTCTCTTGCTTACAGGGCGGTCCGTTACGGTTCTGGGAGCCGGGCGCAGCGGTCTAGCGGTCGCCAGAGTGCTGCGATATCTAGGCGCGAGGGTCTTCGTAAGTGATCACAGCGTTCTCAGTTCACGCGCTCGTCACGAACTCACCCAACTCGGCATCCCCTTCGAAGAGAACGGTCATACCGAGCAAGCCATTGCTCATGCCCAATGCATCATCCTCTCCCCCGGCGTTCCCCTCTCGACAGCGATCGTTCAGCAAGCGTTGAGCAAAGATATCCCCGTCTGGGGCGAAATCGAGTTGGCCTACCGGCTATGCCCCACAGAGAAAATCATTGCCATCACGGGCACCAATGGCAAGACCACGACTGTTCAGCTGGCAGAACAGTTACTCAGTGCCGCGGGACACTCGGTCGTAAGCGCAGGTAACATTGGAGTCCCGCTGATTGCCCGGCTCGGGGAGGTAACCAGCGAGACGATTGTCGTCCTTGAAATCAGCAGTTTTCAATTGGAATCTACTCACACCTTCCGACCGCGCGTGGCGGTCTTGCTGAACCTCGCCCCGAATCACCTGGATCGTCACGGGAATCTAGAAAATTACTATGCAGCGAAGTGTCGTCTCTTTAAGAACCAGACCGAAGGTGATTTTCTCGTGCTTCCGCGTGGGCTTCAGCTTCCGGTGGCTCCGCGCTCTCGATTGCTCTATTATAATGACTCTCTCCCTGAACTAGTAGGTTTCAAGGCTGCCGTGCACCTCAAAGAGAATCTTGCGGCAGCACTCACAGCCTGTCGGGTCTTCGAGCCAACTGTAACGCCTCCTGGCGACAAGTTTCTCCAGGCACTGCAGTTGCCCCATCGCCAGGAGTTCGTTGCCGAGATTGACGGCGTGAGATTCTATGACGACTCCAAGGCAACGACAATCCATGCGACGCTTGCTGCTCTTGAGGCATTTGAGGGGCCGTTAGTCTTGATTTTAGGTGGGCGTAATAAGAATCTAGACTTTGCGCCGTTGGCACAGGCGCTCCGATCAAAGCCGATCTGTGAGATTCTTTTAATAGGGGAGGCAGCGCCGCAGATCGCGCAGGCTTTGCAAGCAGCTCAGATCACGCGGTTCTCTTTCGTGAAAGACTTCTCTGAAGCGGTCGAGCGTGCGCTTTGGTATCCGGGTGCGACCTGTCTGCTCTCGCCGGCGTGTGCCAGTTTTGACCGATTTACCAACTACGAAGAGCGGGGACAAGCCTTTCGGGAAGCTGTCCTCGCTCGCACTGAGCACGCTTCTTCCGCCTCTATGTAATCTGTAGAGCTTCAAGCGCTGGTCGAGGACACCCGTCCCGACACGCCGAGACAAAACGCCAGAGAGGCCTCGACAGGGGTCCTTCAGAAGAGCCTTCCCATCACGTATAACAGAAAACGCTCGGTCGGGGCCATCGCTTCCCGCCAAAGGCGAGGCCGGTAAGGGAGGTGCGCACGTGGGCACGTCGAAGCTGGTCACGGTGGTTCTCGCGCTGACGATGCTGGGTGTGATCATGGTTGCCAGCGCCAGCCTGCCCACCGCTGCCATCCGCTATGAGCAGCCCTCGTATCTGTTGGTCAAACACCTCATCTCGCTTGCCCTGGGTTTGATAATCTTTTGGGCGTGCTGGCGTCTGGACTATCACGTCTTCCTCAAGATGGATCATATAGTCTTGCTCACCACCCTCGGGCTGACTGCCCTGACGCTCATCCCCGGATTAAGCACCCGCGGGAGCTGGCTGCGGCTCCCCGGCCCGTTCCAGCTCCAACCGACGGAGTTCTTAAAGCTGGCCTTGGTGATCTCCTTGGCAGCCACGATCGTCCGCAAGGGAGAACGATTAAAGAGCTTCTCAGAGGGAGTCCTGCCCTCTGTGGTTCTGGCATCCGCCGCGGCACTCATGGCACTCAAGCAGTCAGATTTTGCCATGGCGCTTATCTTCTCTCTCATAGTCTTTTCTATGCTCTTCATGGGGGGAGCTCGACTGTCTCATCTGTTCGGGGTACTTCTTGCTGCCGTGCCCGTGCTCGCCGGCTTATTGATCAGCGCTCCCTATCGCTTCGGGCGGCTCTTGGCTTTTTTAGATCCGTTCAGATATAGCACAACAGAGGGCTATCAATTGGTGCAGTCGCTGACGGCCATCGGTTCGGGAGGGCTCTTCGGGCGGGGCTTGGGCGGGAGTCGAGAGAAATTGCTCTTCCTTCCAGAGCCGTATAACGACTTTATCTTCTCTGTTCTTGGGGAGGAGCTGGGGCTAGTGGGCGGGCTCTTGATAGTGGGGCTCTTTGTCTATCTCACTTGGTTAGGGTACACCATCGCGTCGCGCGCACCTGATCGGTTTGGAATGCTCTTGGCGTCTGGCATTACATTCACACTCGCTGTGCAAGCGTGTATCAATCTGGGCGTCGCTACAGGAATTCTGCCCGTCACCGGCCTGACGCTGCCGTTCATCAGCTATGGCGGGTCCTCGTTGATCGTCTCATTGGCTATGGCTGGTATTTTGCTCAATATCTCCAGAAAGGGTTTGCATGAAGAAAATTCTCGTCTGTGGGGGCGGGACGGGGGGGCATCTCTACCCCGCGCTGGCTTTGCTGGAAGGTTTGCGGCACGCAGAGCCTAGTGTACGGCTCGTTTACGTGGGAAGCCGCTACGGACTCGAAACTCGGGTTCTGCCGCGGTATTCGTGGATCGAGTTTTATAGTCTGTGCGTTCGGGGGGTTGCCCGCCCTGGCCAGCGTCCTTTCTGGTTCTTTTGGGCGTTGCTTGCCCTGGCCCTGCTGCCTATCGCGCTTTGCCAAGCGTTTTATATTATTCTGACCGTGCGCCCCAATAGTATCATCGGTGTCGGCGGCTACGCTTCTTTTGGGCCTCTTTTGTGGGGGGCTGTCTTCGGAATCCCCATCTTTTTGCACGAACAGAATCTCTTTCCGGGGCTGGTTACGCGGTTCTTTGCGCCTTTTGCAAGAACAGTATTCTTGACCTATCCCCAGACAGCCCGCTGGCTGAGGGCCCGCCAGCTCACTGTGACGGGCCTGCCCGTTCGCCCAGAGATCCTTTCGGCAACTCCCGACCCAGAACGTTTCGGCCTGCAGCCGGGAGTGAAGACCGTGCTTGTCTTGGGAGGCAGTCGTGGCTCACGCCTCTTGACCGAGAGAGTGCTTGCGATGCGGTACCACATAAAAATAAAAGGAGTTCAGTTTCTCGTTGTTACGGGTGACCAAGGGGCCATCTGCGACGATGGTGGCGTACGTACGGTGCTTGTCCCTTATATTCACGAGATGGGTACGGCTTTAGCAACCGCTGATCTGGTGATCTCACGCGCAGGTGCAACGACGCTGGCAGAGCTGGCCGCGCTACGTAAACCTGCCATAATCGTGCCTTGGAAAGACGCAGCAGGAGACCATCAGACAGCGAATGCTCAACAACTGGTCCAATCCGGCCGATGTTTTCCCATCTTGCCAGAGTCGCAGCTCAGCCCAGACAAGCTGGTTGAGGCGGTTGCCGAATCTCTTCATAAGACAGCAGTCTCTTTACAGCGCCAGAACGTTGCAAGAAATGGCGACCAGGCGCTCATCTATATTCTTCACGAGGTGCTTCTCGATGCGCAATCAGCGAACGACACAACTGCACTTTATCGGTATCGGTGGCGATGGCATGAGCGGTTTGGCGAAAGTCTACCGTGAGCTGGGATTTCGCATAACTGGCTCCAACATTGAGGAGAACCAACACACCCGCGCGCTGCGTGCTCTCGGCGTGCCGGTGGCGCTGGGGCATTCGGCTTCGCATCTCAAGAATGCGATGCATGTGATCGTCTCTTCTGCCATCCCTTCGGATAATGCCGAATTGCTTGAGGCAGGCCGCTTGGGCTTGCCGGTTCTGCACCGACTCGATCTGTTGCACGATTTAATGTCTGAATTCGAGCGTAAGCGAGAATCTAGCGCACAAGCGTCTTTTCATACCATCGGTGTCGCCGGCACCCATGGCAAGACGACCACCACAGCAATGATCGCCACTCTGTTAGAGCGTGCTTGGCTTGATCCTACCTTTGTCATGGGGGCAGCATCGCCAACACTGGGTACCCACGCGCGCTTGGGTATGGGCGAGCATCTCGTTGCAGAAATCTGCGAAAGCGATGGGCACTTTTTGAAGCTTCACCCCCAGATCGCTGTCATCACGAACATCGGTCGGGATCATTTGAATTTCTATCGCAGCGAAAAAGCCTTGTGGGGAAGTTTTACACAGTTTGCCCGCCAGAGCGAACTGTGCGTCGCTTGTGCGGACGACCCGGGGGCACGCCAGGCCGTCATCGAGCCGCTGCCAGCCACGCTGACGTACAGTATTGAGCATCCTGCTGATTTGGTGGCCTATAATGTGAACTTTGATCAATTTCACACCTCGTTCGAAATCTCATGGCGCGGTCGGCGCATTGGGCATGCTGAGCTTCCCTTGCCAGGAATCCATAACGTCTACAACGCGTTGGCGGCGTTCCTCGTCGGACGGCAGCTCGGTCTATCTTTCGCCGATATGGTAGCACATCTGAGAGACTTTGCCTTGCCGGAGCGACGCTTCCAAGTACTAGTCCAAAACGGGATCACGCTCATTGACGATTACGCGCATCTCCCTGAGCAGATCCAAACAAATCTTCATGCTATTCGCCGAGGCTGGCACCCCTTGCGGGTGATTGCACTCTTCCAACCTCATCGTTTCACGCGTACTTATTACTTGGGACGGAATTTCAGCACTTCGTTTGATCTGGCTGATATGGTCATCCTCACTGATATTTACCCGGCCTTCGAGCGTCCCATCCCTGGAGTGGATGTGCAGCTCATTCTCGGGGCTCTGCGCCGTCGGCATAACGCCGTCACCTATCTGCCGCGCGGGGAGGGCTTTACCCGTAAATTACAAGAATTTTTGCGTCCTGGTGATTTCATCATCGGCTTCGGAGCAGGAGATTTGGGCTTGGAACTCCGACAATTTGCTCAACGATGGAACTGGAGAAATACTTATGGGACTTCTGAAGAGTAAGACTCGTGATGGGCTCTCTCCCCCATGCTCTCTCCCCTTTGAGGAAGAGGGGAGCAGACGGGGTGAGAGCCTTCAGCACGATTTGCAAAGACGTCTGTGTGGCATCGTGAAAGTGCACGAGTCGTTAGCTCGGCACACATCATTGCGGATCGGTGGGCCGGCAGACTATTTCGTTCTTCCAGCTTCGCTGGATGATATCAGTGAAACTCTCGCATTGGCGCAAAATCGTGATCTGCCGTGGATAGTCTTGGGCAATGGGACCAACGTGCTCTTCAGTGATGGAGGGTATCGGGGGATCGTGATCAAGCTTGGGCCGGCTTTTGGGCGCATTGAATGGCGAGAAAACACTGTGCGTGCCCAAGCTGGGGCGAGCTTGGCAGGGCTCATCTCACAGGTGCGCTCGCTCGGCATGCACGATCTGGATTTTCTCGTTGGCATTCCGGCCAGCGTCGGCGGAGCGCTGGTAATGAACGCTGGTATCCCTGAGGGAACGATCGCCGATGTGGTTACCCGGGTGGGGGCATTGACTTTCGCCGGGAAATTGATTACTCTTACTCGTGACGAATGCCGGTTCACCTATCGGTCTAGCCGGTTTCGGGATGAACAGCTCATTGTGATAGAGGGAGAATTCGCTTTGGGAAAAGGGAAATCATGGGATGGGGATGAGCTTCTCCGCCGGCGCTATCTGCGCCAACCATTGGGGGTGCCTAGCCCCGGGTGTGTCTTTCGCAACCCGGTGGGGGTAGGAGCCACGGCGGGGCAGTTGATTGACCGTGCCGGGTTGAAGGGGTATCGGGTGGGAGGCGCGACAATTTCCGCAAAGCATGCGAACTTTATCGTCAACGAAGGGGGTGCGACCAGTCGAGATGTCCTCCAGCTAATTGACATCGCCCGGTCGGTTGTGCTTAAATACTGTGGGGTGGAGTTGAAGCTGGAGCTAGCCGTCGTCGCCTGAACGATGTGCGGCGGGTGATCATACTAGCGGTCATCGCACTCGTGCTCGGTGCCGTTGGAGCCAGTCAAGTGCCGTGGCAGGAGTATATAGCGATACGAGAGATCGCCGTCAAGGGTGGTGAGAGGATCCAAGCCGAGACGGTCCTGCAGAGATTTCCGATCCAAATCGGAATGAATTGGCTGACGGCTGATACAGAAGCCGCGCGGCAGGTCCTTTTGCGTTTCCCTGGTATCCGTGAAGCGCGTGTCTTTAGATCTCTTTGGGGGCGCGTGCACGTAGTGCTCAGTGAACGGGAGCCGCTGGCCGTAGCCCGGCTGAAAGATGGAAAGCTTTTCTGGCTTGACACAGAAGGGTTTCTCTTTCAGCCCACCGAGCGGTCTTGGGGGCCGGTCGTCGTCGAGCCGGCAACCATAGAGACTGAGCGTGGCCTGCGCTTGGCCGATCTCTTTTCTCTGGTGCCTATGCACGCCTTGATGACCGCGCCGGGAGATTTTTTGCATCGCATAACTGCTGTGCGCTTTGAAGGGAGCACTATGATACTTTCCATGCGTGATGGCCCTGACGTATTGCTGAATGCTTATGACGTGCAGGGAGAATTACCACGTCTGCAGCAAGTTTTGCAGGCCTTTGCGGGTCGTCATCTGCAGACAGTGGATCTGCGTTTCGAGCGCCTGGTTGTTGTCTCCGACCGGCGAACTCACCGGTGAGGATGGTGATGAGGGAATGGGGGAGATCATTGTCGGTTTGGACATTGGTACAACCAAAGTTGTCGCTCTAGTCTGCAGTGTTGAGGACGGTATCATCGAGATCATCGGCATGGGGAAAGCTCCATCCCATGGCCTTGAAAAGGGCGTTGTCGTAGATATTGGCGAGACGACTGCCAGTATCAAGCGTGCTATCGAAGAAGCTGAGAACATGGCTGATGTCAAGATCGAGCGTGTCTACGCTGGCATTGCTGGCAAGCACATCAGCAGTATCAATAATTCCGGAACGGTCTCGATCTCTCGCGACAACAGAGTTATCACATTGGATGACGTACAAAGAGTTATTGATACAGCGCAAGCTGTGCAGATCACACCAGACAGCCAGCTCATCCATGTCATCCCGCGCCAATATATTGTTGACGGGCAAGAAGGGATCACCGATCCGGTGGGCATGACCGGAACGCGTCTGGAAGTTGATGTCCATATCGTGGCCGGATCGATCACAGCAGTGCACAACATCCGGCGCTGTGTGAATAATCTCGACATTGATGTCGAACAGATCGTCCTCCAGCCGTTGGCCAGCAGCCATGCGATTCTCAACGAAGCCGAGAAGGAGCTTGGCGTGGCATTGATGGACATCGGGGGCGGGACGACCGATATCGCGATCTTCCGCGACGGCGACATTTGGTTCAGCAAGATCTTGCCGATTGCCGGAGAGCATATTACCAACGACATCGCGGTTGGCTTGCGGGTCGGCTACGAAGAGGCTGAGCGCATCAAGATTCAAGAGGGCCTGCCATATCTGGGTGATGAAGCTGCGGAGGAAGAACGCGTCGAGATCACGACGATCAGCGAGGAGAAGAAAACGATTTCGAAGCGCAAACTGGCCAAGATCATCGAACCAAGATTAGAAGAGCTCTTTGACTTGGCTATGGGGGAGATCGAAGATGTCGGCTATCGCGACCTCATCCCCGCGGGGATTGTCTTGACTGGCGGCACATCTCTCCTGAAGGGGCTGGCGGAGTTCGTCTCAGAACGGTACGATATCTCCGTGCGGCGGGGGAGAAACCCACAGGGGATTCATGGGTTGCGGGACATCGTGGAGAGCCCGGTCTACTCAACAGTGATTGGTCTTGTCAAGTACGCCGTCGAATCGAAAGAGTATCTGCACCGGTTTGGCGGGCAGTCGCGCCCCCACTACTGGGGGTTAGGAAGTTCGCAGAACAGGGGCTTCACAAGCCTGTTCGGAAGGTTGTTGCGCTGGCTCAACCGCTTCTTCCGGGGCTGAATCTGGAAGCGCCGCAGAAGGCGACAGGGGGTTTTATGGGCCGAAACGGATTGGCACGGATTAAAGTGATCGGAGTTGGGGGCGGCGGTGGCAACGCCGTCGACCGCATGAAAAAAGCCAAAGTCAAAGACGTCGAACTGATCGTCGTCAACACTGACGCGCAGGTACTCTCTATTTTAGAGGCCGACCGTGCTGTTCAGATTGGGGCGAAACTCACCGCGGGATTGGGGGCCGGGGGAAATCCTGAGGTCGGCCGGAAGGCTGCCGAAGAGTCGGAAACCGAGTTAGCAGAGCTTTTGGAAGACACAGATATGGTTTTTTTGACGGTGGGGATGGGAGGGGGCACGGGGACAGGAGCCTCGCCGGTGATCGCGCGTTTGGCCCGCGAGGCAGGAGTCTTAACTGTCGCCATTATCACCAAGCCGTTTTCATTTGAAGGCCGACTCCGTGCTGAGCGGGCCAAGAAGGGTATCGAAGAACTGCGCCAATATGTCGATACGCTTATTGCCATCCCCAATGATCGCTTGCTCAAGGTCGCTCCGCCGGACATGCCCTTGGTGAAGGCGTTCGAGTTGGCCGATGACATTCTCCGGCAGGGCGTTCAGGGCATTTCGGATTTGATCACGACACCAGGGATGATCAATCTCGACTTTGCCGACGTTGAAGCGACGATGCGCAATGCCGGTACAGCGTTAATGGGTATCGGAGAGGGCGAAGGCGACAACCGCACCCGCGATGCCGCCCGCAACGCCATCACCAGCCCGTTGTTAGAAGGGTCTATCGAAGGTGCTCAACGCCTGATCTTGAACATTACCGGGGGGCCCGATCTCTCTCTGGAAGAGATCACTGAGGCGGCTTCGCTGGTGCGGGATACGCTCTCCGACCAGGCCGATATCTTCTTTGGTGCGGTGGTCCGAGAGGGCTATGAGCGCGTGCGCATCACGGTGATTGCGACCGGCTTCAAAGAACACGAAGAGCTGTCGAAAGAAGAACGAGTCGAACGCGGCATTGACGTACTCGCAGAAGACGACGAAGAGATGATCGAGAAGGTCGAGCGCAGCATTCGTAAAGACCGAGCGCGTTCCGACGATTGGGATATCCCAACGTTTTTGCGCAAGCGTAAGAATGACTGAGCTGAATTTGTCAGAAATCTATCCTGATGGGCATACAGACGTACAAGAAGCCCTGGTCAGCTTCGCTGTCGCCGGGTTCTAAAAGCCCTGCGCTTTCGGCATCAGCAAGCCAAAGCCTCACTTCGTCACTTTGCAAACGCTTGAGTGCGTCGATCAAATACTCCGCGCGAAAACTGATCTTCACCGGCTGAGCTTTTCTCTTCAGTTCAAGCACTTCATGCGCCTCGCCCTTCTCGGCGGCCTGCGAGCTGAGCTTGAGCTGGCTGTTTTCAGCGCTCAAGATCACCGCGTCGGATTCTTCAGCAGCGGTGATCTGCGCTCGCTGCAACGCTTCGAGAAAGAGTTTTCTCTCCAGCAGCAGCCCAATGGAGTTCTCTTTGGGAATGACTTTCTCAAAATCGGGATAAGCCTCTTCGATGAGACGCCCGACAAAGACCACAGAACCGGCCTTAAAAAAGAGATAATTCTCAGACTGATAGAGCTCGGCTTGTTCGGCATCGAGCTGAGCCAAAATGCCCGCAAGATCGCGCAGTGAATCGGCGGCGACTAAGAACTCGCCTTCGGTCGGTGATGGTTGTGCCAGCGGCTCGGCTTTGAGGGCCAAACGATAGCCGTTGGTGGCGACAACTTTCAAAGTTTCCTTCTCTAAGACTAAGTTCACGCCCGTCAGGCTCAATCTAGACGTCTCTCGCGCCGACAATGCCGCGAAGGCCACTAGTTCCAAGCTGCGCTCCAATTGTTTTTTGTTCAGAACACAGAGGCGTTTGTTCGGCAAGGCCGGGACTTCGGGGTAATCCTCCAACGAAAGCCGAAAGAGATCAAACGTCGCCCCGCCGGAGGTGATTTCAACCTTCCCTGTACCTGAGACCGTCTTCAGCTCCAATGTCTCAGCGGGCAACGTATTGGCGATTTTCACTAATAATTCGCCATTGAGAACTATCGCTTCGTCTCCGCCACGACTCTCAACGGGGACGGAGCACCAGATAGCGCGCTCCAAGTCTGTCGCGTAGAGCATCAATTGATTTTTCTTCGTCTCCAGCTTCAGCCCGGCCAAGATCGGCATACTCGTTGCCCTACCCAGTGCCCGGCTGACGGCTTTCACGCCAGAGAGAAATTCGTTCCGTCCACAAGAAAACTCCATACTGTACTTCTCCTCCCCCTTAATGCTGTGAAGCCGTGATGTAGGGCTCCAGCAGTGGTTGAATCGTTGTCCAAATCTGTTCTATGATCTCCGTCGCAGGTTTCGTCCCGTCGAGGAGAACACTGTTGGGCGTCTTTTGCGCCAACTGACGGTACCCTTGGCGCACGCGTTCGTGAAACTCGCGCCCGGCCCTTTCTAAGCGATCAAAGGCGCGGCGCTTGCGGCTGAACGCGACCTCTACGGGGACATCTAGAATGATCGTCATAGAAGGCTCTATGCCATCTGTAGCGACCTTGTTCAGGTGTTCTACCAAAGCTACCGTGAGGCCCCGTCCATAGCCCTGATAAGCTACGCTTGCCATGGCGAAGCGATCAGCAAGCACGACGCGCCCTGCTGAAAGAGCTGGGCGGATCACGGTGCGCGTCAGCTCGCTGCGCGCGGCTTCATAGAGCAAAAGCTCTGTCACAGGTTCCATGGTCAGTGGTCGGTCGAGCAAAATGTGGCGTATGTGCTCGCTGGCAGGCGTACCGCCGGGCTCCCGAATCAAGAGCGGGTCTATCCCGTGCTGCCGCAAGCGCCCTTGCAGGTAACGAACCTGCGTGGATTTCCCACTGCCGTCAATGCCCTCAAAGACTATAAAGACGCCATTCATTCCATCTCACGAGCGCCGTGGCGCTCATAAGTCAACAGAGAGAAAAGAACCAAGCCGGTCCCGAGGACAATGGCCGTATCGGCCAGATTGAAGACGGGCCAACTTAGCTCGCGCCATCGCAATTCAAGAAAGTCAATGACGGCCCCGTGCGTCAGGCGATCCGTCAGATTGCCCAAGGCGCCTCCGGCGATGCCAATCAAACCAGCTGTCATCGCCAGGCGCTGCGGCGGGCTCCAGAGAAGCACCCCCAAGATGACCAAGCTGACCACGGCGGCGAGCAGCGTGATCCAGCTGCCAAATCCCTGAAAGAGCCCAAAAGCCCCCCCGTCATTGAACGTGAGCGTTAAGCGAAAGAAACCGTCAATAATCTCTCGGGGCTGATCTGGTTTCAGCACGTTCAAGACCAAGGCCTTGCTCGCCTGGTCGGACGCTACGACTCCGGCGACGGCCAGCAATATTCGTGTCTTCATTGGGCTCAGTATATCGGACAGGTCGGGGAAAATCAATGTGAAAGTCTGGGGTTACGCCTCCCGAACCTTGAGCTCGCCCACCATGCCAAGCTCCTGTCTCTGTGAGCCTTAGTATATGCTTTCGAGAGCGGGAGGTCAACGGCGGCGTCGCAGCGGGCGGGCGGGATTGCCCACCCAGGTAGTGTACGGCGGGATCTTTTTGTTGGTCAGCACCATCGAGTGCGCTCCAATCAGCGCCCCTTCCCCGATCTGTGCGCCGGGCATGACCAGTGTGCCCATCCCCACTGTTGCGCCCTTGCCGATCACAACGCGCTTCAGCTTGAGCAAGCCACCCTCGGCGACATGGCAGACGATGACTGCTCCGCCGCCGATAACAGCAAAATCTTCGATCTCGACGAGCCAACAGTCTATCAATTGGGCATTGAGCTGGACACCTCGACCGATCTTTGCCCCCAACAGCTTGTAGTACCAAATATTGATCCCGCTGAGGGGCACAAAATCTATAAATGTCTTAGACGCGGGAAAGAGCAGCGCGTCGTTCAAAAACCACAGAATGGCAGGAGCCGAAAAGTAGGGGTACTCGCCCTCGCCGGGCTTGGGGATGAGCTTACTGAGCAGAACAATGAGGGTCATCAGCGTAAAGCCGTAGAGAAAGTAGCTGCCCATTACCGAGGCGCCTATAACAAGCGCTCGCCCCCACAATGCCCAACTTTCTGTCCAGTTGGTGACCGCCAATAGCAGGGCCAGCCCTGGCGTCAGCGCCGCGCCCATGAGCAACGCGCCGAAAACCAACAAGAGCAAGAATAAAAGAACTTGCAGTATCGGATTCATAGTTTCGGAGCGAGACGCTCTGCCTTCTGCGCATGAAGTTTTTCCAGATGCTTTTGCATCAGGGCAAGGTGCTCACCTTTCAGAGTATAGAAGCGCAGGGCCAGGCAGCTCATCCCCAGCGCAAGCAAGGGCACCCCTGCGATCAAGAGACGCAACCCCCACAGGGCTTCTAGTGTCTGCTGCGCCTGATCGGCTTGGTAACCACTCCAGTGGAAGACAGCACCCATAAGAAGCCCTTGCAGCGCGAACGCCAAGCGAATGAGAAGGCCGTTCATGCCAAAATACAGGCCCTCCCGGCGCACGCCCGTCTTCAGCTCGTCTTCGTCTATGATGTCTGCGATCAACAAGTCTGGCAAAAGCCACAGTCCTCCAAGCCCCACCCCTAAGAACCCAATGGCTATCACTGCACTAAGAAAATCCTGCACGACCCACAACGGAATCAGGGCGAGCGCGAAGAGAACAATGGCCCATCCGAGGGCCCTCGCCGCTCCCCAGTGCACTGCAGCCTGTCGCCACAGGGGCAGCGTGGGCAGAACAATAATAAGTGGGAGAGCAAGCAGTGCGGAGATCTTCACTGGCTCATCTTTGGGAATTTGCAGCACATAAGTAGCAAAAAACGGGATCGTTGCTTGAATCATCTGGAAAGCCAGCCAAATACAGATCAACGTGCCGATGAACGCCACGAACGCACGATTCACTAGAGTCGCACGCAGACCTTCGAGAAGCTGCAAGGGCTGTTCCTGGCTGAACTCCGGGCGCTCGCGGCTGACTGCGATGGTCAGCAAGAGCACGGCTGCTGTCACTAGGCCGTAGAGCCAGCCCAGCGTCGCCCAGCCCCATAAGCTATAAATAACGGGACTGAGCCCCATAGCGCAGAAGACGCCAATAACGTTGAAGACCTGCCGCCAGGCCGACACCTGCACCCGGTCTTCTACGGTCACAAACATCTCTGGGAAGAGCGCGGTGTAGTTGAGCGCGACGAAAGTCCAGATCGTATCAAAGCAGAAAATTATTGCCAAAAAATAGCCAAAGAACATCCATTCCGACTCTCTGGTGAAGGGCGGGCTCCACAGGAGCGCGAAGAAGACCGCCAAGGGCACAGCCCCAAAGGCTATATACGGAATACGCCGCCCCCAGCGCGTGCGCGTGCGGTCCCCTAAATACCCCGCGAGCGGGTCGTTGACAGCATTCCAGAGGCCATACAAAGCCCACCCCACCCCAACGAGCGCCGGGTCGAGCTTGAGCGTGTCTACATAGAAGAAGAGAATGAATGTCGTGAAGGTCTGATATGAGAGGGTCGTGGCGAAGGCGCCGCTGCTGTAGAGAATCTTCTTTTTCATCGTGCAGGTTCGGCTGGCACTTCGTCGTTCGCGCGTGCTTGTCGTGCTGGCGCGATCGCCAGTCCCAGGAGCGTCGCGGCGAGTGCGCAGCTACAAAAATAAACCAACCTCCGTAAGAGATAGCTCATGCAGTAATGATTCTAGCTGAGGCGCGGGGTGAAAGTCAAAATAGTTTGCAAAATCCAGCTGATTTGTTTTATAATTCTTTTGGTGAAAGCAATGCAAATCACAACCAAACCCTGGCTCCAGCATTACCCCGAAGATATCCCGCCCACTCTCACCTACCCGGACAAGCCACTCTATGACTTCTTGGATCGCTCGACAGAAAAATACGAGAAGGCACCAGCGCTGATCTTCTTCGGGCAACGCATCTCGTACGGGCAACTGCGCGAGCTGACCGACCGCTTCGCAGGTGCGCTCGCCCAGATCGGCGCTCACCCTGGCGAGAAAATCTCCTTGATGTTGCCTAATATCCCGCAGTTTGTGATCGCGTTCTACGGGGCACTCAAAGCTGGTCTCACCGTCGTCCAGACTAACCCCCTCTACACCGAAGATGAACTAAAAGTGATCTTGGATGACTCTGGAGCCAAGACGATCGTAACCCTGGATCGGTTCCATGAAAAAGTGCTTCACATGCGAGGGCAAACTCCGCTCCAAAGAATCATTGTGACCGGGGTGCAAGAGTTTTTGCCGGTGGTTCTGCGCTTGGGCTATATGCTCAAAGAGCGCCCGAAGAAAATCCGAGCGACGCTTCCCGACGTGTATCTGTTTTCTGAACTGCTGAAGCGAGCTTCGGCCCACGCCCCTGCAGTCCAAGTGCGTGGTGACGATATTGCCCTTTTACAGTATACAGGCGGGACGACCGGCATTCCCAAAGGGGCGATGCTCTCCCATAAAAATCTGCTGGCGAACACGCTGCAGACAAGAGCTTGGTTCTCGCGTGCCGACGAAGGCCATGAGATCTCTCTTTGCGTTGTCCCTTTCTTTCACGTCTATGGCATGACCGTGGCGCTCAATCTTCCGATAGCCATTGCCGCAGCACTTATTCTCGTTCCACGCTTTGAGATCAATGAGATGTTAAAAACAATAGACCGTTACCGACCGACGCTTCTTCCCGGCGCCCCCACGCTCTACGGAGCCATTGCCAACCATCCCAGGGTGAAAGAGTTCCACATCGACTCCATCAAAGAGTGCCTCAGCGGCTCGGCGCCGCTCCCTCTGGAGATCAAAAAGCGTTTCGAAGAACTGACCGGCGCGGTGCTCGTTGAGGGCTACGGCCTCTCCGAAGCTTCACCGGTGACACACTGTAATCCCCTTTACGGCAAACAAATTTCCGGGAGCATTGGCCTTCCCATGCCCGATACCGACGCCAAGATCGTTGATCCATCTTCGGGCCGTGAATTGCCCGTCGGGGAGATCGGCGAGCTGGTCGTCCAAGGCCCTCAAGTGATGGCAGGGTACTGGAATCGTCCACAGGAGACGGCAGCGGCTCTGCGCGGCGGCTGGCTGCACACCGGAGATTTAGGGCGTATGGACGACGACGGGTATTTTTATATCGTAGACCGTCTTAAAGAGATGATCAATTGTTCCGGGATGAAAGTCTACCCTCGTGAAGTTGAAGAGGTGCTGTATAGACACCCTAAAGTCCAAGAAGCCGCCGTGATCGGGGTGAGTGACGCCTATCGCGGTGAGACGGTCAAGGCTATTGTTGTTCCTAAATCCGGCTCCACTCCTAGTGCTGATGAAATCAAGAAGTTCTGTGCGGAACATCTTGCTAAATATAAAGTGCCCACAATCGTTGAATTTCGCGATTCCCTTCCCAAGAGTGTCGTGGGCAAGATTCTGAAGAAAGAGCTGCACTAACGTGTATGGAGCAGCTACGTAGTGATCCAGACATCCTGAGGTTTCCCTGTCTGTGGCTCTGTTTTGCTGCACCGCCTGATGAGCTTGACGTATCTCTGACGCCTGCAGAAACCCTTGCGCTCCAGAGAATCACTGCTCAATCGCGCCGATACGATTGGCTTGCGGGACGGCTCGCCGCAAAAGAGTTGGTTCAGCGCTATCTTCTGGAGTCACGAGGGCTTGAGCCCTCTCTCACTCAGATCGAAGTTTTTAATAACGAAACCGGAGCACCAACAATATATCTCGAGGGAAGAGACTGTGGAGGAAGTCTTAGCCTTTCGATCTCGCATAGCGGGGGACATGGACTGGCAGGGCTTTGTGAAAAGGGCAGCATCGGCGTTGACTTGCAAAAGATTCGTTCCGTGCGTGCAGAATTTTCAGAGAGAGTGCTCAATCAGCGCGAGTGCGATCAACTGGCGCATTACTTTGTCGAGCGTGAACTGGAGGGGCTAATGGTCTTCTGGGCCATGAAAGAAGCAGCAGTGAAAGCGCAGCGGACGCGACCAGCCCCGCGCTTCTCGGAGATCGGAGTCACCGTCATCGAGCCAGGACGAGCTGGGGTTTGCATTAAAGGCAAGAAGCTCTCGGCTCGCTGGGGGCAGCGCGAGAGCTTCATTTGGGCCTGCGTACAGAGTTAGCGACGCTTGATTTTCCTTTTAGGTCTAGTTGAGGCTGATTCTGAAGACTCTCCCTCAACTTGCGCGCTGGCGAATG
>JBBIUX010000007.1:0-67273 GCA_037440025.1 Candidatus Fraserbacteria bacterium | reverse complement strand
TGGCTGTACTATTACAACGTGGAGCGCAGCCATAGTGGGGAGGGCATGAAGGGCCAAAGCCCCTGGCACAAGTTGAGGCAGTTGGGAGTGAAAGTGCCCAAGGAGTTTGCCGTGCTGCCCCCGATTGCGTTGGATAGAATCTCTACCGACTGGCTCCTGGGCCCTGGTAACGATCTCTTGACCCATTACAGCTTTTATGCTGTTTGCACCGATTCGCCCATTTCGCGTATAATGAGCGAAATCTCGATTTCAGAAGAAGCGAGCACGTTAAGGGAGGTCTGTTTCGTATTATGGATTTAGTGTACACATCTGGGATTGTCGCCGTGCTGACGCTGGGCTACGTCGGATACTTGATCGTCCGTCTGAGGGGTTTTGACGAGGGCGAAGAGAGAATACGACAGCTCTCGGCGTATGTGCGCGAGGGGGCTGAAGCCTTCTTGCGACGACAGTATCTGATGGTCGCCATGTTCTTAGCGGCGCTCTTTGTTATTCTGTTGCTTATGACCTTTGGCGGACTGATAAGCCCCTGGGCACCGTGGGCTTTCTTGACTGCCGGAGCCTTCTCCGGGTTGGCAGGCTATCTGGGCATGAAGATCGCCACTGCCAGCAACGGGCGAACAACCACCGCTGCTAAACAGAGCCTCAACCGAGCTCTGCGCGTCGCTTTCGAAGCGGGCAGCGTGATGGGTTTTTCAGTAGTTGGGTTGGGGTTGCTCTATATCACCATCTGGGTTGTGATCTTAATGAACGCCGGCGTGGTGATGAAGGATCTCGCGCAAGTGCTCTTGACGTCAGCGATGGGGGCTAGCTCGGTGGCACTCTTTGCTCGTGTGGGCGGCGGTATTTTCACAAAATCAGCTGATGTTGGGGCCGATCTCTCCGGCAAAGTCGAGGCCGGCATCCCTGAAGACGACCCGCGCAATCCTGCCGTGGTCGCTGACCAAGTCGGCGATAACGTCGGCGACGTCGCTGGCATGGGAGCCGATCTCTATGAGTCATATGTCGGGGCTATCATCGCGGCGGTCGCATTGGGCATCTCAGCGTTTTATCAAAACGAATATGAAAAATACTGGATTATGCGGAGCATGGCGTACCCGATGCTCATTGCAGCCGTGGGCATTGTCTGTTCGGTCTTTGGCAGCTTTCTCGTGCAAGCCCGCGAAGACGCCACCCAAGGCGAACTCTTAAAAGCCCTACGCCGGGGCGTCTACAGCAGCTCAGCGCTCATTGCGATTTTTGCGTTTATCATTATGGTGATGCTCTTTGGCTTGAGCTATTGGGGCTTGTATGTTGCCCTGCTTTTGGGGTTGGCGGCGGGCATCGTCATCGGCTTTTCGGCAGAGTTCTATACGTCTTCTCAATATAAGCCAACCCAGCTCATCTCCACCACAGCCCAGACCAGCCCGGCAACGGTCATCATCAGCGGGTTGGCGACGGGTATGCGCTCCACAGCGATCCCTGTCCTAACCGTCGGAGTGGCAATTATTTTAGGGTATTGGGCAGCTTCAACAGCAGCTGGGGCCATGCAAGGGCTCGATCCGGTGCAAATGGGGCTCTACGGGATCGGCATGGCCGCCGTCGGGATGCTCTCTACGCTGGGGATTACGCTCGCCAGCGATGCCTATGGCCCCGTGGCGGACAACGCCGGCGGCATCGCTGAGATGTCCCATCAGAAGCCGGAAGTGCGCAAGCGCACCGATGCGCTTGATGCACTGGGCAACACCAACGCTGCCGTCGGCAAGGGCTTCGCGATTGGTTCGGCTGCTCTGACTGCCCTGGCGCTCATCAGCAACTATCGGGATCAGATCCGCCAACAATTAGGCGACCTCGGGGGCAAAACCGCAGCTCTTTTGACTGGGCGGCAGATCGAACTTAGCAAACTTGACCAAGCGTTTTCGCTCTCTGATCCATATATACTATTAGGGCTCTTCGTCGGGGGAATGCTGCCCTTTCTCTTCTGTGCGCTCACCATGAGCTCGGTCGGTCGGGCAGCGGGGAAGATCGTGAACGAAGTCCGCCGTCAATTCAAAGAGATCGCCGGGTTATTAGATGGCAAAGCGAAGGCCGACTACTCGCAGGCCGTGGAGATCGCGACGAAAACAGCGCACCGTGAGATGATCATGCCGGCGCTCTTGGCGATTATCTCTCCCTTGCTTGTCGGGGTCTTGTTCGGTGTGGCTGCGGTGATGGGTGTTCTGGTGGGCGCTTTGGTGACAGGCTTTGTGTTGGCACTCCTGATGGCGAACTCTGGCGGGGCTTGGGATAACGCCAAAAAATACATCGAAGAGGGCCATTACGGTGGCAAAGGCTCGCCCGCGCACAAAGCTGCTGTCGTCGGCGACACCGTGGGCGATCCCTTCAAAGATACTTCGGGGCCTTCGCTCAATATTTTGATTAAGCTGATGTCCATGGTAGCATTGGTCTTTGTGGGGTTTGTTATTCGGTTTACGCTTTTTTAGCCATTGGCCCCCCTCTCTTTCCCAAGGGAGAAGGGGCCAAGGGGGGACGGGCTTGCTAACACGCTCCACTATGGTTTATGCTAGTGCTGTCTTATGGAGCACTATTATCTGGAGCGAGACGGCCAAGTCTTCTTGATTGACGACGCCGGGCGGTTGCGCTTTCCCACATCGCGTGCTGAGATACCCTTCGCCTTTGAGATCGTGCATACCATGCAACTTCAGAACGTGCCCGTGCACTACTGCAAGCCGCACTTAGAGACACACCCCGAAGATTGGTGGCCCAAAGAGAAGATTCCCGCTCTTGACGAAGCGTTGCCCATCGTACGCTTGGCAGTCAGTACTAGTCTGCCTCGCCTAACGGCCAAAGCGATCATCGTCAAAGAGAGCAAAATTCTGATGGTCAAGCCCAAGCGCGGCTACAACGCCGGGCAATGGGCGCTGCCGGGGGGATTTGTCGGGTATGGGGAGACCCCGGAAGAAGCGGCGCTGCGTGAAACCATCGAAGAGACTGGCGTCCCCTGCCAGATTGTGAGATTTCTTGGGACTGAGTCGCGTCTGGGGCGGACAACTAGCTATCACTGGCACACGTTTTTCTACGAAGCCCAGCTTACACACGAACGCTTTCACCCTGCACCTGATGAGATCGAGACCGTTGCCTGGATCGAGCTTGACCGGGCGCTGTCGTTCGTGAGCTTCTATGAGGGGCTGTCAGAGAAGCTCCGTCAGATGTCCAGCGACACCGGAAAAACATAAAACCCCTTATAGGTTCTGATCTTTCTGATAGACGCGCGGGTGGACTTGACAAGTGGGTAGAAAAAGTTTATAATTCAACTACGGGTAGAATAACACAATGATTATAATTCTACTCTTCTTGCAAGGTAGCCTTGGTGAAGAGACATGATCAATAGAGACCCAGAAGCTTATAAGACAATCAAAGTACCGGCCTGGGTGTACATCAACGCCAAAGAGGCCGAGCTGGCCCTCATGCGCAAGGGGGTGGGCCGCCTCCCAGACTCGGTTCTGCAGCCGACGAAGTGCCCCATCTGCAAAGATGACCTGAACCTCCGCAGGATGGATGACACGGGGAAGGCCTATCTTCACTGCCCGAACTGCGGCTATACGCAACCGAAGTTCGAAGGCAGCATGGAAGGGGTGGCACTGGGAACTGCCATCGGTATGGGGTTGGTCCATCTCTTAAACACGCTTTTCAGTAATGGTCGTCAAGCCAAACCAGAAGTGGGGCCCGGGTAGTCCTTCTTAGGGTGGTGAGAGGAATGGGGGACTTTATCACTGAGAAGGACTGACCCGGTCCCCTTTCTTCTGTCATTGCAAGATATTATACCAAGCAACACATCGCCCATTCAAACACAACAGAACGAGCTTTGCTTATATAATATAGAAAGCCCGCACGTGCTATGAACCGAACGAGCTTCTGTTGAGCAATTGCTGAGCAGCCTCCAGGGCCTCCTCACGGGTAGTGATCTGGCCAGCGAATATCTGTTCATAAACTGCTTGTAAGATCTCTTTCACCTGCGGCCCAGGGTGCATTCCCATCTTCAACAGATCATGTCCATCGAGCAATTTGCGCGCTCGCTCGCGCTCGTCGAGCTCTCTTAAGCGGTGCAATAGACTGGGCAAAAGCTGCACCACCGGCAGCCAGCCAGACGACTTGTGCGCGCTGGCCTCGCAGTCACAGATCATCAGCTCTAAGAGTTTTGCAAAGTACGGAAAACGCTCAGTCGGGCGCTCAAAGGGTACGCCAGGGTTCTCTTGGGTTTTCAGCAGTGTGGCTTGCTTGCCAGGGCTCATCTCGGGGAATTTCCCGATGCGCAGATGCTCGCGTACTAAGAATTTTATCAGTTTGATCTCATCGGTGCTCAACCGCAACCGACGACAGATTTTTTCTGCCATACGCCCCCCCAGCACCTCATGGCCGCCAGCATGTTCGCCATCGTTTTTCTGTAGAGCGATGGGCTTGCCGACATCGTGCAGAAGCAGCGCCAACTTCACCAGAGGGTCGCGAACGATTTTGTCGGCGCACTCTAATGCTAACAGCGTATGGGTATAAACGTCGCCTTCGGGGTGGTACTTTTCAGGCTGGGGCACACCTTTGCACAGAGCCAGCTCCGGCAAGATCACCTCTAAGAGCCCGTGCTCGTCTAGTAACTTCACTCCCCGTGTTGCGCGTGGTGTTTTCAGAATCCTCAAAAGCTCATCGCGGATGCGCTCGGCTGAAATCTTTCTCAAACCCTCGCGATGGCGTCGGATGGCCTCGCTCACTTCCGGCAGAATTGTTCCATCGAGAGCGCAGGCCAGTCGGATCACCCGCAAGATTCTCAGGTAATCTTCGGAGAACCGCGCGTCGGGGTTGCCGATCGTACGGACGATTTTGGCACGAAGATCTTCGATCCCACCGACAAGGTCGATCACTCGACCATCGACGGTAGCTGCGAGGCCGTTCACGGTGAGGTCGCGCCGGCGAATGTCGCCTTCTAGGCCACGCACGAGTTCGACCTTCCCCGGCCAGCGCCCATCGTACTCACCCTCCGTCCGAAATGTAGCCACTTCATAGGTGCGGCCATCGGGAGCGGCAATTAACAGAACGCCAAATGCTTCTCCGACCTCGAAGATCTGATAGTTCCCAAAAATCTTTTTTATCTCCTCCGGGCGGGCAGCTGTGGCGATATCGATTTCGTCGGGGACGAACTCGTATTGTGACTCGAATTGTGCCCGTAGGGCGTCGCGGACGATCCCGCCGACTATGACGGCCTCAAAACCTGCTCCGGTCAGTCTCTCCAAGATCGCGCGGGCGAAAGGGTGTGCCCGAAAGATCTTGTGCGTGTCAATCTGCATCATGCTCGCTGGATGAGAATGGCTTCGCCAGGGCGGGCGCGCAGGCGTTGTGCCGCGCTATCGCGGTTGGCGGCAATTTCGACCTGGCCGTGGCTGCCAACGGTGACGATCAATCCGTGTGGCTCGGCTTCCCCGTACGCCTCTGCACGGCGGGCTGAAGCGGACTTCCGCGCGCCCTCCACGACAAGGACTACTCCCGGCTCAGCTAGCTCGCGCAACAGCTCGCCCGCTATATTCGTGATGACATTCCCGAACGAGTCAACGTAGATAATCTCCCCTTCTAAGATAGGGCCACGGCGGATGCCCTGGCCGAAGGAGAGCTTGACCCAGTCGGTCACGGGCGGCCCCAGCTGCTCTGGGGGGAGGCCATTGGCCAGATAGGCCGCGACTGGTGCAAAAATATCGCGCCCGTGAAAGGTGCGCGAGACCGGGGTGTGAAAGTATTTTTCATGCTCGATGCTATAGATTTTGGGTGCGCCCAAGCGTTGGGCTGCCGGGATTAAGAGCCCATTGTCCGGTCCGACAAAGAACTGCCCTCCTGACGAGGCGACCAAGGCGCGCCGGGCAGTGCCCACTCCGGGGTCCACGACGGCGCAGTGCACAGTTTCTTTAGGGAAATAGGGCGCGACCATCCAGAGCAAAAAAGCCCCGGCTCGGATATGGTGGCGCTCGACGTCATGACTGATGTCCACCAGCTGTGCTGTCGGGCAGATCTGCACAATAATGCCCTTCATTGCTGACGGGTATCCCGACGCCGAGCCGAAATCGCTAAGCAAAGTGATAAGAGCCATTCCGTGCCATTGTAGAAACGTTTGTCTGCGCGTGCAAGCGTTGTCTCTCGGTGCCCTTGTCTTGAGGGCAAGGGCATGATAGGATACAGTTTTAAGAGTGCCAGGAGGTCGAGGACGATGCGCGAAGTAAAGACGATCTGTCCCTACTGCGGCGTCGGTTGTGGGCTTATCGTAAAAATAGAGAGCGGCAAACTTGTTGGGCTTACCCCTGATAAAGACCATCCCGTGAGCAAAGGCACGCTCTGCCCCAAGGGCGCTACTGCTCATGAGTTTGTGCAGCATCCCGTGATAGATCCGCGCAAGACCGAAGTCGTCATTGGGGTAACTGAGCATCGCAACGGGGTGGACAATGTGCTTTCCCTGGCGAACTTGGCCATGATCACGGGGAATATGGGGCAAAAGAGCGGTGGCTTAAACGCTTTGCGCGGCCAGAACGACGTCCAAGGCGCGACGGACATGGTCCGCCCGGAGACCCTGCCGGGGTATCAGCTGTGCCCATCTACGCGGGGATGACCTATAGACGTTTGGAAGAAAATAATGGGCTGCAATGGCCCTGTCCCGATGAAAACCATCCGGGGACGCCGACGCGGGCACGATGTCGCGTCGGACAAAAGCGGGGCGGGCCGAGCCGGAAAACTACGTTCAGATCAGCAAGACTGACGCCGAGCGCTTGGGCATCCAAGACGGGGACAGAGTCACAGTCGCGACGCGTCGAGGCGAGCTGACCGTGAAAGCAAAAATTACCGAGATCGCGTCGGGGGTGATCTGGATGCCGATGCACTATTCGGAGAGCCCGACGAATATTCTGACGAACGACGCGATTGATCAGGTTTGTGGGATCACCGAAGTGAAGGCGTGCGCCGCGCGGGTGGAGAGAATTTATTCGGTTTGAATCACGGAAGACACTGAGGAGCGCGGAAAGCACAGAAAACGGCTTCCGCACTTTGCTTCATAGCTGTTGCCACTCCTGAAGCGTGATCTTGCGGCCTAGCACCGGTGCGATTTGTTGAATCAGGGTTTTCACTTGTTGAACAGAGTACTCTGGATTATTCGGCAGGGTCAGCGTATATCGGTTATAGCGCATGTGCGCGTGCTTCCCGCCCGGCTCCGGTCCTGTGAAGCCGAGCGCGCGCATCTTGCGGATGAATTCATCGCGCTTGCACGGTGTCCATCTTGCCACGGGTCTTGGTTCCAAAGTTGAGATTAATCCCATCTATGATGGGAAGTGGGTCGCTATGCCGTAATTTCACCAGAAGCCAGTCTTCTAACACGTCTCGCATCTCGCGCTTGCACTCGCGCAGGGTCTTACCGAAAGCAATCGCACCCGGGCATGGTCGGATCGTGCCGCAGTAAGTGCCATCTTCCAGCTTTTTGTACTTCGCTTTGCTCATCGCGCGTTCGATATACTCCGTGAGCATCGCTAAACACCGTCCTTCGTCGGTTCGTGCTTTAGTATACACCGATCTCGCGCCTCTTGACAAACTGTCTTTGAACCACGGAAGGCGCTGAGGAGCACGGAAAACACGGAAGAACGGCTTCTGTGCTTTCCGTGGCTTCTTCAGTGTCTTCAGTGGTTTTCAATATATTCCCGCGCTACTCTCTTCGAGAGCGCCGTCAACACGACTTCTGTAAAGTTCGCGCCAATTTTGCGCGAGATCTCTTCGGCGCTCATCTGCGGGCCGATCAGCTCGACTTCATCCCCAACTTTCGCGTCGGGAATATCCGTCACGTCCACAGTAATCTGATCCATCGAGATCGCTCCGACCATCGGCGCGCGCTTGCCGTGAATGCCCACTTCGCCCGTATTAGCTAAGAGCCAAATGATACCGTCGGCGTACCCCACGGGGATCGTGACAATTCGCGACTTTCTCTTGGTCTGAAAGCGGCGCCCGTACCCAATGAAACTGCCCGCCGGCAGCTCGTTCATCGTCACGATCCAACTGCGCATTCGCAAAATGGGCTTGATCGGCTCCACCCAAGGACGACGGACCTCGGGATACCCGTAGAGCAAGATTCCCGGTCGGACCATATTATAGTACCCCGTCGTCACTTCGCCCTCGAACTGTACGAGTCCCGAACTGTTGGCAATGTGCCGAAGCGGGGGAAGCATGTTCTCCCGGTCGAGCTGGGCGAGCAGGTCATTGAACAGAGTGATCTGATGCCGCGTAAACTCTTGGTCTGGCGCTTTTTCGCTGTACGAGCACGCGAAATGCGAAAATATCCCCGAACACTCAAGGGCGGGCATCTGATGGAGCGCTCGGCAGATTTTTAGTGCGTCAGGGGGCAGCGCCCCATTGCGTCCCATCCCCGTGTCTACTTTGATCTGAACGCGAACCCTTCGGCCCCGCCGTTGGGCCTCGGCGGCGAGCAGTTGAGCAAATTCCAAGCTGGAGAGCGTTATATCTACATCTGCCCGGACAAGGTCAGATATATGCGCCACGCGCGATGAAGACAAGATGAGAATCGGCGTTCTGATGCCGGCCTCGCGCAGTTCTTGCGCTTCGGCGATATTGGCCACGCCGAAGTACTCAATGCCGTTCTGCTCAGCGATCCGCGCGATGGCCACGGCGCCGTGTCCATACGCGTCAGCCTTGACCGGGAAGAGAATCTTGATCTGTTTCCCAAGCCGCGCGCGCACGGTCGCGATGTTCTGAGCCAGCTGCTTCAGATCAATCAAGGCCTCGGACATGTATGGACGCATACTCTTTAGTATAGAGAAGTTTCTCGCGCCACGAAGGACAGAGACTCCCTTGGATGCAAGACGCTTGTCTCGGCTGGGGCTTCACAGATGGGGTACAATCAGCCCCGCATGGGAGATGTGGTCATTGGGATTCTGGGCGGCATGGGGCCGGCAGCTACTGTAGAGCTTTTTCGTCGCATCGTCTCAACGACACCGGCGCGGTGTGATCAAGATCACATTCCCATAGTGATTGACAATAACCCCAAAATTCCCGACCGTGGGCCGTTTATACTGAACGGCAGACCCGACCCGCGACCGGCGCTCTGTCACAGCGCCCGAAGGTTAGAGAAAATGGGTGCAAGCTTCATCGCCATGCCCTGCAATACTGCCCATGTCTTCTTGCCTTATCTGCAGCAGGCTGTCCGTATCCCTTTCTTAGATATGATCACCGAGACGGCTCAGATAATTACAGAACCCGTCGTCGGGCTGCTGGCAACGGAGACGACGGTACATACCAAGCTCTATCACAAAGCGTGCGCCGCCCGCGGGATAGACGTCTTGCCTCCTGAACCGAACGACCAAATCTCTATAATGAAAGCGATCTACGCCATCAAGAGTGGCTGCTTTGATCTGGCAATCAAGCGCGATCTGCGGGCTATCTCTACCCGCCTGCACCAACAAGGAGCTCAAGCCTTGATCGTGGGATGCACAGAATTATCACTTGTTGTTCATCAACGGGATTTCGATTGGCCTCTCTACGATGCTCTGGACACCCTCGCTGAGGCGGCGGTCCGCGCGGCGCTTCTTCAATTATCCCCAGCAAAGGCCCAACGGCCACAGGCCTTCTCTTTTGCCCGATAGCCTGACTGATCTGCGTCAGCTCCAAGACTGACATTTGGCAAATGGCCCTCTCTGAATTATACTTACGCTAAGGAATTTGAGCTGGGAGGGCCGAGAGCCTATGACGGACGGCTTTCACACTGATGAGTTGATCTACGATTGGAATGCGCTCGACGCGCCGCACAAGCCCAAACGGATCGAGCTGAACGACGAGACGCTGCGCGATGGGCTCCAGTCGCCTTCGGTCACCGATCCTCCGATTGACCAGAAGATCGAAGCACTGCACTTCATGGCCGCTCTGGGCATCCAGAATGCGAATATCGCCATGCCCACCGGCCCACGAGCCAAAGAAGACGCCATTGCTCTGGCCCGCGAGATCGCCAAGCACAAATTGGCGGTCCACCCCAACTGCGCCGCCCGCACGGTCGTTGCCGACGTACAAGCTGTTGTTGACGTCTCCCAAGCCGCAGGAATCCCCGTCGAAGCATCTACGTTCATCGGGTCCAGCACCATTCGCAAGCTGGCCGAGGGTTGGGACTTGGACACCATGCTACGCCACACCGAGCAGGCTGTGACCTTTGCCAGCAAGCACAATCTCCCCGTGATGTTCGTCACCGAAGATACGACCCGCGCCCACCCCGCTATTCTCAAAAGACTCTATCGCACGGCCATCGAGTGCGGGGCCTATCGCATTACTTTGGCCGACACAGTAGGACATAGTACCCCGCATGGGGTTCATCAATTAGTTCGTTTCATCCGGGATGACGTCTTGCAGGGCTATGACCATATCAAAGTAGACTGGCATGGTCACAACGACCGAGGACTAGCTGTCGTCAATAGCTTGGCGGCTCTCGAAGCTGGGGCGGACTGCGTGCAGGGGAGCATTCTGGGGATTGGCGAACGGGTGGGGAATGCGGCGCTCGATCAGATTCTGGTCAATCTCAAACTCTTGGGATGGATCGAGAACGATCTTTCACGGCTGCCGGAGTATTGTCACTTAGTAGCCCGGTATTGGGGAGCGCCGCTGCCCTTCAATTACCCGGTGATGGGACGTGACGCGTTTCGCACGAGCACGGGCGTCCACGCCGCCGCCGTCGTTAAAGCAAAACAGAAGGGCGACGAGTTTCTGGCCAATCGCGTCTATTCGGCCGTTCCCGCGGAGATGTTTGGCCGCAAACAAGAGATCGAGATCGGCCCGGCCAGCGGGCATCATAACGTCGAGTATTGGCTGTATGCCCATGGAATTCAAGTCACACCGGAACTCGTCCAGGCGATCCTAGAGAGGGCCAAACAGTCACGGACTATCCTCACCCAGAACGAGATCATGCAAATTGTCGAGTCGCATTGAGAACTCAGAGCGCGCGAGGTGGGGAGGAGAAAATGATGCAGGAAGCACTGATCGGAGCGGGCGTGCGAACGCCTTTTGGGAAATTCATGGGCGGGCTCTCTGGAGTTTCAGCAGTACAGTTGGCTGCCCACGTCACAAAACATCTCTTAGGGAAAACTGGGGTTTTGCCAGGACAGATCGCTCACGTGATCTTCGGCAACGTCATCCAAAGCTCTAGCGATGCGATCTATCTGGCACGTCACGCAGCGCTCTACGCTGGCGTCCCCGTTGACGTTCCGGCTGTCACCGTGAACAGATTGTGCGGCTCTGGGCTAGAAGCAATTATCCAAGCTGCCCGACTGGTGCAGACAGGAGAAGCCGATCTCGTCGTTGCGGGTGGCGCGGAGAACATGACCCAAGTGCCGTTTGTGCTGCGCGGGGCACGTTCCGGATTGCGTTTGGGCAGCACCAAGCTGGAAGACTATCTCTGGGAGGCCCTGCTCGATCCGTACTGTGGCACCCCTTGGGAGCGAGCGGCGCGCGCTTGGCCCTCACACTCTTGCACGAGTTGCGTCGGCGCAAGGCCCAGTTGGGACTAGCGAGCTTGTGCATCGGAGGCGGCCAAGGCATTGCTGCTGTCTTTGAAGCTATCTAACAGGGAATGCGCCAGATGCCACAACCGGACCACAAAAAGAAGATAACAAACATGAGAGCAATAGCCAGCAAGGCGGCGAGTAACACCCCATAGAAAACCTGTCGTGCGCGCATGAGCTGGGTTGATTATAGCCACAACGGTTTGACAAAAGAATGGATTTTCGGTGAAAATCAGCTAAGGAGCAATCTGAATGGACCTGAATTGGGAATTATCGGCGCGGTTACTCGTCGCGGTGCTGCTGGGAGCGTTAGTCGGTTGGGAGCGCGAGCAAGCTCAGCGGCCCGCCGGTTTGCGAACGTATATGCTTGTGTCATTCGGCTCAGCGCTCTTTACGGTGCTCTCGATCATCGCGTTTGGGCCGAATGCCGATCCCGGTCGGCTGGCAGCCAATATCGTGGTCGGCATTGGTTTTTTGGGGGCAGGCACGATCTTCCGCGAGGGTGAGATTGTGCGGGGGCTGACGACCGCTGCCGGGTTGTGGGCAGTGGCGGCTATTGGCATGGCTGCCGGGGTCGGTCAGTATCTGCTGGCAGCGATCTCGACGGCTATTGTGTTGGTCATTCTTGCGGGCGTGCGCTTCGTGGAGACGCACAAGAATTCAAGACTTTAGTTTTCGGCTAAGCGCGATCCCATCGCGCAGGGGCACGATCACGGTCTCCAGTGCCGGGTGATTTTCTAGGTATTTGTTAAATTCTCTGATCGCCTGGGTAGTCGCATCCGAGTCGTTCCGGGCGACTCGACCGCTCCACAAGACGTTATCTGTAGCGATGAGCGCGCCCTTTTTCAGTTTGGGCAGGGCTGAATCCATCAAGGCTTTGTACTGATGCTTCTCGGCGTCGAGAAAGAGAAAATCGAATTGTCCGCGCAGCCGGGGGAGCAAATCCATCCCGTCACCGACGAGCACTCTCACACGGCGACCCAAGCCCGCTTCAGCAATGTTGCGACGGGCGGCTTGTGCCGTCTCTTCGTTGAACTCCATGGTGACGACCCTGCCGTGGTGCGGGGCGCAGGCCCGCGCGAGCCAGATGGTCGAGTAGCCAATAGCCGTGCCGATCTCCAAAATTCTCTTCGCTCGCGCCAGGCGCGCCAACAGATAGAGAAAGCGTCCAGCGTAGGGGCCGACGATAGGGATATTTTTCTCTTGGGCTTCTTGTTCTAAGCGCAGCAAGAGCGGGTCGCGGGCGGGCAAGAGATCGTAGAGATACTTCTCAACGTCTGCATGGGTGATGCCGTTCATCTTTTCACCTCTAAAAGCTAACTTTCGTGTTCAAAATGTCGAGAGAAATTCTCGGATAATGGCTTGATCGGCCTTGCCCAGCCCGTAGAGTGTCGCAACCAGTTCATCCACGTCCCCTTCGCCCTTAACGATCTTCTTTTGCAGCTGCTCGATCTCTTGCTCTGTCTTTTCCAACAATGTCAGCAACTTCTTACAATGTGCTTCGTTCTGGGGCAGCTTGAGGTTCATCAACTGCAGAGACTCAACTTGGCTGCGGCCTTGGAGCTTGAGCCACGTTCTGACGAGTATCGCGTGCGTTCGTGTGGGGAAGACCAGCTCACTGCGCCCGAACCTCAGTGTCCAAGATTTGTCAAGCTGCTGTTGGAGCGAGATTTCTTCCACGCGGATCTGCGCCGTTTGTGGCTTGCCCTGGACTAAGCGGGAGACCGGGTACAGCTCTGGGCGTTCTCTCATCTGAGCGATTTGCGGCTCTGGGAAAGTATCCTGCTCGCGCTCTTTGGCCCGTAGTTCGCCTTTGGTCTTCGTGAGCGTCCTTGCCAGTTTTGTCAGCTTCTTGGCAATCTCGCGTTCGGCTTTCGTCTTGGGCAGGCGAATAGGCAAATTCTTAATGAAGGCATCGCTATAAGAGTAAGTGTGCCCGAAATATACGGTACTGATGTGCTTGAGATAGAAATCTAAAACGGTCGAATTCAGTAAAGCCAGCGCAAACCAAGGCTCGATCTTCGACTGATCCAAAGCAACACCGTAAACACCACCACCGCGGCCACCGGCTTGGAAAACGAAGCCAGCCCTAATGTCGTAAGCTGTATCAGGGAGTTTCGAATTCATCTGAACCACAAGTTTAGGCATTTCATAAAACTCTAAATTCCGTGGATAGGTTGCTCCATACCAGAGATGTTCTTCGCTCTTGCCCTTTTCAAATCGCTCACCTTCGCGACTGCGAAGCTGAGCTTCATGTGCTTTGAAGTACTTCCATACTTTAGGAAAATCTTCCATCCTAGGGGCTCGATCTGCGTACTCGAAGCGCTTAATATACTCTTTGCTAGGAATGAGTTTGTACTTTTCCTCAATCTTGACATACGGAAAGAGCACATACCAACCATCCCACGCAATGTGCCAACGCTCGACATCGCGCCCAAAGAGCCAGGGGCGCAGCAATGCTTTCTCGATCTCAACGGGATTACCACCACCTTTGGACTGCAGCAACAAAGTGTTGCCTCTATCCTTAACGAACTTGAGGACGAAGATTTCATCTGCACTTGAGGAGTATCCCTGGAACCCCCCACTTCGTGTTAGCGTTAACTCCTCCAAACGATGAGTGCTGACTTTTTCTAGCTTGCGGAAGGCACGCCGCTCCTCAGACGGCATGAGATACCAACCTTGGGACGTGAGATGCTCCGTGCGCTCCAGAAAAACATCCACGTGCTCACTCGATGCATAGCGTTTTGATCGTGCTAGCTGGATGCGTTGGACAAGCTCTCGCACTTCGTCAAGTAAAGCTTTCGCTCCTTCGCCAGGATCGGAGAAAACCCTGGCCCCTGCAAAGGTCTCCCGTCTGGGGGAATCCGTGCGTTGAACGATCAGAATGGCAGGACAATTCAGCGCATCTTTGAAGACCCGCGTGTCGCGAAGGTCGAAGATCAGCTCGATCTCCGCGAGAGTCGGCAAGGACTCGCGCAGTTTTTGGGCGTAGTTTGCCAATAAGAAGCGGTCAGAGCAAATGAAGCCCAACCGTCCGCCCTCTTTCAGCCAATAGACGACCGCCCGCTCAATGAACGGAATAAAGATATCGAAGTTGCCCTCGGCCCAGCCGTAAATCCCTTGCCAGTACTTGCGCGACAGCTCTGGGATGTTCTGAATACGCACATATGGTGGGTTGCCCACGACAAAGTCGTATTGCAACTCATGTTTGAGGGTCATGGCGAGCGCAAGGTCTTCGAGCGTCTTGAGGAAGCGCCCGTCTTCATACTCCTCCTGCAAGCGTGCGAGCACTTCAAAAATTTTCTCAGCGGCAGGGTATACATAGCGTGCTAGCTCGGCAGCGTGCGAGAGGTTCAGACGGCGTAGTTGTTCTTGGAGCTCTTTGAGAGTAGGCAAGGCAGCATCTCGATCTCGGCTCTGGCGCACAGCAGCAAACATCACGTGCTGCACTTTGAAATACTCTTCGACGTTGTCTACCCAGCCATAGTGTTGAGCACGGTCAAACCGTGGCACTGGAATCTCTACTCTTAAAAACTTACCGGGCTTCACCTCAACGGGAAGCTCTGTTTTGATCTTCGCAATATCCCCCTTGGCCTCGAAAGTAAATCCCATGTTTCCGTTCTTTTCTTCGATCTTCTCTTTCTCGCCTTCACGCTTCTCTTGGCGCAGGGAATCTGTACGGAAGACAGGTAGCATAGGGATCTCGAACTCTGGGTCAGTTTGGAGGACTTGGGCATAGGCAGGCAGTAAGTGAAGCGCGTAATTAACCTGCGACATGAGGACAGCAAAAGGATTAATATCGAAGCCGACAATCCGAAATCCGTTGAGCAAGCTCTGTAATTTCTCTTTGATGGGCCCTGTTGAGTCTCCAAGATAGCGCTTGAGTGCATACACCAAAAACGTACCAGAACCGCAAGCTGGGTCAAGCAGTCGTTTTGTGGAAATGCCCGCTCCCTGATAACCGACGTAGTCCAGAATGAACTCAACAACTTCTGGGGGTGTGTAAAATTCCCCCAGGGCCTTCCGCGTTTCTGGATCAAAGTACGACTGATAGAGCTGACCTAACAAATCACCAGAGAGGCCAGAGAAATCGAATTGAAAGACGGCCAGAACTGCTTCGGCAAGCGCTTCACAGGCAGGACGGGCTGTCTTGTCGAGCTTGGGCAGGTCAAGCCACCAGTCGAAGATGTCGCTGGCGAAGAGCGATTGAAAGGCCTGCCTTTGGCCTTCTTCAAAGACGGCAAAGATCGCAGGGACATAATCCTCTTGGATGTTGAGTATCCCCCGGCGGTCCCGTGCGTCCAAGACTCGTTCATAAGCCCCAATGGCGTCTAAGGGGAAGCCTGCATCCTGCATGGCTTTTGCCAGCATGAGACGGGAGAGCAATGCGTAAGTCGTCTCCAATGCAAACATGAAGCGCATGAGCACGGCTTTTGAGGCTTTTGTCTCCAGAAATGGTTGCCAGCTCTTGGGAGCATCTTCTATGTTTAGATCACGGGCGTAAATGCGCTCCCAGAAGGCATAGGCCCCGCGGGTGAAGTCGGACTGTTCTATCAGCACCGGCAAGTTGGCAAAGAGCTCCTGGGTGAGCCTCCCAAAGGCCACATGAGGTGAGAGCGCAAACTGTCTCAGAAAGACCAGTCCCCCCTCTTGTTCAGGGCTCGTAATACGGACAGCGTTCTTTCGGCAGTTTTCTAGAGCTTCTTTGACTGCAGTAAATTGCTCCCAGTCTACGACGCGCTTGTGCAAGATCTGATACAGATGGTTCGCTTGAGAGATGCTCACATCAGCGAGCCGGAAACGTTCTAGTTCTTCTAGGGTCTCCCTGTGTCGGCGATAGAGCCAGAACTCTATACCGTCGGTGAGAGCTGCATATTCAGGAAGCAGTTCTTTGACGTACTCTTCCAACTGAGGGGTATGGGCTGCAAGATCAGTGTTGGGGCGTTTGAACTCAATAATGCAGATCGGGCGCCCTGTCGCACCGCGCAAGATGACATCGGCGCGCCCCTGACCGATACGTCGCTCTAGCCGTACATCTTTCCCAATGGTTCCGTATCCCAATAAGGTAAAAAAGCCTTGCTCTACGAAGAGGTTGACAGCCTCTCGTTCGTCAAGATCACCGTTTTCTAGGCAACGTTTCCCCAGCTGCCTCAGAAGTTCTTGAAACCTTTGAGTTCCTTGAGCTGACATACTTCTCTTGACCCTTTCCACTTGATTACAGGCTAGCTTGACTATACCACAAGTGCTTCGCCATTGACAATAACCTGTTGGATTGTTAATCTAACTTGCTGAGGAGGGCTTGACCCAATCAACAAGAACTCATGTTGGCTCATCTCAAGCTCGTTCAGATCTCCAAGAGCTTCACGCGCGAAGGGCGTCCGCTACCGGTGCTCGACAAGATTGACCTTACCGTGAAACCTGTCGAACTGATCGCCATCATTGGACCGAGCGGGTGCGGGAAAACAACGCTTTTGCATATCATTGCAGGCTTGATACCCCTTGATGAAGGAGAGATCTACCTCAACAAGGCTCCCATGAGAGATGCTCGCTGTCACGTCGCCTATATGCAGCAGAAGGACTTGCTTTTACCATGGCGAACGGCACTGGAGAATGCCCTGCTCGGCCCCGAGATCGCCGGTGAAGACCTCCACGCTGCGGAGCAAGAGACAAGGAAGCTCTTCGTTGAGTTCGGCTTGGCAGGCTGTGAGCACGTCTATCCGGCCCAGCTTTCTGGAGGGATGCGCCAACGCCTCGCGCTCATTCGGACGCTCTTATGCCGAAGAGAGATTCTCTTGCTCGACGAGCCTTTCGGGGCACTCGATGCCCTCACGCGATCCGGGCTCCATGACTGGCTCTTGCAAGCGTGGCAACGCTATCACCAAACGATGCTCTTCATTACCCATGATGTCGAAGAGGCCCTCAAGCTCGCCGACAGAGTCTATGTCTTTTCAGAGCGGCCAGCGCGCGTCAAGGCCGTCGTGGAGGTGCCTCTGGCTCGTCCACGGCAGCCGACTGAGCCGGATTTTGTTCAGCTCAAAGCAGTTCTTTTGGAGGCCCTCATTCCCAATCCCTCTCCCGTCGGTGGCGACGGGAGGAGGGCCAAGATTGACAACCCAGGGAGCGCTTGCTAAACTGTGTGTTGTCACTCAGGGGAGCTCGGGGAACCGGGCTGAGAGGGTCTCTGAATCCGAGACCGACCCTCGGAACCTGATCCGGGCAATACCGGCGAAGGGAACAGCTCTCCTCCTCCTCCGAGATCCCTCAAAGACACATAAAGGAGGTATCTGTATGGTGCGCAAAGCAGCGCTCTTCACGCTGCTCATCGGATTGGCGCTGGTCTGGGACCAGGTGTTTTCTTTGGCCCAGGCCGGCGAAGGCTCAAAGATCGTTGTCTACACCTACGACAGCTTTGTCTCCTACGGTCCGGCAAAATTCATCAAGACCGAGTTCGAGAAACGCCATCCCGGCATAGAAGTAGAATTCGTGGCAACCGGGCCCAGCCGGGTGATGTTCTCTCGCCTCGTCAATGAAGTGCTCTCCGGGGGCACGCCCGCTGATGTCTTCTTGGGCGAGATCAACGACGTGCCGCGCGCCAAGAAGTTCGGGCTCTTTATCTCTCTCACGGAAGTCGACATTCCCAACTTAAAGGACGTTCCGCAAGATTTGCTCCTCGACCCCGATCTCACGATCGTCCCCTACGAGCACGGCTATATCACGCTAGTCTACGATAGCCAGAAACTCAAGCCCGAAGAGCTGCCCCAGACATTTGCCGATCTGGTCAAACCCCAGTACCAAAAGAAACTGATCGTGCAGAATGCCCTGACCTCTAGCGTAGGCCAGGCATTTCTCTTCTGGACGATCTACAATTACGGCGACCCTGGCTTTCTCGACTACTGGCGGCAGCTTCTCCCGACTATCCTGACCATTCAGCCGGGCTGGAGCGCTTCGTATAAGCTCTTTACCAAGGGCGAAGCCCCCATGGTCGTGAGCTTCTCCACCGATGCGTACTTCAACGAGCGCTATAAGCCGCTCTTGCTCGACGGGCAGGGGTATCGCACGATCTTCGGCGCAAGCGTCGTGCGCACGAGCGATAACCCCAAGCTCGCGCGAGAGTTTATCAATTTCCTGCTCTCGCCTGAGGTCCAAGAGAAGCTCCCTGAAACGGAGATCATGTTCCCAGCCAACGCCAAGGTCACAGTTCCGGCCAGATTTGCGCAGCTGGCGGTCATCCCGCCCAAGCCAGTCATGTTGCCTTTGGATATGGTCGCTGAACACAGCGACCGGTGGCTGGACGCTTGGGCGCGGCTCGTGGTAACAGGGCGGTGAGTCTTTGTCTGTGAGCTTGGGAGGGGCACGACGTGTCGTGCCCCTCCTCGCGTTGCCTTTGCTCTTTTTGGTGATCTTCTTCTATGCGCCCATCGTCAATTTATTGCGCGAAGGGCTCACCAGCGACGGAACCTTCTCGCTCGCGTTCGTCCAAAAAATTCTCACCGACGACTACTTTCAGCACGTCATTCTCTTCACCCTCTGGCAGGCGCTCTTGAGCACCCTGGCGAGCATTGTCCTCGGGCTGCCCTTGGCGTATATACTCACCCATTACGAGTTCCCCTTCAAAAGAGTGATTCGCTCGCTGACCATTGTGCCGTTTGTGTTGCCAGCGATCACAGTGGCCTTGGGCTTTGCCTTGCTCTTTGGGCGTAACGGCTATCTCAATCAATTTGTGATGGGGCTCTTCGGGTTGAGCGAGCCGCCCTTGCCCATTATGTACTCTCTGACCGGGATTGTGCTGGCGCACGCGTTCTACAACGCGCCGATCATTGTCCGGACGGTCCACGCCGCGTGGGAGAGACTCGACCCACGGTACGAAGAGAGCGCACGGGTTCTGGGCGCGAGCCGTCTTTTTGTTTTCAAAGACGTGACCCTCCCCATGATCCTGCCCGGCCTGCTCAGCGGTGCTGCTCTCGTCTTTATCTTCTGTTTTCTGAGCTTCCCTATTGTCTTATCAGTTGGTGGAGGACGGTTCTCTACCATTGAGGTCGAGATCTACACCAGAGTTATAAGCCGGCTTGATCCCCAGTTTCTCAATTACAAGCTCGGCGCGGCGCTTGCCCTGATTGGGCTGGGACTCTCGTTGGGGATGACGTATATCTATCTACGAGTACAGGGCAGGTTTTCGCGACAGACGGAGCATCTGCGTCCTCGCCTCACCGTTCCGCTCTTTACCGGGATCAGGGACGTGGTGCGCCCAACGAAGCTCTTGCTCTGGCTCTATGTGCTCGTCAGTCTCTTGATCTTCGTCGGCCCGATGCTCGCGATTATCGCTGACTCCTTCTGGGAAGAGACATCTGCCGGGAGCCGATGGACCCTCCGCTGGTACTCCTATATCTTCACCCCGGACTATGAAGCGCTCCTGGGAGATGCGCCCTTACAAGCCGTGCTGAACAGTTTAGGCTTCGGTCTGAGTGCAACGCTCATAGCTCTGCCCCTGGGGCTGATCTTTGCCTCTATAATCGCGCGGGCACGCTGGCAGGGCCGAAGATTGTTTGATACGCTGCTCATGGCTCCGTTAGCGACCTCTTCGATTGTGCTGGCGTTTGCGCTGTTGCGAACTTTCAACGCATCCCCGTTTCAGGTAGTCGGCACGGCGACGGCCGTCGTGATCGCGCATGCTGTAATTATCTTCCCCTTTGTAGTCCGAGCCCTCGTCCCCGTGCTAGAGAATCTCGATCGCAAAATTGTTGAGAGCGCCCGTAGTTTGGGGGCGTCACGCGCGCGCGCGTTGCGCGAGATCGAGCTGCCGCTCGTAGCTACGGGCCTAGTAGCCGGAGCCGTCTTCGCCTTTGCGCTCAGCTTGGGCGAGATGAGCGCGACTTTGATGTTAGCACGCCCCGGGCTCAACACGATGCCCGTGGCCGTCTATCGTTTTCTCAGCCAGCACTCGTTGGGCGCTCCCAGTGCGATGAGCGTCGTGATGATTGCGATTTCGGCCTTGGCTTTTCTCTGTTTAGAGCGTTGGGGCGGCCGGGTACTCCAACGCTTTTAGCTGTATGCGCGTCAGACTTCATAACGTCACAAAACGCTTTGGCCCGACTGTAGCCCTTGAGGACGTCACTCTGGCCGTGAACGCCGGGGAGCTCATGGCGCTCGTGGGACCCAGCGGCTGTGGAAAGACGACCAGCTTGAGATTGATTGCGGGCTTTGAAGACCCCGACGCCGGCGATGTTCTCTTCAATGGCCGCAGTGTACTGGCCGTTCCTCCTGAACAGCGCGGGGTCGGCCTGGTCTTTCAGAGTTACGCGCTCTTTCCCCATATGAACGTCTTCAAGAACGTTGCCTACGGACTGAAGTTTGCAAAGCTTTCAAGCTCTCCTAAGGAGCGCGTCCGAGAGCTGCTTGAGTTGGTCGATTTGACTGGACTAGAACATCGGATGCCATCTGAGTTGTCTGCGGGCCAACAGCAACGAGTAGCACTAGCGCGGGCCCTAGCCCCCAAGCCGAAGATACTCTTGCTCGACGAGCCCTTGAGCGCCCTCGATGCGAAGCTGCGCGAGCGCCTGCGCATAGAAATCAAGAGAATCCAAAGAACGCTCAAGATCACGACACTCTACGTCACCCATGACCAAGAAGAAGCCCTCGCCGTCGCTGACAGAGTAGCGGTCATGAGCGTGGGGCGCATAGAGCAAATCGGCTCTCCCCGTGAGGTCTATCACACACCGGCGACGGAGTTTGTGGTGCGCTTCATCGGGCGGGGCAATCTCTTAGACGCGCAGGTCGTGCGATGCGACGGAGAGAGCGCGCAGCTCTCGATAGGTAACAGTAGTATCCGTGCCCGCTTGGTCGGAGGGGAAGTCGGCCAGCCGGTCACGGTGCTTGTGCGCCCGGAGAGCATTCGTCTCAATCAGCCGGCGGAGAACGTCCTTAAGGGGGTGATCCGTGGGCTGGAGTTTGCAGGAGACGCGCTCTGGCTTCATATTGAAACGGCCGACGGCGTTCTTACCGTGAAGGCCAATGCCCATGATAACGTTCCCCGTGAAGGCGATGTCGTGCAACTGGGCTTTGCAACTGCTGCTGTCTATATCGTGCCGAGGAGACTTTCAGCTGAACCAGAGACTACCGGTCGAAGATCGCCATCCAAACAGTGACGATCACCGTAGTGGCTATGAAGACCCAGACGTTCAAGAACCAGAGGGCGGCGACGACACTGTAAATGAACCCCCGTCGGCCCAGGGTGTAGCCGTCGCTGCCGCGCATAAATAGATCAGTCAGATATTGAGAAGGATCTGTGCCTTCCATCTCTTGGAGGGCCTTGGGGTGAGCGTTGATGAGAAAGGTGAGCAGGTTAAAATAGCGCAAAGCGACAAGAAAACTGAAGAACGACACAGCTAGAGTAAAAATGATTGTCCAGATTGGATAAGCTTGAGGGCGAAGCCCCTTACCGGGGAACTCGGAAAACCAGATGATGTCCTCCCAGACGCCGCTAAAACTGATAATAAATCCCAGTAGGAGCACGCTGGCTGAAGAAAGAAATGTCACGGACATAATGATATTGCGCAGTTGGTGCACCACAAGTAAGTGATCGCCTTCTTCGGCAGCGCGCGTGAGGGCGCCGGTGATCGCGTGACGCAGGCGGCCCTTGCGCGTCGCATGAGAGCGGCGGCGCGAGAGGTAAAAATAGACAAAGTGATACCCGTAAAAACAGCCAAAAAACGTCAAGAGAGCCAATATAGTCTCTATGGAGAGGTTCTGCATAGCGCTCTTCTTTTATACAGGGTGTGCAAGGCTTTAGCAAACAATTAGCTGAAATACTTGTGAGCAACGTGATAGAAATCCAAGACCGCTTGGTACCGTTCGCGCACGGTCTCACTGGAGGTGCCGTAGAGCAATCGCGAGCCACTGCCCAAAGCGGCCAGATACATTCGATAGATCAAGCTCGGATCGTTATAGCGCTCGCGCAAATATTTCAGAACACGTCCTGCGTTGACCGGGTCATGGCGGTAGAGGTAGAAGCGAAGGATGGTGCTCAGGTCTTTTGCTGGATCCCCCAAGCCGTATTTCTCTAGATCAAATGCCAGCCAAGGGCCGTCGAGAAGCACGTGTTTTGGCGATACATCCCCGACGATCTTGCTCACAGAAGAAAGCTGTGGCTGAGGCAGATCTGGGGCATCTATAATAATGATATGGCGGTCTCGTAGCCGTTGGAGCGCCGTGGGCGCTTGCACGGAGGCTAGACCGTCAACATACTGTTGAGAGATTTCGTGGTAGGCGGCTTCGTCGCCACATTTCAAACGATCTAATAACGATTGTAGTTTTGAAGAAAACGACAGGGTGTGTCGTGCGATCAGCTTGTCCCATTTGGCGAGAATGACATCCCACTCTTGGGGGGTGAAATGATAGCTGGGCTGCCGCTCGAAGATGCGAGCCTGCTCGATCACGAGCAAGTCAGGGCCCTGGGGCATGATCTTGCCGGTGCCGACGCGTCGTGCTTGAGGGAAGAGATCAGGATTCTCGCGATGAGCCGTCTCGTAACTGTGGGCGATGCGCTCCAGATCGCGTACCCCGCCTGACCAATAGACTTTAAGCACGCGGTCTTCAGAAGACCATACGAAACTCTTGGCTCCAGAGTGCACAAGCTCCCCTGCGGGCTGGTCGAGTAATGACGGGGAAAGGATGAGCTGCACCTCAGGGCCAAACCGATTTGCAAGCGTTTGGGAGATTTGTTCAACCAAAGTCGCGCGCACACTGTAGCATACGCGATGATACTCGAGATAGCAAGGATACAAGAGCTTTCTTGACAGGTCCTGATGGCGAAAGTAAAATACATGCAGTGTTGGCTATAGAGCTGAAGTCTATCGTTGTACTGTTACACGCTGGATTCCTGTGAACCTGAAAGGCAGGTGCCTCTCTTGGATTCTCCAATATCAAACCCCGCAGGGTTTGAGCTGATCGATGCCAGTGATACTGAATTTCCTCAGATCGTATCGATACTACCCCTAAAGAACACGGTGGTCTTCCCGCAATCAGTCTTGCCACTCACGGTGGGACGCGAAAGCTCGGTCAAGCTCGTCGAAGCAGCTCTCGCAGGCACGAAGATTGTGGGTGTGTTGACGCAGCGCGACCCCAACGTCGAGCAGCCCTCTTTCAATGATGTCTACCACACCGGGACGATCTGCAAGATCGCCCGTGTGATCAAGACGCCAAACAACGCGCTCCTCTTATGGGTACAGGGGCTCAGCCGCTTTGCCGTCGAAGTATTTACCCAAGAGACGCCATACTTGATAGCGCAGATCAGGCCTTTGGAATCTTTCCTCGAAGAAGATATCGAAACTGAAGCCCTGAGCAAGCAAGTGGCCGCACTCTTTCAAAAGATGCTCTCCCTCATGCCCAACCCACAGATGGAGATCCATACGATGGCCTCCAGCTTGAGCGATCCGAGCCATCTGGCGGACTTCATCACGGCCAATCTCGACATCGAAGTCGAAGCCAAACAACAAGTGCTCGAAACTCTCAACGTGAAAGAGCGGCTGACGTTGGTCTTACGATTATTGGAAGAAGAGAACGAGATTCTAGAAGTGGGCTCACGCATCCACACGCGTGTGCAAGAAGAAATTGGACGTTCCACGAGAGAGAGAATTTTGCGCGAGCAGATGGAAGCTATTAAGAAAGAACTGGGCGAAGAAGAAGGCCCAGAGATCGAAGAGCTCCGCCGCAAGATCAAACAAGCCAAAATGCCCAAAGATGCCGAAAAAGAAGCCCTGCGCGAGCTAGAACGCTTGGCGCAGATGCATCCCAGTTCTGCGGAGTATACGGTCGCGCGCACCTATTTGGACTGGATGATCGCTTTGCCGTGGTCGAAGACCACAAAAGATATGCTCGATATCGCGCGCGCCCGACAGATGCTTGATGAAGATCACTACGACCTCGAGAAGGTCAAAGAGCGTATTTTAGAGTATCTGGCGGTCTTAAAGCTCAAACGCGATATGAAGGGGCCGATTCTCTGTTTGATTGGGCCGCCCGGTGTGGGAAAGACGTCGTTGGGGCGCTCGATTGCGCGGGCGCTGGGACGAAGATTTGTGCGAATCTCGCTGGGCGGTGTGCGCGATGAGGCGGAAATCAGGGGACACAGACGAACGTATGTTGGAGCTCTCCCCGGTCGCATCATTCAAGGGTTGCGCCGGGCCAGCTCTAAAAACCCGGTCTTCATGCTCGATGAAGTGGACAAAATGAGCAGCGATTTTCGCGGCGACCCCGCCTCCGCGCTCTTAGAAGTGCTCGACCCCGAGCAGAATAATAGTTTTAGCGATCACTACCTCGACATCCCCTTCGATCTCTCTAGAGTGCTCTTCATCACTACAGCCAATGTCCTGTATACGATCCCCACCCCCCTGCTAGATCGCATGGAAGTGTTGGAGTTGCCGGGATACTCCGAGGACGAAAAAATCCAGATCGCCCAAAGATATCTCATTCCCAAACAGATCAAGGCTCACGGGTTGAGGGCGCATCAAGTGGAATTCAGTGACGATGCGCTCCGGCAGATCATCCGTGATTACACGCACGAAGCCGGTGTGAGGAATCTTGAGCGCGAGATCGGTTCAGTCTGTCGCAAGATTGCTGTGCAAGTTGCCGAAAAGAAAGATCGTTCGAAGCGGTCTATCGAGCCCCGTGAGATCGGCAGGATGCTCGGACCGCCGCGCTATTTCTCGGAAGTCTCCGAACGACTGACGAAATCTGGGGTTGCTATTGGCATGGTGGTCACACAAGCCGGCGGCGATATTGTCTTTATCGAAGCCACAAAGATGAAAGGCAAAGGCGAACTCAAGCTGACCGGTCAGCTCGGCGAGGTCATGCGCGAGTCTGCTCAAGCGGCGCTCAGTTACATTCGCGCCAACGCTGAAACCCTGGGCATTGACCCTGAATTCTTTTCGACCCACGACCTGCATATTCACGTGCCTGAAGGGGCTATTCCCAAAGACGGGCCCTCAGCAGGTGTGACCTTGGTCACGGCGTTGGTCTCGCTCTTCACCGATACGCCAGTGTATCACGACCTCGCCATGACCGGCGAGATCACCTTGCGCGGGAAAGTTCTTCCCGTTGGCGGCATCCGCGAAAAGGTCTTAGCAGCCCATCGTACGGGCATCAAGACAGTGATCTTGCCAAAGCGCAATGAGAAGGATTTGGAAGAGATAGCACAAAACGTGAAAGACGCCCTGCGTTTTGAGTTTGTTGAAGAGATCGACCAAGTTTTTGGCATCGCTCTCCCTCGGTATGCCGAAGTCTCTTAAGAGAAGAGCCAAGCGCATTGTGGTCATCGCGCCCCACCCCGATGACGAGGTCTTAGCAGCTGGTGGTGCTATACAAGAGCACCTGCGCAAGGGGCAGGTCATCAAGATTGTGCTTCTCACGTGTGGGGACGGACAACGGCGGGGACCGTTCTTGCCCGCACGGCATTTCTGGCGGCTCGGCGAACGACGCTATCGCGAGTCGCTCGCAGCACTTCGCCTACTGGGGGTCACAGAGAAGCGCGTAATAGCGTTGGGGTATCCTGATCGCGGGTTGGCCCACTTATGGATAGATGGGCAGAAACCCTATCTGTCGCGGTATACTCAGACCCGTTTTGTCCCGTACGAGTGGGCGTATCAACCTCAGGCGCCGTACACGCGAGAGTCGCTTATGCACAATCTCAGGGCGATCCTATCAGCAGAACGGCCTGAGATCGTCTATTTGCCACACCCACGGGATCGCCACAGCGACCACCGTGCTACGTATGCGTTTGCCGTCCGCTCTTTGGAAGAAGCCGGAGTGCACCCTGAGCAGCGACACTATCTCATCCATCATGGAGCATGGCCGCTGCCGACGGGCAAGCAGCCCCAGCGGCGCCTGCTGCCTCCACGAGCCTTGCGACGACACTCAGCATGGCTAGTGCACGAGCTGCGCCCTGAGCAGATCGAGCGCAAGTGTCTCGCGATCTCATGCTACCGTACTCAGACGAAGTATCTTGAAGACCATCTCTTCAGTTTTGCCCGACGCAACGAGCTTTTCGATCTTGCCCCGGTGAGTGCGCTGGAATCTATTGGGCAGAGGCGTCTGGCTCGTTTTCTAAGACTGCTAACTGGTCTTCGTCGAGGCCAAAATAGTGCCCAATCTCATGGATGACGGTAATGCGGACTTGGCGACGGATCTCGTCTTCGTCCCCATTGGCGATGGCTTCGATGTTCTTCTGAAAGATATAGATAACATCAGGTTCAAACCGTTCCGCGAAGACCGAGCGCTCGGTTAACGGGACCCCGTGATAAAGCCCCAACAAGGCACTGTCAGGCTCTTCTGTCAGCTTTGGGTCTGGCCGATCTTGAATGACTATCATCACGCTCTGAAGGCGATCTTTGAAGAAAGTCGGCAGGCTCTCTATAGCTTGCCAGACCAGCTGTTCAAAGCGGACGCGGTCCACCGTCATTTCACGCTCCGGCACAGAGTATAATCGGGGGTGGGTGTATTTGACAACATAGGCCGATTGGTGATACAACAGAAATACCTATGAGACTTCTGGTGAGTGTGAATATTTGTATCGGGCTTGTGATCTTGGGAGCACCGGCAGCGTTAGCACAGCCCCAGCCGAGCGACTTTTTTATGGAAGAGCTCACGTTTGGTCTGTTAGGGGGACTAGTAGGCGGACCGACGCTGGAATTGATTTACGTCAGCACGCTCTGTCGGGAGGCACCCAATCAAGAGCTCTGCCAAGAATTGGGCATTGTGACCATGCAGCTCGTCGTGTATACGATCTCGTTGCCTTTGGGAGTGAGTGTGGGGATCATCAGTGCTGGCTTTTGGCGGGGTGTCTCGGGCAACTGGTTTTTGACGTATATCTTTGCGACTCTAGGGTCGGCAACGGGCTGGCTTAATGCCGCTGGCATCGTCAAGGTCATGGACTTTTTGATGCTCAACCTGGGGTGGGACCTGAGTAAAGATATCTCCGATATTTATACCTTCACGCGCCTGACGCTGCCTATTCTCTACGCGGCCTTTCTGGGAACAGTTGGGTTCAACACCAACGCCACGTTCATGACGCCGGCGATGCCGTCTTCGGAGTTCTCACTGCCGCTCTTTGTGTTGCATTTTTAGTTACTTCAGCGTCTTAATAAACTGCTCGATGGGGATCGCAGCGAGGGTTTGAATCTTGACGCTGCCGCGCGCCCCCATTTCAACCGAGACCTTCAAGATCGTTTCGTTATTCGGTGCTTCGACAATGGTGACGAAATCACAGAGTCCGAGAACGGCGTACTGAGAAAGAATTTTGCAGCCCATTCTTTCGATCTCTCTATTGACCTCTCTGATGCGGCTTGGGCGTTTCTTGATGGCCTGCGAGCCTGCATCGGTTAAGCTGCTCAGCAAAATATATGTTGGCATGGCGTAGACCTCCCTGAAGTTTTCTGTTACTTTACAGCATAGCCGAAAGTTTGGTTCTTTGGCAAATTGAAACCGCACCGCGGGTTCTATGTGACGATCTCTTCGCACACCGCCAGATCGGTTTGACAAATCCCCTCACACACGGTATAGTGTAGATTTGTCCGATTCTAAAAGCACTTCTGCGATACGTGTGCGGATGCGTGAGCAAGAGGAGTTTTTCGAGAATGCAGCTCTATAAAGTCGCCAAAGAACTCAAGACCACTGTTGCCGAGCTGGTTGAGCGACTAGAAACGCGCGGCATTAAGAAGCGCAAGCATAGCTTCGAGAGCCTCACCGACGAAGAGCACCAAATTGCGCGTGAACTCTTCCTTGGCGCTCAACCAAGCCCGCCTCCAGCAAAAACCGCTCCCTCACCAAAGGCTGGAGTTGAGCCACCTCTCCCTTCCCAACGAGAGACGAAAGCCGAGGCCCCCAAGAAGGTCGAAGTCCCACATCTAGCTCCCAAACCAGAGCCGCACGTTGCACAGCAAGTGTTAGAAAGGCCAGCTCCACCGGCCAGACCGAAAGTCTCCCGTCCACCTGTCGTGACGATCTTAGGGCACGTAGACCACGGCAAGACAACGTTATTAGACTACATTCGTAAGACGCGCGTCGCTGCTGGCGAGGCCGGTGGCATTACGCAGTCTATCGGTGCTTACCAAGCCGAGTATAAAAACAAAAAGATCACGTTTATTGATACGCCGGGACATAGGGCCTTCGCGAACATGCGGGCGCGCGGCGCCCAAGTGACGGATATTGCCGTCTTAGTCATCGCTGCCGACGACGGCATGATGGAACAGACGCGCGAAGCCATCAGCCATGCCCGGGCCGCCAAGGTGCCGATCATCGTCGCAATTAACAAGATAGATAAACCCACGGCAAGCGTGCAGCGCGTGAAAGAGCAGCTCGCCCGTGAAGGGTTGACCCCAGAAGATTGGGGTGGCGACACTATTGTTGTGCCGCTCTCAGCGATCAATGGCCAGGGAGTTGATGATCTCTTGGAGATGATCGTGCTCGTGGCTGAACTTCAAGAGCTGAAAGCCGACCCGCAAGCCTTGCCCAGCGGAGTCGTGATCGAAAGCTATCTCGACGCGACGCGCGGCCCTATCGCTACGGTGATTGTCAAAGAGGGGACCTTGCGCGAGCGTGACATCATCGTTTGCCATACGGCCTATGGGCGCATCCGAGCGCTGTTGGACGACCGAGGCCGTCGGGTGAGCGAAGCCGGGCCCGGCTCGGCCGTGCAGATCATGGGGCTCTCCGATGTACCAGGAGCAGGCGAACAGTTTGAATCGTTAACCGACCTGATGGAAGCCAAGCGGGCCGTCGAAGCCCGCCTGGAGGAGGTACGGCGCAAGCGCTTAGAGAAGACGCGTCGTAGCATTCAAGATATTTTGCAACAACAAGAGTTGGCTCAAGCGAAGAGGCGCGTTCTGCAGATAATTCTCAAGGCCGACAGCGCCGGCGGCCTGGAAGCCGTCCGCAACGAACTGAAAAGCTTGAAGGTGGAGCCTGTACAGCTTGAGTTCCTACACGAGGGCATTGGCAATATCAATGAGAGCGACGTCTTGCTCGCTTCTACAGTGAAAGACGCCGTCATCATTGGCTTTCGCGCGTCCGTGGACGACAAGGCCGCTCAGATGGCCGACCAAGAGGGCGTGCCCATTCGCATCTATAAGATCATTTATCAGTTAGCAGATGATGTCAAGAAGGCGCTGCAAGGGTTGGTCGCTCCCCAAATCCGCGAGACGAAGATCGGCGAGGCCGAGGTGCGCAATGTGTTCAAGATTCCCAATGTGGGTGCCATTGCCGGGTGTTACGTGCGCGATGGGCAGGTCCTGCGTGAGGCACGCGTGCGCGTGAAGCGTGCTGGAGCGGTCGTCTTCGACGGCGCGCTCGCCAGCCTCAAACACTTTGCCGAGGATGTGAAAAAAGTCGAAAAAGACAAAGAGTGCGGTATCAAGATTGCCGGGTTTGAAAAGATTCAAATCAGTGACCTTTTAGAGTTTTACACGCGCGAGGTCGTGCCGCGCATCTAGTAGCTAAACTGTCGCTTCTCTACTTGTCCAGGGTGGTTGTCCATGAAGATCGGAATTGTGCGCCTGACGCTGCGACTGCACGATCCGGCGTCGCTCAAAGAGAAGCGTCATATTCTTCACAGTCTGATTGCCCACATGCGCCGCAAGTTCAACGTTTCTATCGCCGAGATTGATTGCCTGGACGACTGGAAGTCCGCCGTACTCGGCGCGGCCATCGTTTGCAACGACGGACGGGTCAATAACGCGCTGTTGGGCAAGCTCGTCGAGGCCATCGGACGCTGCAAAGAGATCACCGTTGAGGACTACGAGATCGAGATCGTCTAGGTTTCCCATGCGGTGAATAGATATGAGCAGGTGGGGCTTGGCGAGATTGCAAGAAGAGATTCACCATCGTCTCAGCGAGATTTTACAGTTTGAGGCACGCGACCCGCGGTTAGAGCGTGTGACGATCTTGGCCGTCAAACTTTCTAAAGACATACGCCATGCGTGGGTCTTTGTGGGCGTGCTCGGCGATTCTTGCGAAGCAGAGTTCGAGTCGCTAGATGCTTTGCGGGAGCACCGTGGGTTCTTGCGCACGGCACTTGCCAAGTGCCTGCACATCCGGCATACGCCAGAGTTGCATTTCGAGCTGGACAAGACAGAACGGCGCGCACGGCGCATCGAAGAGTTGCTTGGAGATGCCGGATGCTGATCTTGCCGGCTCCGGCGCTTTCCTTATATGATTGATACACCGATCCCTGAAAGCGTTTTTTAAACAGAGGAGGTTCTGGCAATGAACGTCGCCCACTTACTCGACCGCGCCATGCAACAGTACCCAGAGAGAACAGCCATTTACTTCCCCGGCATCGCCGGTATGGTGCCCCCACGCGCGATCTCTTATAAAGAGCTCTCCGACTGGACCGGCCGGTTCGCTGGAGGATTAAAAGCCGTGGGGCTTCAGCCTGGAGATCGCTTCGCCGTCTATCTCCCGAATTTGCCTCAGTTCGTGATCGCCATCTGGGGTGGCTTCAAGGCCGGTTGCGTGCCGACTCCTATGAACCCCACGCTCAAAAAACGCGAGATCATGCACCAAATCACAGACTCTGGAGCAAAACTGATCATCGCGCCGGTCTTTATGGTAGAAGAAGTCGAGAAAGCTGCTGAAGAGCTACCCGAACTGAAAATCTTCGTCGTGGGCCCCGGCGCGTCCCACGCCAACTTTGACGAGCTGGTCAAGCACTCTCCGCACTTTGTCGAACGCGACGATGACGACCTGGCGCTCATGCCCTACACGTCTGGGACGACGGGCAAACCCAAGGGGGTCCTGCTTACCCATAAGAATCTGAGCAGCAACATCCAGAGCGTGATGAAGCTGATGGAAGCCAAGGGCACAGGAGAGCGGTTGCTCGTGCCCATCCCCATGTTCCACATCACCGGGATGACCGTCTTGATGCTCACCCCGCTTTCTCTCGGCGTCACCATTTACCCGATGCTGCGCTGGGATGCTGAACAAGCGATGCAGCTCATTCAAGAGCACAAAATCACCAGCATGGTCTGCGTCCCCACGCTCTATATTGATCTGTTAAACCATCCCAAAGCGCATCAGTATGACTTGAGCTCGCTGAAGCTGTGCAGCTCCGGCGGCGCGAAGATGCCCGTGCCGGTGATCGAAGCGATGGAGCAGAAGCTGGGTGTGACCGTCTACGAAGGCTATGGTTTAACTGAGACGTCGCCGGTGACGCATACGAATTTGGCTGCACCTAAGCGCAAGGTCGGCTCCATCGGCTGGCCTCTTGAGGGAGCCGAGTGCAAGATCGCGGATGAAAACAACAGACAAGTTCCGGTGGGCCAAGTCGGGGAGCTGTGCGTGCGCGGCCCGATGGTGATGAGGGGGTATCACAATAACCCTGAGGCGACTCGGCAAGCTATTGACTCTGAGGGCTTCTTCCACACGGGAGACTTAGCTTACGTTGACGAAGAGGGGTATTACTATATCGTTGACCGTGTGAAAGACATGATCAACGTTGGGGGCGTGAAAGTTTTTCCCAAGGAGGTCGAGCACGTTTTATATGAGCACCCTGCTGTTGCTGAATGCGCGGTTGTGGGCATTCCCGACGAGCGCAAGGGCGAGACGGTGAAAGCCTATATTGTACTCAAGCCCGGCTATGCGCCTTCCGATACACTGGCTGAAGAGATTCAGCAGCATTGTCTGAGAGAATTAGCAGCGTACAAGCACCCACGGGAGATCGAGTTTGTAAAAGAACTACCCAAGACCGCGTCGGGGAAGATTCAGAAGTACGTGCTGCGGGGCTCAGGGAGCCGGTGAACATCGGCAGCAGAAAGGGCCAAAAGCGGGCAGTGCTAACGACCTCTCCCCCGGCCCCTCTCCCGACCTAACCCCCTGGCCCCCTTCCCTAAAGGGAAGGGGGAACTCCCCTCCCTCTTTAGGGGAGGGGATGGGGGAGAGGTCCGGGGTGAGGGTCTTTCAGCGTTGCACCGTGCCGGTGTGGCACCCGCGGTTGTTGGCGGGTTTGGCGTCGCCCGCTGTTTCGACGGTAGCACAGTTGGTGATCGTCGTGCCTGTCGGGGCTACCACGCGCACCCGCAGCAGAATCGTGCTGCTCGCGTTGGGCGCTATCGGCCCGCCGCTGGTGCAGATCACGTTCTGCTCGGAGGCCGAGCAGCTCCAGCCTGGGCCCGCCGCCGAGATAAAGCGCAGCTGAGTGGGCAACGGATCGGTTACTCGGATGGGGCCCGTTGTCGGACTGCCGCCGACGTTGGTGACTCTCAACGCATAGGTCACTTCGGCTTCGGGGCGCAAGACGCCATCGAAGAGCTTCGCCAGCGTGAGGTCCACAGGTAGCGGTGGTCTGCCAATGACAGTGATCGTCACGCAGGACTTGTTATTCGCCTGAGCAGCCGGCGTAGCGGGTTCGCCGACGTTGGTCACTTCTGCGCAGTTCTGAATTTGGCTGCCCGCTGGCGCGGTCACCGTCGCGGTGAAGGTGATCGTCACAGCATTGGCTGGACCGGGTAGCAGCGGACTCGTGGCCGTACACTGCACCCCACCGGGCCATGCCCCACTGGGGCCGGTGATAAAGCAGGCCCATCCAGCAGCGCCGCCGCCGCTGACCGTTACGGGCGGATTGAAGGTCATGCCTGTGGGCTTCGGATCTGCTACGTTGACTCCCGCAACCACAGGGCATGGCGCTGTGCCTACATTCGTCACGGTCAGGGTGATGGTCACCGTGCCTCCGCTCTGCACGGGGTTAGGTGTGACGGTCTTCTTGATCTCGCGGTCGCACACGCCCGCTTTCTTGTTACCGAAGAAGACGTTCACTAGCCCACTGGGTGCAACCGTCACGGTTTGTGGGTTCTGCGTCGTCGGTATCCAGCCGGATGGTACTATCTCGGTGATCGTGTATGTCCTCGGTGCGCTCACGCCGAAGCAGATGCCACCACCAGGCATGGTGGTTACCGGACTGGTAGCGGGCGGGAGGGGTGCCGGACTCACGGTGAACTGCCAGCCTCCGAGTAAAGGCTCGTTGGGGTCTCGCCTGCCATTCCCGTTCAGGTCCTCAAACTTGAAGATGCAGATCTCGGCCTTGCCCTCTTCTTTCTTCCTGTTGCCGAAGTTGATGTCCGTCCTCGAGGGAGGCACAGTCACATTGGTGTAATTCCCCGGCGATGGAGGGAAGGTCTGAATCCAGCCAGGCTGCAAGGTCTCGGAGATGGTGTAAGTTCCAGGTGCCAGTCCAGTGAAGCAGTATTTCCCGTTGGCATCTGTCGTCGCTTGTACATCAATTTGATTCGGCGGTGTTCCGAAGACCATGTTAATCGTCCACCCTGGTAGCCCTGGCTCGTTAGGGGTTTGCTGGCCATTGCCGTCGAGATCATTCCACTTGATCCCGCAGATCTCAAACTTCTCTTCTTTCTTCTTATTGCCAAAGATAAGGTTCGTGTGAGCCGGCGGGACTGTCACGGTGTAGGTCCCTGATGTTGGAGCTGTTTGCGTCCAGCCTGCCTGTTGTTGCTCCGAGACGGTGTACGTCCCAGGCACGGGCACGACGATGCAGTACCTTCCGTTAGCGTCGGTCACTGCGTAGCCAATGATGTTCCCGTTGGCATCTTTGACCTCGATAACCCAATTGGCTAATCCAGGCTCGTTAGGGGTTTGCTGGCCATTGCCGTCGAGATCATTCCACTTGATCCCGCAGAGCTCAGTGTACGAAAGCCTTAAGCGATAGTCTTCGGTCTCCCCGTACTTGTAGCCACCAGCAGGGCCGCTGCCGTCGGCTCCATTGGTAGGGGCGATGGGCTGATCTGTGAGCGTGATCCGCATCCACATGTCGGATCCACCAGTGGGGTTGGCCGCGCCGAAGACTGGTGTTGTGAAAGGGAATGTACCAGGGCCCGGCCCCACAGTGATCTGTTCATTTTGGACGGCCCATTCGGTGAACGAGCCGGTAATCGCCGGGCCGAGCGGACACTTTTGAATGGGGTCATTCCAGTCGCCATCGCGATTGAAGTCGAACCAGACGTTCACGTAGAGCTTGGCGGCTGCGGTGCTCGTCACGGTGTATTTGAATTGTGTTTGACCACAGACTAGAGGGATGACAATGGGCAGCGCTACGCCGTCGTCTTTGCCATCTCGGTCAGCTGCATTGGTCGTTGGGTCTATATTCGTGACGCCGTCTGCATCCGGCAGCAAGTCGGCTTCGTTCTCGAAGCTGACGCTCGTGACGCTCGGTCCGAGCAAAGCGAGCCCTTTGGGATTTAGGTGCTTCGGACCGGGAGGGCTTGAGTTGAAGACCGTCGGGAATTGAGCTGTCACAGGGGAAGCATAAGTCGTCATTTTTACTCCGGCGTGATTTGTGCTATCCGGCGCGTCGCCGAGGTCGGCGGTCGGTTCCTCTGTCCTGGGCTCGCACCTGATGGTGCCGCTCACCAGCAAGCCCGTCGACGAGTTCCCCCCGGTGATGTTGTTCACTTCGAACCTTAGCGTGTTCAGACCGTTTACGAAGCCGCTTGTTATAGGAGATGGAGACGTTGTGTAGAGCGCCTGGAAGGGCGCATTAACCGGCTGAGTGGTCGACAGCAAGTTGCCATTTAGATAGACATCGGAAGCGTCGTCCGAGGCGAATTGCAGCGTTAGCTGGGGCTGGAAAGCACTCGTGTTCACGGTAAAGCTGATTTCGTATGTATAGATACCCGGAGGGCCTACCGGAGCAGTACCCGTGGTGAAGCTGATCCAGTTTGAGCCAGACGGTGGATAAGCCCATAAGGGGTGCTTCGTGATGCCAAAGGCGTTTGGAGGATTACCAGCAGGAGCACTAATCAGTTTCCAATTTGGATCAAGATTCCCAATACCAGCCTGACCGGTGCTTATATCCAGGGAACCTGCCGTGTCCACGCACGGGCCCGGTGGTGCGTCCATGATTTCCACATGGACTTCAAGATCGCTTGCCGGCATCACAAAGGTGCAGGTGTTTGTAGTCAGTACGCACCCAGACACGATAGTAGGAGGGCTGGTGGTAGTACCAAGGGTGGGGCCAGCAACGTATTGGGCAAATATCCAGTTGTGGCCTATGACTGGCACGCCAGAAACAGCCTTGACAGTAACTGTAGTCCCAGCTGGGTATTGAATGGTACAAGTAGTAGCAGCGGAAGGTGGGCAAGGGATGGGGCCAAAACCCGTAGTCGGTGGAGTTGTAGAAACTTGTATGGTAGCAGTCAGTGATGGCGAAACAACATCAACCTCTAGATTGAATAGCTGTTGCGCTACACCGAGATTGACGGTAGGAGCTCCCATAAGCGTTGCGCTCGCGATTAAGACCACCCCTAAAAGGGCCCAATTCCGCACCGACCGCAGCAGGCCGGCTTGCTTCCCGACGAACTTCATCGTTGATCCCTCCTTAGGATCTCTGTTAGCTTAGGCAGACACGGGGTCTGCCCCTCTGTTATGTGGCCCAAGTTTGACCTTGGGTTTCACTCTCTATCTATGGCCCAAAAGGGCCTCGTTCTAACACCCAGTATAAAGACCGAGCGTGACAAAAACGTGACAAGACGAAAATACACAATGGTTGCGCATTTCAGAAAGCTCCTTGACTCGCGCCTCATCTGGAGATACCATATTTACAGAATTACATAAGAGGTGATCTCTATGCCCACCGTGAAAGTCCTGCGCCACGGCCAACTGACCCTGCCCAAACGCCTGCGCGACCAACTGCACATCTCCGCGGGCGATATTCTGGAAGCCGAGATCCAAGACGACGCCATCGTCCTCCGACCCAAGGTACTTCTGGACAAAAACCAAGCAGGGCAAAAGCTGAGAGCCGTCATGGAGCAAGTGGGCCGCCGCCACCAAGCGATCCCCGAAGAGAAGATCGAACGCGACGTGCTCGAAGCCATCCAATCTATGCGCCATGCCAAAGCCAAGGGCCGTGCTTGACTCCAGCGTCTTGGTCGCAGCCTCTCTGCGGCGCGGAGGTCGAAGCGTTTCTCGACGCTGTGACAAGAGCGAGCGAAGCCATGCTCAGCGATCTTCCTGAGCCGGCGATCATGGAGCGCGATCCCAAGGACAATTGTGAACGCATAACCTGCGAACTTGCCAACGTGTAACGTGTCTAATATGATAAAGCGGCCATGAAGTCAGCATTGGAAGAATATCTCAAACGAAACAGTGACATTTTAGCAGTTTACCTCTTCGGCTCCCGGGCCGAGGGAGTCGAGAGACCCCGAAGCGATACGGATATCGCTGTTTTACTGATGTCACACATCGATAAGCGGCACTACTCGAGTTATCGTCTGCGACTTTTAGAGGAACTAAGCAGCTTCTTTGCTGGGCAGCTCGATTTAATCATCTTAAATCAAGTCCCTCTTCTTTTGCAGTTTCAGGTGCTCAAATCTGGCAAGCTCCTCTTCGAGCGGGACGCCGACAAGAGAGCCGAACTGGAGATGCACATGCTCAGTCGCTATTACGACGCCCGGCGCTATTATGAGTTTCACTTCAACAAACTTATCGAGCGAATCGAGCAAAGGGGGCTAGGCCATGGACGCGCGCGTGATTCAAGCCAGACTCAAGAAGCTCGATGAGTGCTATAAAAGTCTAGAGCGTTTCCGGTTACTCCCTCTTGAAGATTATTTGAAGAGCGAGGATACTCAAGCCATCGTGGAGCGCAAACTGCAGATAGCCATTCAGACCTGCATGGACATCGCCAACTATCTGATCGCTCACCGGAATCTTAAAATCCCCGACGATGAAGGGAATATCTTTGCGGCTTTAGCGGAAGCTGGCATTATCAGCAAGGAGTTAGCACATCGAATGAGAGGCATGGTCAACTTCAGAAATATTTTAGTTCACGAGTATTTGGAGATCGATCACGAGATCGTCCATAGAACTCTCACCCAACGCTTAGATGATTGCGATGACTTCGCACAAGCGATTGTCAGCTTCCTCAAATCGCTGTGAAAGCTTTTCTACTTGATTCTCTGCTGTTCCGACTGGCCGTACAACTGCGGGTGCAGATACAGCCCACGCTCAGCTTCAGATTTCTCTTCTTCTACGAGGATGCGATGTGCATTGGCGTAGGGATCCTGGCCTTATGATGGACAGCGATATTTCTCTCGCTCTAAACTCTGCTCTCGCCGGCGAAGAAACTCAAAAAAGATCAGACGCGACCCATCTACCAGGAGGGCTTCACCTTCAATGTCCCCTGTATTCGGGCTGAGTTCGACGATCTGAAGGCTGTGATTGGCTACAGCGGGGCAGCTTCGGAGAGCCGCGTCGATGGATGCGGCATAGGCTTTAAGCATCGCCCGATTGCGCCGGCACTTCGCCTGAGCTTTGCCGAGTCGCTTGCCAATCTCTTTGAGCTTGGGCCAGGGCATACCAGCGAAAGAAGTCTTGGTCGTCTCCGATCTCTCCGGCGTCGAACTTTCGCAAGAATTCTTCTGTTGACCAGCCGTACTGGGCTTCAAAAACCTTGCATTGCTCGGCCAATCGTGTCAACGCGGCCTCGGACAACTTCCGCTCACGCTCTAAAGAACGAATGACCTCAGATTTGAGCTGCATCGTTCCTCCTGAGGATATTATACTCAGGTGTTTCTATCGCGCAAAAGAAAAGGCGGGGCGCCCGAGCGCTCCGGCCCGGACGCCCGTCCTCCATCGCGTGATCTCACGTTTCCGGGCGATATTTACACTTGCCCTTCGAACGAGCCTGGAAGATCGCATTAAGTTCGCTAAAGCTAAGCGCTTTCTTGAAGATCTCCACCTCGTCAACCGGGGGTGAGGGCTCGCACGGACTGTTCAGACATTCAGAGCACTTATCTAGGCGTGCGTGACTATTGCCGCTTCCAGCTCCTCCAGAGATGAATGATTAAAAGTCCTCCCCAGGCCAAGAGCGGCCACTGCACCCACCAGACCCCTCCACCTCCCTGAAAGCCGGGTTCTTCAGCAACCCATAGCTGAGAGAGATTGAGCGCGATCAGCAGGAGCGCCGCTGTTGCATAGACGGCGACGTGCCCGTACAGAGCCGGTCGGCCCCACAGTCTCTCGCTGATCGTAGCCCCGAGGGCTCGCAGGCGCTCCAGTATGCTTGGTCTAGCGAGAGAGGCGCGCGCTAACCGGGACAGCGCCCGCTCCAGAGCCGCCAGCTCATATCTCATGGTCGCGAGCTCTTCTTGGCAGCGCCGACAACCGACAACGTGCGCACTCACCCTGTCAAACTCCACGGTAAGAGGGCCGCCCCGGCAGCCCTGAGCATAGCTGAAGAGCGCCGCAAACGACGGGTGACTGAAGAACTCGCGCTCGCGCAGTTCCCCGCGCAACCCCTGCTCAAAGAGATCGTTCATAGAGACTCAGCCTCCTAGCTGCTCTAGCTGGTCGTGCAGGAGCTTGCGGACTCGATCGGGGTTGGCCGTGCGCCCGAAGAGTGTGAAAAGCTCTTCCCAACTGAGCTCGCGCCCGCGCAGCCATTCTAAAGTCAGCTCGCTCGCGGAGCGCGGCTCCGGGGCATTTATAAGAGATGCGCTGCCGTCGCGACTGAGATAATAAGCCAAGAAAATTCGCAGCTCTTCGCGCAGCCCCGGCATGCCCTCTTGGATCAATTGTACGCACGCCAGACAGATCCTCAGCGCCACGCGACTTGGCTCGCTCAGGCGCTCGCGCGCGGCCCAAAGCTTGCGCAATGATTCTACTTCTGCGGGGCCGGGCGCCTCGCCCTGGAGCAGCGCGGCCCACACCAATAACCTCACCTCGTGAGCCCAGTCGTCCATAGCGTGCCATTATGAGACAACTCCCCCTGCCCTTTCAAGCTCGCCTTCGCCGACGAAGCGCGTCTCAGGGCGACGAGAGACCCGCGCACGATAGCTTTTGATCTCTTGTAGCAGCCCCTCGGCGCGGTAGTGCTCGCGGCGAAAATCTTCTAATAGACTTTCAAGATCGCATCGTGTGCGGGCGTAGCGCTCCGGCAGGAAGCGCTCAAAGAAATAGTGCGTGATCGCGTCAATATGCGTATGGACTTCCGCGCAGAGGCGCTGGGCCGAGGCCGGTTCCAACACCGGCAGGCAGAGCAGGGCGGCCCGGGCGCGCTCCCAGAAGCGCGCCTTAGCCTCGCGCAGATGGTTTTCGCGAGTTTGCGGGCGCCGGCTCTCGACAATGCGCTCCAAAAGCTCGCGCTCCGAAAGCTCGTCTTTGCCGAGCGCCGCGAAGAACTGATGGCGCACAATCCCGAAGAGATACTTTTCGCTTTCGGGCCCCAGACTGCCCAATTTTTTCAGAGTGCGCTCTTGAAAGACCGCCTGATAGGTGCGCACGTAGGCGTCTGCTATGACGTCTACGAAGGGGCTGAAGCTGTCGCGGGCCGTTCCGTGCAGGCGTGCCTCGACGTGCTCGCGGAGCGCGCGCAGCTCCCCGGTGCTGCTGATCAGCCCATAGTGCACACAGAGATTCAGCACCCAGTGCCCGATCTGTTGATCGTATGTCTGTATGAAGCGCTCGCGCAGCGCGCTGGTCCAGCCGGCGCGGGCTGCTTGTTTGAGTATCTCCATGTCCATCACCTTTTAGCAACTCACCCGCTCCGGCCAGCGCAAGCGTCCCCCGCTGGCGACGCGGCCTGCAAGGCTCGACTTCTTCTCGACGGCATCCAAGAGCAATCTTTTGATTTCGAGCACGCCCTTGCCAGGACAGAGCGCCCACACGAGCGCGCCAAGACCCGTCGCGTGCGCTGCGGCATACGAAGTCCCGCTCGCCACGGCGATCCAAGAAGAGAGCTCCGGGAGCGCCCGCGTGCGGGGGAGCTTTAAAAAACTATCGGGCTTCTCGATGAGCAGCCCCAAAATGTCTTCGCCGGGGGCAGCTACATCGACCGTGCGCGCCCCCCAGCTCGACCAGCCTGCCGGCTCGTCTTTGCTGTTCGAAGCCGCGACACAGAGAATGATCTCATGAGGGTAGCTGCACGGATAGAAGGGCTCGCGCTCCAAGTCTTTACTATAATTGCCGGCGGCGGTGACGAAGAGCAAGCCCTCTTGCTGAACTAGGTCGAGCGCCGTCTGGATGCTTTGAGAGCGCTCGCTTCCCCCGGCGCTGAGATTGATAACCCGCACGGCCAGCCCCGCGCGCTTCTGTATGATCGTGTGCTCCAGCGCTGCTACCAGCACGCTCCACCTGAAGTGCGGCTCTTCAGAAAGCTTTAAGGGCCATAGTCTCGCCTCCCACGCGAGGCCCGCCAGCTCTTGCTCGTTGTTTCCTACAGCGGCAATGATGCTGGCGACAAAGGTGCCGTGCCCGAAGAGATCGTCAGGGGTGGTGTCGTTACGGGCGAAGTCGCGCGCCGCGGTGAGCCAGAGATTGGCTTTCAGCTCAGGGTGCTCAAAGACCCCGCTGTCCATAAGAGCAATCACCGTAGAAGCACTGTCGGTGGTCTGTGCCCAAGCGCGCGGCGCGCCGATGTCTGCCCCCGGCGTCCCCTGACGGCTGCCGCCCAAGATGAGAAATTTATCCGCGCTGGGATGTCTCTGTCCCGTATTGTGCAAGTTCCATTGATAGAGAAAGAGGGGATCGCTGGGCGGTTGTTGAAAGTACCAATGGCCGTTGGGCTCGGCGAATTCGACGAACGGCGCGCGCCGGAACTGCGCGACTTTCTCCAGCACCGGCGTCCCGTCCGTAATTCTCAAATGATAGATTTGGGTCAGGGCAAAGACCTGGATGATCTCCGTTCCCAGGCGCTGCACGATCTCTTGTATCTGTGAAGGAGTCGCTTCGGGCTTGAATTTGACCAACAGCTCCGCGGGAGCAAAGTCGGCGCCCTCTTGGAGGGCAGGGCCCAATATATTTACAGTGAGCGACCGGCCCAGCGTCAAAAGGCGCGCGGTGACGGTGTGCCGGCCCGCTTCGGCCGTCCAAAGCGTTTGCACGCTCTGCGTCCCAATAATGCAGCTAGGGCCTTCGGTCGGGCAGTTGGCTCTGATAGTGACCGTCTCTCGTCCAACCGGGCGGCCGTTTACAAAAAAGCCGACGTCGGTGCGAATGGAGAGGCGTGAGGCTACATAGGCGGTGAGGGTGAGCGTCTGTCCAACGCGCAGCGGGCCCAGGCCCTTGGCGTTTGGCTCGATGATGAGCTGCAGATCAATGGGCTGGCGGGGCGTGGGTTGGGGGCAAAGGGTAGCCAGCGTGGGCTCGGTGATGGGGCAGGGGAGGCCCCCTTGCGCTGCGCCGCCCACGAACAGAAGCGCCGTCAATATGCCGCAGAGCCAGGTAATCCGCATAAAGTTCTCTTTAGACACAATCTTGTAGGGGCGAACGGCCGTTCGCCCCTACCAGATGAGCACCTTCTTTCACCGGCACGTCACAACCTGCGTCGCCTTGTTGTTATTGAGATTGCTCTCCTTGATGCTGAGGCTCTGGACCTCGGCCTCCAGCGGATACGAGCCAGGGCGCAGGCGGGACAAGACATCCACGTTGGTGGCCTGCCCGTCGGTGCCCATGCCGTAGCGTTTAAAGTTGGCCTTGCTGCTATTGAGATTGTTTGCCAATAAGACAGGGCCAGCCGGTCCTTTCCCGATGTTGGTGACTCTCGTGAGGACCGTCACGTCACAAAAGACCTGCTCGCGCTCGGTGTAGCGGCGCACATTAGCCATGATGTTGACCGCCAAGTCGGGCAGTTCCGTCTGCTCGAGGTCGAGCACAAGCCTCGGATCCGGCCCGGTGATGAGCACTTTGGTGGGCTTGTCGCGAGGGAAAGGGGGAATGCAATTGTCAACAATCTGGACATCCTGCTCGGCCTTGCAGCCCGCAATGCGATATAAGTTGGCCTTCGAGCTATTAAGGTTATTAATCTCGACCACATCGCCGATTGGGACGCCCACCGTGAAAGGCACCGGCAGGGCTTGCCGATTAAGGTTGGCCTTACTAGAGTTAAGATTATTTACTGCCAAAGCCCCCCCGACGAAGGGTATGGAACCGAGCGTCTGGATGACGGGCAGGATGGTGAACGGAGCTATGGCTGGTTGTGCTTGGCGGCCGGTTTGATCGCTACTGCTGTTCTGTGCCCTTCTCTCAACGACATCGAAGCGCGCCATGCCCAGCAAGAAATCCGGCGGCTCCTTGGTCATCCTGAAAAGCACCAGCACGCGATAGGGGCCAGCTTCCAGCTTTTTGCCCACCGGGACGCTCAAGCTCCACTTGGTCTCCCCTTCGGCGCAAAACTGGCTCACATTGGATGCCAGAATCGTCACTTGGTTGAGTTCGACCTGAGCTTCGGCGGCATCCGGGGCGCAAAAATCGGGGAACGTCCCTGACAGCTCGACCTTGATCTCGTCGTTCACTGTTGGCTTTTCGGGAACGATCTTAATTTGCGTGACGGGCTGAGCCGGTTGAGCTTGGTAGGCCGAGGCGGTCAGCCCCAAAACCGCCGCGACCGCGATGAGACCGAGCACGGGCCATCGCATCTTGTGCATCTTGTGCATCGTTGATCCCTCCTGAGGATCTATAGAGTTTGAGACCACCCCTCGTACGAGGGCCTTACTCCGCTCTGTTAGACTCTTCAGACTCTTCATCGTTGATCCCTCCTTAGGATCTGTTTGGAGTTCCGTCTGCTCGCTTATATAATATGGCCCAAAAGGGCCTGGTTCTAACACCCAGTATAAAGACCGAGCGTGACAAAAACGTGACAAACCGAAAATACACAATGGTTGCGCATTTCAGATGCGCCGCTCCAGATGGTTTTGCCCCACGATTTGCACTCCCAGCGCTTGCAATTGTGCCCATAGCTGTTGCAGCTGGGGGTCGGCCTGTACTCGCCGCCAAGTCTCTTCGTCCTCCACGTCCAGACTGCATTGCCAACGATCTCGCTGTTCCGTCTGATAGAGCGCCAGATCGTAGATCCCGTCAATCTCTATCGCAGTCCGTCGCGCCCGTTGCATCAACCCGAAGAGACGCTCGTCCGACACCGAGTCAGGTTTGACTAGATCAAATGTGCGAATCATACTGACCGATTCCTCCCATTTCCTAAAGTTAGCCCTAGTTTACACTCGGGGCGTGACAAAACCGTGACAAGACGAAATCGCCCTTGGGATAGGATAAAACAAGCGCTTGATCACTAGAGATGTTAATGTTATAATACTAACATCACGAGGTGATGTCAGAATGGCCTATCGGCGAACTCAAGTCTATCTCCGCCGCGAGCATCATGCCTTCTTGAAAAAAGAAGCCGAGCAGCGGGGGCTTTCGATGACCGAGCTGCTCCGCTGCATCTTGGACGATTACACCCAGCGCGATAAATCAAAAGAGGAGTTTATGCAAATCGTCGCCTTGGGCCAAAGCGATCACGATGATGATATCTCTCTGAAGCACGATGCACACCTCGCCCAAGCGCTTCAGGCCGAGCATGTTCGTTGACACCTCTGCTTTTTACGCCCTAGCTGATCGTAACGACCAGAATCACTCCATCGCGAAAGCCTTTTATGAATCTATTGTGGGCAAGAAGCGGCTCTTCACCACGGATCATGTGTTGTTGGAGTGCTGGTTTCTCATCGGCAACAAGCTTGGCCGAGAGAAGGCACTGACCTTCTGGGACGGCTTACGCTCCGGCATCGTTACTGTCATGAGCACGAGGAGTGAAGACCTCGAAAGAGCCAGAGAGATTTTAGAGGAGTTCAAAGATCAAGATTTTTCGCTGACCGGTGCCACCAGCTTTGCAGTGATGGAGCGCGTAGGCGAGCGCGAGGCTTTTGCTTTTGACGAACATTTCCGCGTCTATCGCTACAGCACAGGCCGCAGCCAATCTCCTTCTGTCTTCCCATGAGCGCTCAATGGGGCTGTTGCGCGGCCTCCCATGCTTCTATGATCTCACGATTGATTGAGACGTTTTCCAAGAAGCTGCGCCGCAAGGCTTCATCCGAGATGTGATCGGCGATACTGCGCAGGCGCTCATAGGCTTTTTGCAAATAGATACGCGCCTCATCGGTCTTCTGCTGCGCTCGCAAGATCTTATAATGTGTGAAGTAGAAGCGTTCGGCCTCAGTGGAAATACCCCCCTCAGAGTCCAAGATATGGACCGCGCGCCCAGAAAACTCAAGTGCCAGCCCCAAGTCGCCTCGGGCCAAATGTGCTCTCCCCTTCTCAGAATACGCTTCAATCTCCAGCCCTTTCAGGCCCGGCAGATGGAGCGTGGAGAGCACTCGCTCAAAATAACCGAGCGCTTCTTCGTAACGCCCTTGATCGCTTGCGAGCCCTCCCCAATTAATCAAGACGATCCCCGCGCCTCGCTGATCCCCAAGCGCGCTCATCAGCTGATAGGCTTGCTCATAACAGCTCTGCGCGCTCTCATACCGGCCAAGCTCGCGCAGAATGACCCCAAGATTGTTGAGTACAGATGCCTGCAAGCGGCGGTTCCCGGTCGCTTCGACGAGTTGACGGGCACGTTCCATGTTCTGACGGGCCTCCGCCAACTGCCCCACGAACAGCTGGATCACAGCAATGTCCGCTTGGGCCTTCCCTTGCACATCGCAGTCCCCCAGCTCCGCCCCAATCTGCGCCAGCCGATGGTGCACCGGCAAAGCTTCGCCATACTCCCCCAGCTGGCGATAGAGACGGCCAATCTGCTCCAAGAACTTCGCTAGAGCAGATTTCGATACAGCTTGACTGATCGAGAGCGCCTGATGTAAAGCGTTCCGCGCGGCTTCGCGGCGACCTCGCGCCAGTTCTACGCGGGCTTGTTGCACATAGGTCTCACACCGTTTCGTATCATCCCCTAACTCTTGGGCTAGGGCCATCATCTCTGAGACAGCCGCTTCCATCTCTTCCAAGGCCGGTTTGAGATCGGAGATCGTAGGGAAGCCACTCGTGTAGGCACTCAGCAACGTGAGCTTCTTCTGTCGCTGCGCCAAACTTAAGGGCTGCAGTCTCTCGAAGAGTTTGAGAGCCCTGGTAAAGAACTTTAAGGCTTCGCCGTAAGCATAGACCTTCTGTGCGCGCATCCCCGCCTGCATTGCGTAAGTGCCAGCTTTTTCCCGCTGCTGCGCCTGCTCAAAGTGCTCCGCCAGCTCCCCGGCCAGCGTATCCAGCTCTTGTGGATAGAGCTCCTCCAACGCCTGCCCGATCTCTCTGTGCCACAGTCTCTTGCGATCCGCGCTCAACTCATCGTAGAGCACTTGGCGTAGCAGCTCGTGATAGAACTGATAGCGACCCTCACGCTCGACGATCAAGCCGATTCTTCTCAATCTGTCGAGATTGTCGAGCAGTTTTTCCTCGGGTTGACGCAGGACTAGCTTTAGAACCGACAAGTCGAAGGCGCGTCCTATCACTGCTCCCAGCGCCAACAGCTGCTGTGCCCGCTCCGGCGCTCGCCGCAGCGAAGCGCGCATCAACTCGCGCAGGCTTTCCGGCAGGTGTTCCGTGCCGATCTCTGAAACTGCGAGCTTCCACTGCCCCGCGTCATCTTGACCCAACGCTCCGCTGCGTATGAGCGAGTGTGTCAGCTCACGCAGGAAGAATGGGTTGCCTTCCGTTTCATCATACAATAAGGACGCGGCATCTCGCGTTCCTACGCCCAGCCATCGCGCTAAGAAGAGATCCGTTTCTTCCGGTGAGAGTCGGCTCAGAGTCAGAGGGTGATAGGCTCTGCCCGGCCCCAGCCTGTCGAGCCACGTTCGCAGTCGGCTCCCTGGTAAAGCGTCGTCGTTGCGATACGTCCCGATCAGCAGTAGGGGCGAAGCAAGTTGCTTCGCCCCTACAAGATGCCCCAGATATTCTAGCGTCGCATCATCGGCCCAATGCAGATCATCAAGAAAGAGCACGAGCGGTCGTTCATGAGCGAGCAAACTGAAAAAGCCCGTGAGCGCGTCGAACCAGCGCGTCTTCCCCGGTGCCGGATCCAGCTCGGGGTTGGGCGAGAGCTCAGGGAATCGCTCATGAAGCTCTCCAAAGAACTGGGCCAGCTCGCTGCGCCATAGGATCGGGAGGCGAGCGAGCACTTCCGTTGTGGTTCCCTCCATGCCCATTCGCGCCGCCTGCAAGAGCGGCTGATAAGGCAGCCCACGCCCGGAAGCAGGGGCGGCTCCCCGAAGCGGTGATGCGCCGATCACGCTCAAGAAATGCTCGACACACGTCGTCTTGCCCACGCCGACCTCACCACCGATGAGAACAGCTTGCCCCTGTCCTTGCAAGACGTTCTGCCAGATCGCGCGTAGCGTGGCGAGCTCGCGCTCGCGGCCCACAAAGGGCGTTTCCCTGGGAAGGACAAGGGGCTCTTCACGAGCTGCCTTGAGGGGAGCTCCTCGCAACAGTTGCTCGTAGAGGACACGTGTCTCGGGCAGGGGCGTGGCACTCAGCTCTCTCTGCAGAGCATTTTCGTACTCGCTGAACTGTCGGAGGGCAGCGGCACGATCGCCTGCGAGCGCGTAGAGTGTCATCAGTTCCCGGTGCGCTCGCTCATGCCACGGGACGGCCTGCAACGCTTGCTTCCAGATGGGGATGGCCTTCTCATAAGCGCCATTGGCTCTATGCAGTTCGGCCAACTGTTCCAGCGCTTCGCGATAGAGCGTTTGTAGACGCTCTTGTTCTATAAGAACCCAGTCTTCATAAAAACCGGATAAGAACGGACCGCGATAAAGCGCGACAGCCTGATCCAAGCTAACTCTATCGGGGCTTTGCAGCAAGCGCTCAAACTCTGCAACGTCTGTCCAGGCGTCCTTGGCGTGAAAGCGCAACGCGCCGGGAGAGGCCACAATCCATAACTCGTTCTCAGGCCCCAGCATCTTGCGCAAGCGCGCGAGCGTCTGGCGCAGGTTGGCCTTGGCTCGCGCTTCGTCGGTTTCGGGCCAGAGCAGCCCGGCCAAAGGCGCGCGCGGGTGGGCGCTCTGATGATGTAGCACGAGATACGCAAAAAGCTCTTTGGCCTTCTGGGTGGGGAACTTTACTAATTGCCCGTCCAGAGAGACTTCTATCTCACCGAGGAGCTTGATCTCTAAGCGCACCATGTGGCCTCGCCCTCGCGCAAGCCCATTATATACCATAACTGAGATATGCGCGTTTCCCGCACTCTAGACCCCATTTCAAAACCCCTCTCAGAGGGGATGTCATTCTGAGCGCAGCGAAGAATCTAGACCCTTCGCTTCGCTCAGGGTGACACCAATAGGAGGGTTTTGAAATTATAAAGAAAGAGGGGCGAACGGCCGTTCGCCCCTACAGCGCAACTAGCCTGCGCTAGCAAGCTTTGTACACACTAGCCCGCCACTTTAGTGGCCGGGCGACTCTCAGTTCCCCCGAAACTCCTGCTCGGATTCAGCGTTCGCTTTGATCTCCTCGTCGGTGAAGAGCACCGGATAGTAGTCGTTGACCAACCAATACGCGAGCAAGTCCCCAAAGTGCTGCGTGTTCACAACCCCGCTGTTGCCTGTGGGCAAAGCGTTCCACGCTCTGACACCATTGGGGTTGAGCTCGACGATGTGTCTCTGTGACGGGCCGCGGCTGAAGCCGAAATCTTCGGCTTTAGTGCCCTTGACGTTATAGTTTGCTACGTCTACGGCAGCGAGCGTCCCATCTACGGGCAAGCCGTCGGCGTATTCGGGTTGCGCATAGACTGCCGGAGGCACGCTAAATTTATTGGTCTGTGGATGGAGCGCATTCCTAAAGATAATGCGATGGATCTTCCCCCAGCGATAGTCCGAAAGTCTTTCAGACTTATTATATGCTCTGGCAAACGCGTCGCCCTTGAGCAAATCGAGCGACTCTTGCAGGCTCCTTAAGATGAGCCAATCGCGCTCTTCTTCCGATGCCAGGAAGAGATCGGGAACGTCAAAGAAATCTATCCCCGACTCTCCCTTGCCCTGCTTTCTGGGGAATCTCTCGAGGAGATTGATGATCGCCTTCACGGCAAAGAACCCGCCGGGCTTGGACATCGTCTTATCCAAACGATCCAACGTGTCATCAATGACGCGCCGGATGAAGACGCTCAGCCAGACGTTGAAGATCGTCGTAGCGACGCTGTCGGTGATCTCGCTTGCAGAAGGAGCAGTGAGCGAGAAACTCTTGCCGTCGGTGCTGACGGAATCGTTCTCGTCGAAGCCCTCGGGGATGCCCGTCGGTGTGGCAAAACTCCACTTGGCTAAGTACTGTTCAATCGCATCGGCGATCCGACCGTCTCTGAGAAGCGCCTTGAGTTCGTCGGGCGCATCTGCTGAGCGCGCATTCTTGAGCGCCGTGAGCAGATAACCCGTTGCTCGTCGGCCAATGAGCGAGACCGTGTCCGACTGAATTCGCATCATATCTTCAGGAGAAAACTTCTCGCCCTTGGCGATCTTCTGTTTGGTGAGTTCGGTGATGCGCCCGGCGCGGAAGCCGATGTCATAGTTCCAATCTAAATAATAGATGGCGTTGCTCCCTGGGCGCTTCTGGTTGAGCGGGTCGTTGTCTACTGTCACACCGACGGGGTCGTTATTGGCGCTCACGATGAAGCCCGACGGCGGGTTAATCGTCTGGGGCATCTCGCTCATGGGCAAGATCGCGAAGGGGATCGAATGCCCTTCTTCGGGCTGGCCTTGCAGGGCTACCCATTCGTGCCCGGCAGTGCCACTGCCGTCGCGCACGAAGAACGGCGGCAGCCCCAGCGCCACCGCGCCGCGCTCTAAATCTTCTCGCAAAGGAGCCTCCGCCCCGGTGAAGAACGCGATGTTGCCCTCAATGTCGGCATAGCCCCAGTCTTGAGAGCCAACGTCGAAGTACTTCACCCCCTCTTTGAATTGATCGAGGTTCTGGGCGCGATCCCATAGGCGGAAGGTCCTGATCTCCTGTGTCGCATAGAATCCCGTGTACTGAATCGTCACGGCTTGGCCGCTCTTCAAGTCAAGGCTGGCGACGGGGCCGTGGCGCGGGATGATATACGTCGTCGTCTTGGGCGCGTCTTCTAAATTGTCGGGCTGGCCGTCGCCGAGTTTGTTGACTTTATACGACTCTTTGATGGCGACAAGGGGCTCAAGCTTGCCTTGATAATTGCTAAAGAGCTGGCCATCGCGCTCGATGACGGACTCTTGGTACATATCGGTTTCGTCTAATGGGTTGACCGTCGCTCCCCACGCGATCTTTTCGTTGTGCCCCAAGATCACATAGGGGATGCCGGGGAAGCATGTTCCGACGACGTTAATTCCGTCTGTGGATGTTTGGTGCATCGCGTACCAGACGCCGGGCATGTCTAAGCCCAGATGGGGATCGTTGGCTAGCAGGGCATAGCCTGTGGCGGAGTGCTTTGGGCTGATGAGCCACCAGTTGCTGCCGGTCTCCATCAGCTCGGCGCGACGGAAGATCGGCGCAAAGAACTCGATCTCTCTGAGACGCTCGACGAAGTCCGCCAGCAGCTCCAGCGTCGTTGGAGAAATCTCCGGCAGCCCTGACTCCCAAGACCCACTAGACTCTAATCGTCCCTCGGCGCTGCCCATAATAGTCGCGGGATCGGACGGTGCCGACCGGAAGAGATCGTCAAAGAAGAGCGCGTGCCCGTTGAACCCCTGCTTTCCCCCCACTTCGCGATATTTGAAATACGTAAGCACGTTGGATGCGTCAATATCGAACGACAGATCGAACGCCAGGAGCTTGCCCATCGCCAATGTATCTAATACCGTCCACGAGGCGACTTTGGTGATCTCGATCTCTTTGTATTCTGGGGGGAGCTGGCCGGATTGATTGATACTGTCAATATAGGCGTTGACGCCAGCGGCGTAGGCCTCCAGCTCAGCGCGGATGTCGGAGGTAAGATCCTTCTCGCTCAGCTCCGCTGCCCGCCGAATGCCCAAGGTGCGCAGCGTCGCGTCCTGGGAGAGGGCACGCGGGCCCAGCAGTTCTGCGAGCGTGCCGTTGGCCGTCCGACGTAGATTATCCATCTGCCAGAGGCGATCACGAGCATGAAGCCACCCGACGACGCGATATAAATCCAAAGCGTTCTGGGCGAAGACGTGAGGGATTCCGTATTTGTCTTGAATGACAGAGACAGGGGCTGTGAGACCGGGCAGGGTCACCGGGTCCAGCTTGTGCACTGTTTGAGCCACCGGTCCTAACGAGAGGACCGCAACGATTCCGAGCACGAGCACACCAACGCACAGCTTGCGCATGGCAACCTCCCATGAAGCGTTTTGGGTGACTTATTTATAGCAAGAACCTTGAAGGAAAGGCAAACTACAAAAATACATTTGCCCCGTCTCTCTTGGAGCGGGTATAATATCTACACCGTATGAAGGACACAGCAAAGCACTACTTTGCTCGGCAATTATTGCGCAGTGCATCGGTTCAGATTCGACCAGACCAGCCGTTCACGCTCTCTTCCGGGCGGCTCTCGCCGGTTTATGTGGACTGTCGTCGGTTGCTCGCCTTCCCCATCTCCCGTAGAAAGATCATCAAGGGCCTCGCTGGATTGATGAACGAGCACATCGGCTTGGGGAAGTTTGACGTCATCGCTGGGGGCGAGACCGCCGGTATCCCGTTCGCGGCCCTTCTTGCCGAGAAACTGAGTAAGCCCATGATCTATGTGCGAAAAGAGCCCAAGGGCTACGGGAAACCATCCCCAATCGGAGGTGTGCTAGAGCCGGGACAGCGTGTTTTACTAGTAGAAGATTTAGTCACCGATGGGGGAAGCAAGCTGAACTTTAAGCATGGGATCGAAAGCTCCGGAGGAATTGTTCAGTACTGTCTCTGTGTCTTTGAGTATTTTTCAGAAGAGGCTGGACTGTATCGGGCGCGCGATACCCTCAAGCAAAATGGGATCGCCTTGCACGCTCTCGTCAATTGGGATGATGTGTTGAGTGCAGCGCGGGCTGAACAGTTCCTCACCGATCAAGAGATCACTGAGGTACTGAAGTTCTTGTCCGAGATGGCCAACTGAATCACGCCTATCCCCTGCGCGTTCTATTTCACATTTGTTTATTTAACAGCCATTATATTCATACTGTTAATATATTTAATGGCTATTAATCTGGGTTTTGTTTTATTTCGCCCTGTAAACTTGACGCAAGATCGTTTTTTTGTTACTGTGCTCCCATCATACAGGAGGGCTGATCTCAAAACGTGACGACAAAAAACCTCAAAAATGCTCTCTGTGTAGAGCTGCGGGCTCTGCTCTCTGCAGAAGCAAAAATCTACACTAAGCCGTCAAGCCTGCGGCTCTACGCGCGCGATCAGGGGAATCCGCCACACTTCATGGAGAAAATCTTGCTCACCCGAAGCACGCCCGATATCGCCCTGCAACCAACAACTCCCGAGGATGTGATCAAAGCCTTGGAGTGGGCTGTGGCGAAAGGACTGCCCGTCGTGCCGCGCGGCGCAGCCACATTGGGCTTGGGCGGAGCCGTGCCAACAAGACATGGATTAGTGCTCGACTTCTCAACCCTGCGAGCGATAGAAGAGATCAATCTGGAAGAACAGACCGTGACAGTCTTGGCCGGGACGCGCTGGGCCGATGTCGAGAACGCCATCAAACCCTATGGGCTTTCGCTATGCACCTATCCGACCAGCTGGTTTTCGACTGTCGGTGGCTGGGTCAATACCGGCGGCTACGGGGTAGGAAGTATCGCCTTTGGACACTTCAAGAATCAAATCCAGAGACTGAGCGTTATCACACCTCAAGGTGAACTGAAAGAGCTTACACCGAGCGATTCTGAATTCGAGCACTTCATTGGCACCGAAGGGCAGATGGGAGTTATTTGGTCTGTCACGCTCACGGTGCGCCGCAAGCCCATCAAAACGACGCCGGTGCTCCTGCAATTTGAAACCGTGCAGGCCACGTTTGCCGCTGCCCAAGAGATTCTCAAAGAAAAGCTCCAGCCCTATCACATAAAGTATCTGAGCGCCGCGCGCATTCGCGAAGTCAACGCATTGATGCACAGCCCAGGCGTTGAGATCTCTGAGCACGAGAGCCTTTTGCTGGCTTTCGATGAGCCAGAGAGCGCGCGGGCGTGTGAGTACTGGGCTGAGCATCACACAGTGAAGACGGGCTCGCGGTATCAGTCACACTATCTGTGGAACGAACGGCTCTTCCCCATGCGCCCGAAGAGGTTGGGGCCGGGGATGCTCGCTGCCGAAGTCGTGCTCTCGCTGGACAAATCCCCGGAATTTCTGCAGAGAGCTGAACACGAAAGCTACCGCTATGGCGTGCACGTAGCCAATGAAGCCTATTTTGTCGGCAGCGGACAAACGCTCGTATTGCCTGTCTTTACCTTCAATACCCGGAATCCTTTCTCAGAGTTTTATACAGCGAGCCTATCTCTTGTGCTGACGAAGCTGGGGATTGCGCTGGGGGGGCGGCCTTATGTGATCGGGATTTGGAACACGCCCTTTGTCAGAGATAAGTTCGGTCCCACGTTTGACGAGCTGCGCGCATATAAAAAGAGAGTGGACCCCAGTGGGCTCTTCAATCCAGGAAAATTCTTTGCCCTTCCCCCGCACTGGAGCTCGATGATGCTGAAAGGGTTGCCTTTGGGTGTGGGCTTAGAGTTAGCGCGGTTCTTCGCGCCGCTCTCCCGCAAGATCTTTCGTCCAACTCCTCAGCGCCAGCCCGCTCGCGAGCCGGGCCGCCCCCCAGCGGCCCTATCTCCCTTGCTCGATCTGCTAAAGTACAACGAAACTCTCTGCTCGCGCTGCGGCAGCTGCGTCCCCATCTGCCCGGCTTATATTTATACCAAAGACGAGCGCACCACGGCGCGGGGCAAGCTCCAACTCGGGCTGGCGTTGCTCAAGGGTGAAAAGCTCGATGCTGAGGGCGCGCAAGCGCTCTTCTATTGTATGCATTGCAGCGCGTGTACCGATGTCTGTCAGAGCTCTCTGGACTTAGTCCCCGTCTGGGATGAGCTGGAGCGACGAGTGGAGACAACTTACGGAAAAGATCACAGAAAAGTCGAAGAGTTTGTCCAGGGTGTCGAGCAGATGAAGATCATGCCCGGCACCGAGTACGTTCCCTTGGTGAAGGCCCTCACCCCCGTCCCCTCTCCCGTCGTGACCGACAGGAGAGGGGTGGCCGCACGGCTCGCCGAAGGCCGGGGTGAGGGCCACGAAGGAGTCGCCGTTGGTTAGTGTCACTCGAATCGAGAGCCGCTACGCGATTCACGCTAAGAGAGCGCCGTCGAGAACCAAGCCGCTGGTGCGCCCGATGATCGTGCGCTCCGATGCGTGCATCAACTGCGGCATCTGCGGCGACGCGTGCATCTATGGTGTGCACTACCGCACAGCCGATTTGCGAATGATCATCGGAGAACAGCCGCAAGATCAGAGCTTGTGCAGAAGTTGCTTGCGCTGTGTGCGGGAGTGCCCCACGGGCGCGCTCTCTGCACCCGTCCAGCCCGAATGGGAGCGAACGGGGGACGAGTATTGGACGCCCGAAATTATCCAGAGTGTATTACAACAGGCCGAAACCGGAAAAGTCCCCGTCTCTGGCCAGGGGTATCGCGGTCCCTTTTCAGGAAAGGATTTTGACTCGATGTGGACCGATATGTCCGAGATCGTCCGCCCCACGCGCGACGGCATTCACAGCAGGGAATATATCAGCACGGCGATCTTCTTGGGCAAGAAGCCCTTCTTTCTGAAGGCCCTCACCCCGCCCTGCGGGCACCCCTCTCCCGTCTTCACGGACGGGAGAGGGGCCGGAGGTGAAGGCCGGCCCATCTTAGAAATCCCGATCCCCATCCTGTTCGATGCAATCCCCGGCCATCTGAGCAGCACGAGCGTGACCGAATCGCTGCAGCGCGCCGCTGCCCATCTTGGAACGTTTGCTGTCGTGCGCGCCGAACAGTGTCCCAAGCCCTTACCGGAAGCCGTAGCTCCATTGCTGCAACCCAACACAGTCCAACAGTACTCTGAGATCATTGGTCAAGCTCGACTTGTTGAACTTGAATACAATGGGAGTCTCAACGCTATTGGGGTTGCACTCGGCCAGATTGAGGTGCTCAACCCCCATGCGGTTGTCGTGGTGCGCTTGGAGTTTGACGATGATCTGGCTGAAGCCTTGGCTCGCGCAGGCGTCGGCACCCTCCACTTCATTGCCGATTCCCACGGGCGCACAAAATTGGGGCACCTCAAAGAAGCTCTCCGAAAAGTGCATTTGCGTTTGCTTAATGCCAATCTGCGCGATGGGGTGACGCTCATCGTCAGTGGGGGCATTGCTGCCGCTGAGCACCTGCCCAAGGCAATCATCTGTGGAGCAGATGGAGTGGCGCTCGATTGGGCGCTCTTGATCGCTTTAGAGTGTGACCCCTCCCTCGGCCCCTCCCCTAAAGCGGGAGAGGAGCGCACTTTCCCCTTCTCTTCAGGGAAGGGGCAAGGGGATAGGTTCGATCCCGCCTGGGGCGCTCAGAGAATTATTAACTTAATCGGAGCCTGGCGCGATCAACTCTTGGAAGTGTTAGGTGCAATGGGCATGCGTGAGGTGCGTCGCCTGCGTGGCGAAGTCGGGCGCGCGATCTTTAATGAAGATTTAGAGCGAGAGTTTGCAGAGTATCTCAGATCAGAGCCGATGGGGCTCGCGCAGCCGGAAGAGATCAAACTCGCTATTGAGAATCCCGAAGGGCTTGTCCCGCCGATCACGGGCACAGCCCGTTCGCTGCCGCCGAATTTTCACAACGAGCTGACCAAGTTCAAAGTGACGGTGAGCGACGCGTGTATCAACTGTGGGCTTTGTGTAGAGCTCTGCCCCTTCGAGGTCTACAAGCGCCCTGCAGGGCTTAATCAACTGTTGCCGCCGGTGAGCGCCAACTGCATCGGTCACCGGTGCAAAGACTCCTACCCTGACCAATACTGCGTCGACAAGTGTCCCACGAACGCGATAAGCATCGAGATCGAGCCGACGTATGAACTCTTGGGTGACCCGCGCTGGACGGCTGATCTGTTATTAGCGACCTATAAGATGGCCGAAACGGGCCGCGTCCCAGAGACAGATCTCGAATACAGAGTTGGGGCTTCGGGTGGAGGGTTCGACCGAATGGGATTTAAATTTGAGTGCTCGTCGGTGCGAAAGCGTAGAGATTCGCAATCTAGCAGCACGGCGATCCCGCTCAACCGGCGCTCTTGGGGACCCAAGATCTGGATCCCCGTGCCCTGGTACGGCGGCGGGATGTCCTATGGGTCTATTAGCTTACAGACGATGCTCGCGCGCGCGCGAGCTGCCAAAGCGTTTGGCACGTTCGTCTCGACGGGCGAGGGCGGCTACCCCGAAGCTCTCTCCCCGTACGATGACCATATCATTACGCAGATCGCCACGGGACTCTTTGGCGTCCGGGAAGACACCATTCAAAGAGTCAGAATTGTCGAGTTTAAGTACGCACAGGGGGCTAAGCCCGGGCTGGGGGGACACTTATTAGCCGACAAAGTGACCGCCGAAGTCGCCAAGATGCGCGGCTCGGTGCAGTTCAGCTCGCTCTTTTCGCCCTTCCCGTTCCATAGTGTCTACTCGGTCGAAGACCATAAAAAACATGTGGATTGGATTCGGGCGATCAACCCGCGTGCGCTCATCTCTGTGAAGGTCTCGACGCCCAACGACGTGGACATGGTCGCTGTGGGCAGCTACTACGCCGGGGCGAACATCATTCACTTAGATGGCGGCTACGGCGGGACGGGCGCTGCCCCCGACATTGCTAAGAAGAACATTGCCATGCCCATTGAGTACGCGATTCCGAAAGTCCATAAGTTCTTGGTGCAGGAGGGCATTCGTGACGAGTTAATCTTGATGGCCAGCGGGGGGATTCGCACCGCTTACGACATAGCGAAGGCTATCACGCTGGGGGCCGATGGGTGCGTTGTCGGCACGGCAGAGTTAGTAGCCATTGAGTGCAACCGTTGTGGGAATTGCGAGCGCGGGCGGGGGTGCCCGTTTGGGATTGCCACGACCGACCCAGAGCTTTCGAAGCTCATCACACCAGATTGGGGGGCGCAGAGAATTATCAATCTCTTCCATGCGTGGCGGGCGCAGCTCAGCGAGATTTTGCAGGAGCTTGAGATGCGCAGTATCTTGGAGCTGCGCGGGCGTGTGGATGTATTAGAGTATATTGAAGAGATGGAGAGCGGTAATTGAGCAAGAGAAAAGATTATCGGAAACAACTTAAGGGACATCGGCAAGCCCTGGAAGAGCATCTACGCAAGCTAGAAGAAGAGCGTCGTCGGCCTCAGCCGCGACCGTGGCTCATGGATTTGTGGGAGAAACAGGTTGCCAACATTTGTCAACAGATCGAGAAGCTAGAAAGGAGGCTGAACCGATGAAGACCGAGGCGTTGTTGCGGGAGTTAGAAGAGACTCTAGAAGTCGTGCTGGACGAAGCTCTAGAGGCTGCGCATGACTTTGAGATCAAGGCCAAAAGACTGCGAGATCCGAAGCCAACTAAGCCAAGCCATGAGGGACGCTATGGTGAGTTGGCAGCAGCTGCGTTCTTGCTCAAATTGAAGGCAGAAGCAGCACACGAGATATTGGAGCAGTTTATAGAGGCTCAGCCCGAAGAATAACAAGACGCTATGGCAAACTTCGTGCAAGTCATCACAACGGTTGTGAGCAAAGACGAAGCCGAGCGCATCGCACGGGCGCTGCTGGAGCAGCGCCTTGCAGCGTGTGTGCAGATCGTCGGGCCGATAGAGAGTCTCTATTGGTGGCAAGGGACACTCAACAAATCCGAAGAGTGGCTGTGCATCGCCAAGTCGGAGCTTGAGCTTCTCTCGAAGATAGAAGAGACGATGACAGCTCTACACTCGTATGAGGTGCCGGAGATTCTCGCGGTCCCCGTGGTTGCAGGGAGCGACGATTATCTAAAATGGCTACATGAGCAAGTCCGGGCAGAGCGTGGTTGATAAACGTGCGCATTTATGAGATTATTTGGAAGGAGCAATTTGTCATGAAGATTCTCAAGAAGCACAGAGTGACCACTGGCGAAGTAGAGCAAGTGCTGTCCTCTAGACCTCACTTTCGCAGAGTAGAGAAAGGACACACTGGAGGGGAAGACCTCTATGAAGCACTCGGACAGACCCAAGCGGGAAGATATTTGGTTATTTACTTCATCTACAAGGACAGACGTGCGGCCATGCCGATTTCGGCTCGGGAGATGACTCCAGCGCAAAGGAGGTATTACCATGCCTAGCAGGAAGCGTCTTGATCCAATCCCAGAAGAATTTGCCAGCTATGAGGAAGCGGCGGAATTTTGGGAAACGCATGATAGCACAGACTATCCAGATGCCTTCCAAACTGTGAAAGATGTGGTTGTTGAACTGCGGAAACGACGGTATGAGATCGAGATTGATGAGGACGTGTTCGCCATGCTTTGTCAGCGAGCCCAGGATACCACGCCCAGTCAGCTAGCTAATAAATTGCTTCGCCAATCTCTTTGGGCTGAGAGGATTAAAAGCAGCAATAGGGTTTTATTGGGGTTACTGGGCCTCAATAAAGATCGAACAATGTTCCCACACTCTGGTCGTCATGCCCTAAGATGAGTATGCGCACCTGTATTTACTGTCTTAAGCCATTCGAGCCACGTGAAACAAGGCCAGAGCATATTCTGCTGGCCGCTCTTGGATCAGAATTCAAATCCAAAGAGATCGCCTGCAATCAATGCAATGAAAAATTGGGAAGCACTATTGACAAATCGCTAGGAGAAGCCCTTGTGTTTGTGAGAAACATCCTAGAGCTTCCAGGAAGTCGCGGCACAGCACCGATGATCAAAGCTGCCAGAGGAGCTAAAACAGGTCGTCAGATTCAGCTAGGGCCTGGTGCCCAACCTGCTTTGAAAGAGCCAACGGTGAAAATTGTCGAAGTCGAGCCAGGAAAGAAACAAATCGAGATTTCTGGCGATCCCAAGCTTGTACAACGCATTTGGAAAGAGTTACAAGAGAAGTTTCCTAGTAGTAAGCTGACTAGCAAGTCTATACACCGTTCTTATAGCCGTGAGCCAGTCATCATAGAAACTGGTGGCTTGGGTGGCCACGAGCATTTCCGAGCTGTCGCTAAAATGGCCTTTAACTTCTTAGCGACCCAAGACTATGAACTTGTCTTAGCTAAGTCCTTCGATAAAATCAGAAACTATGCCAGATATGGCACCATTGGAGAAGGGCGATTCTTTTGTACCCTTGATTATCGTGACCTTTACGTATCCGCTTTGCCTAAAGAAGAAGCGCCTTTTTATAATCGCGTGGCTGTTTTCCTCAGCGCAAGACAACAGACTGTCACAGCCAGTATAGAGATTTTCAAACATCTGCGGTTTCTTGCATTGCTGACAGATAGCTATGGAGGAGCAAAATCCATTGCTTATGTTCTCACTAACGCCCCCCTTGCACGTAAGCATCACTGTTCTACACTGGAAGATTTCCCCCATATTAGTGCAAAAGAAATCTTGAACTGGCCCAGCTATGAGGAAGTTGCAGAGCATCATTACTACAAAGCTTTGCCCGCTTTGCTTGGCGATCTTATGGATTTCCACTACGAGCGTTTCCCTAGGCGTGTGGTAGAAGAAGCGATTGATAAATATCTGAAAAAACCTGGTAAGACTACTATAACTCCAGAGGATATTGACAAGATCAGCGAGCATATTGCTCGGCAAATCGTCTTTGGAACCATGCCGGTGGGGCAAGAAGTCCACGTTGAAGATGATTGAGAGGATTTGCCATAGTGGAAGCCACTAGCAAGGAGAGTATGATGAGATATGGATGGTAATCCAGTTGCCAAGCTCATTGCATCCCGGTCTCGTTGCTTGCTTGGGCAAAACAGTTTAATTGTTCGACACACCACCGAGGCCGAGGGCGGCTGCGGCGTCCTGGGGATGATCGCTTCCGTCCCCATCGCGGGCAAGCACGTCTATCGAAGCTCAATTCAGATGCACAATCGTGGCAACGGCAAGGGCGGCGGGCTGGCCGCCGTCGGACTGCTCCCCCAACAGATGGGCGTCTCAAAAGAAAAACTAGAAGACGACTATCTTGTTCAGATCGCTTATCTCGATTCGACGGCGCGTGGAAGCGTCGAGCAAGAGTTTTTGACCCCGTATTTTGAGATCCATCAAGGGTACGAGCTGCCTAACGTTAAAGACTATCGCGAAGTTCCGGGACTAGAAATCCAGCCTCCATTAATCTGGCGCTACTTCGCCCGTGTGAAGGCGTCGGTACTGGCCGAGTTCATCCGCAAGCACGAGTTGAAAGGACTCAATCCCCGTAGAGCCGAAGACGAATTCGTCTACCAAAATTCATATAAGCTTAACAAGACGTTCTACGCTTCGCTGGGCGAGAAGCGCGCCTTCGTGCTCTGTCATGGGAGAAATCTTTTGGTCTTCAAGATCGTCGGCTACGCGGAGCAAGCCTTGCAGTACTATCAGTTGGAAAACTTGAAAGCTCACGGCTGGATCGCGCACCAAAGATACCCGACGAAGGGGCGCGTCTGGCACCCCGGCGGCGCTCATCCGTTCATCGGGTTGAACGAAGCGTTAGTCCATAATGGAGACTTTGCCAACTATCACGGCGTCTGTGAGTATCTCAGACAGAGAAATATCTCCCCGCTCTTCTTGACGGATACTGAAGTCTCGGCCTTGCTCTTTGATTTATGGAGCCGCGTCTACGAATACTCTCTGGAGGAAGTGATCGAAGCGTTGGCGCCCACGACCGAGCGCGATTTTCTCATGCTCCATCAAGAGAAGCAAGAGCTGTACAAACAGATTCAGGTCGCACACTTACACGGCTCGCCTGACGGCCCGTGGTTTTTCATCATCGCCCGCAATGAGCCCTATGAGAAAAAATTCCAGCTCATCGGCATCACCGATACGAGTATGCTGCGCCCGCAGGTCTTTGCCCTGCACGAAGGCCCCGTTCAGATCGGGCTCATTGCGTCTGAAAAACAAGCAATTGATGCGGCTCTGCAGAGTCTACACGAAGATGACCCACGCATCTGCCCCGTCGCAGATAAATACTGGAACGCGCGCGGCGGCAGCCACACCGACGGCGGTGCGTTCATCTTCACCGTAGACTACGGTCAGCCAACGCTTAAGCTCGTTTGCACGGACAAGTTTGGAAGGGAAGTAAGAGTATCTCACGGCCCTCACCCCCAACCCCGCTCCCGACCTAACCCCCTGGCCCCCTTCCCTAAAGGGAAGGGGGGGAACTCCCCTCCCTCTTTAGGGGAGGGGATGGGGGAGAGGTCAGTCGGGGTGAGGGCCTCTCTTCCCACCAACCCCGTGGCTACTGTGCTCGATCCTGCTCAGCCAGCACTCGAAGCTCTCGCTGAACTCAAGAGCGAGATCGCAACGTGGGACTACGATCTCCTCGATGCGTTTTTGTCTGAGTCTCTCAAAGAAGCTTCGCAGAGTAAATCACATCGCCACCATGTCATAGAACTTTTGACGCTCTTGCTCGATCGTCGCTATAGCACCGAAAAGATACAACGCAAGTGGCTCCGCGCCATGATCGAAAAGACACTCGATGCGCTCTTCGACAGTATACCGTCCTTGAGTGAAGCCCACGACGCTGCTTTCGTGCGCATAGGCTGGGAGAGCCGACGGATGCTCACCGCTCCAACGACCCCAGACCAAACGCTGGTGATTGATGCCACAGGCTTTGCCCCCGAAGGCGAGGACGCGCTCTCGCTCTCTATTGTCAAAGCATATCAGCGTGGCTGGAAGAGATTTATTCTCTATCGTTGTCGCGGACAGCGGTTTATCGGGAGCGGGCTGGGGCCGAAGTCGCACGGCGTTCGTATTGCCGTCTACGGCAGCTCTGGAGATTATCTTGCCAGCGGGCTCGACGGCGCGGAAATCTACGTGCACAACAACGCACAAGACCAATTGGGCCAGATCTATCACGACGGAAAGTTAGTCGTCTTTGGGGATGTGGGGCAGACGTTCTTCTACGGGGCCAAGGGTGGACAAGCGTATATCTTGGGCAACGCTGCCGGGCGCCCGCTCATCAACGCCGTGGGCAGCCCACGAGTTGTCATCAACGGGACGGCTTTAGATTATCTGGCCGAGTCGTTCATGGCCGGCGATCCCCTCAACGGTGGGGGCTTTGTTATTGTAAACGGGATCGCCCTTGACGAAGATGGGCAGATTCAAGAGCTGGAGACGCCCTATCCGGGGAGCAATCTCTTCTCATTAGCGTCAGGCGGGGCCATCTACGTGCGCGATCCCCATCGAAAATTAGACGACGATCAGCTCAACGGCGGCTGTTATGAAAATCTGAGCGATGCCGATTGGGAACTGATCTTGCCCTATCTGGAAGAGAACGAGCGGCTCTTCGGGATTCGTATCGAAGACTTGCTGACTGTAGATGGCGTGCGTCTTGCACCGGAGCGGGTCTATCGCACAGTGCGCCCGATCAAGACGGGCGTGTTGAGTTAATTGACAATCTCTCAGCGATCCTCTACAGTTATCGAGTATGAGAAGGGCAAAAGTGTACTTAGATACAACTGTCCCAAGTGCCTATTACGACGACCGCGCACCGGATCGCCAGCGACTGACTCAGCAGTTTTGGGCCGAGCGCTTGCCCACTTTCGCATCGGCGATTTCGACCATCGTCTTGTTGGAAATCCGTGATACACCAGATGTCGAAAAGCGTGTCAAGATGGAGCAACTCGTAAGTGGTTTTGAGGTTCTTGTCTTCGACGAGGAGGCTCATGTGCTAGCTCAAGAATATGTCAACCGAGGAGTCTTCCCAGAGAAATATTCATCAGATGCCAACCACGTTGCGGTTGCTGTCGTGCATGGAATTGAATATTTTGCGAGCTGGAACTTCAGACACCTGGTCAACGTGAGCACCCGGCGGGAGGTTAATTTGATCAATCTGATTAAGGGGTATGGGACCATTGAGATTGCAGCCCCTCCAGAGCTATAAAGTTATAAGAGGTGATCCATATGAAGAAGCAAACAGAAGTTGGGAAGGAGCAGCTATGGGAGGAGGTTCGGAAGGAGTTCCCTGATGATGAGACGATGCAGCAAATTCACTATATACGTCTCTTGCATTATCGTCAAACGCAAGGGCTTTCTTCTCAAGACTATATTCGGTTCTTCGCATGTTTAGAGAAGAAAGTGCCTGCGTAGCTAAAGCTGACAAGAGTTATCTGCTTGCGCCAGAGCGAGTCTATCGCACAGTGCGCCCAATCAAGACGGGCGTGTTGAGCTAAAGAATGCCGTCTTTGACAATGCTAGCACGATCTTCTAAACTGAATTACAGAGGTGAAGCGCCATAGCTGAAACAAGAGCATTGAGGGGTATAGTGAAGGGCACGATTGTTGTCCTGAAGGAACCGACGGGGCTTCCGGAGGGGACTGCAGTTTTGGTAACCCCTCTTGACACTGCTCAAGGCTCTCCTCAAGCTGTGTTGGCGGCCATGGACGCTTCGCCGCACGTGAAGCCAGAAGATGTCGAAGCACTGATACGACGGATTGAAGAGGGCAAGCGCCCAGTACGCTTCACTAGCCCTTTGGCACGAACACGCAAGCGATAGCGTGGCAACCTATCTGTTGGATACCTCGGCCTCTAGCCTCTTGCTCAGAGAACATTCTAAGATACGAACTTGGACAGCATCGCTTGCTTCTGAAGATCGCTTGGTGATATGCACAATCGTGCGTGGTGAAGTGCTCTACGGCATAGAGCGAATGTCTCAGGGCAAGAGGCGGCGCGATATTCAAGCAAAAGCGATGAGCCTTTTCGCTGTCATTCCTTGCGAGTCCATGCCAGAAACAGCAGCGGACCAGTATGCCCAAATTAAGCGAGAGGTTGAGCGAAAGGGAACACCGCTGGACGAGAACGATTTGTTGCGGCAACTGCCTTGGCTTTGGGAGCTACTTTGGTTACTACTGATAGTGACTTTCGCCGAGTGACCAGATTGCGCCTTGAGGATTGGACGCTTTAATTAAGCATCATCAATCCTATGGGCTGGTGCTGGAGCAGGTCTATCGCAAAGTCAGGCCAATCAAGACGGGCGTGCTAAGCTGAAGAATACCGCTTTTGACAATGCTGGCGCGATCTTCTAAACTGAATTATAAAGGTGAAGTGTCATGGCTGAGACAAACAGAAGTGATACTGCATACATACTCACTGAATACAATACTCTCAGAGATGAAATTAGTCAGAAGAACACTATGGCATCCTCTACTTGGACTATCGCTATTTTGGCTTCACTAACCATTCTTGGATACTTTATACAGGTTGACGAATTAAGCCCTTTGTTCTACCCTATACCGTTCTTTATCATACTTCCTTCTCTATTTATTTGTCTCGATAGCTTTCGAAGCATATTTAGAATTTCTGGCTATATAAGGGTGTTTCTCGAAAAAGAGGAAGGACTGCAGTATGAAAATCGTCACGTGAGATGGCTTTCTGTAGTTTCAAAGGCAAGAAAAACTAAGAGAGACCTCAGAAGTATGTCTTTACGCGTAATGATAGTCTCGCTCCATATAGGCTTAGGGTTTTTGACTTTCTTGGTGTTTGTATGGAAAACTTTGTTCAAGGATACTTGTTGGGAGTCCTTGCTAATGCTTCCAGTAGTTCCTAACTGCTGGATTTCTGTAGCAGGTCAAATTCTTCTCTATCTTTCGCCCCTTCCGTTCTATTTGTACGCTTATCGCCTCAGCAAGAAAGATTGGAGAGCAATTTACGATGAATACTGGAAAGAGATAAAGAAAAGTGAGAAAGAGATAGATAGCCGATTTCATGCCAAGAAAAATTAAAAGGAGACAACCCATATACTGAAATCCCTATGGATCAATCATTCACTCACAGCAAGATGAAGCTCATTAGTATCCTCGGTTCCGATGGCCAGTTCGCCAATAACCTTCATTCCCATTGGGAACCTTATCAGCTCAAAGAACTCTATCGCTGGCTGGTGCTGGTGCGAACGCTCGACCAGCGAATGCTCAATTTACAACGCCAGGGTCGGATCGGCTTCTACGGGACCGTCACCGGCGAAGAGGCTTCTGTGATCGGGAGCGCCTACGCGCTCCGGCCTGAAGACTGGATCTTCCCCGCTCTACGACAAGGCGGCGCAGCACTCATGCGCGGGATGCCCCTCGCGCTCTATATCGCCCAGTGCTACGGGAATTCTTTAGATGTGCAAAAAGGGCGTCAGATGCCCTGTCACTATAGCTATAAACCTGCCAACTTTGTCGCCTGGTCGAGCAATATTGGAACCCAATTACCCCACGCCGTCGGCATGGCTTATGCAGCCAAACTCAAAAAAGAACCCGTCGTCGCGCTGGCCTATCTGGGCGACGGAGCCACTTCTGAAGGAGATTTTCACGCGGCGCTGAATTTCGCCGGCGTCTGGAAGGCCCCCGTCGTCTTCTTCTGCCAGAACAATCAATGGGCGATTTCTATCTCGCTCAAAGAGCAGACGGCTTCAGAGTCTATCGCGATCAAAGCGATCGCTTACGGGTTTGAGGGTGTGCGCGTGGATGGCAACGACGTTTTAGCTGTCTGTGCTGTGACCAAAGAAGCCGTCGAGAAAGCTCGTTCCGGCGGCGGACCGACACTCATCGAAGCGGTCACGTACCGAATCGGTGCACACTCGTCTTCGGACGACCCGACACGCTATCGCAGCAACGAAGAAGTAGAACAATGGGAAAAACGAGACCCCATCGCGTACTTTCAGCAATACTTACAAGAAAAGAAGATATGGAGCGAAGAGCTCGAAAGAAATCTTCAAGACGAGCTGAACGAACAGATCGGCCAAGCCGTTCAAGAAGTCGAAGCCGCTCCTTCCCCGCCAGTCGAGACCATCTTTGAAGACGTCTATGCCCAGATGCCTTGGCATCTCCGTCAACAGCTTGATTTGCTCAAAAACCTTCTATGAGCCCTGTGCGACGCTGGCTCCAGCAGCGTTTCATCAGCCCACTCATTGACCTGAGCTATATCGTGATGGGCTTGGTGTCTGCCGATCGTTCCTCGTGGTGGTACGAACGACTCAACTCGTGGCACTACCACCGCCAAGCCCAGCGGTACGACAAGAGCGTGATTGACTTTGAAGGAGATCGCTATGCACAGGCCTTGAAAGCGGGACTAAAAGCTCTCTCTGCTCAGCCCCGAACGATTCTCGATGTCAATACCGGCACCGGATTTGTCCCCCAACTCTTGCTCACTCTTTTTCCCACCGCGAAGATCGTCGCGACGGATCTCTCTGAAGCGATGCTGGCTCAGGCCCGTACCAAGTATCCCCACATCGAATTTTTTCAGGCCGATACAGCCAAGCTTCCCTTTGGGAACGAGAGCTTCGATCTGGTGACTTTGCACAACGGACCGCCGCATTTTGCCGAGATGACAAGGGTCTTGCGTACTGGGGGACAGATGGTGATTGCGTTCACCTCGGGTGCGCGCGTGCCGCGTCTGGTGCTCCAACGATGGCTCAAGTGCGCTCAGCGTTTTGGAAAAGTCGAACTGGGGCAAGCCGGCGATGGCTTGTGGGTGCTTCTCACAAAGACTTAACCAGACTCTTCAGACTCTCGACTCTATAGACTCATTCAAACCAGCCGCGCCGCCTGAACCACCAGAACATCCCGCCTCCGACCAAGAGCATAAGCCCCAACACACCAGGGTATCCCCAGGGGGAACCTAGCTCCGGCATGAATTGAAAATTCATCCCGTAGATGCTCGCGATAAACGTCAAGGGAAGGAAAGTCGTGGCGATCACCGTGAGCGTTTTCATAATGTCGTTGAGCTTGTTGGAGATGAGCGCTTGGTGAATAGCCATATCGGTCGAGATCACTTCGCGATAGGTGAAGACGAGATCGTTGATGCGGGCAAGGTTATCGTAGACATCGCGGAAATAGACGCGCAGGCTCTTTTTAATAAACGGCAGGTCGTCGCCGGACAGACGGCGGATCAGTTCCAGCTGAGGCCCCAAGACACGCTGGAGGTAGATAATATTCTTGCGCAACTTCGTGGCGTGCTGTAATGCGGCTTTATCGGGGTTGCTGAAGATCGCCTCTTCGAGTTCGTTGATCTCCTCGTCCAGCCAACTCAAGAGCCGAAGGTTCTCGTCCACTAAGAGGTCTATGATAGTATGAGCCAGGTAATCCGGGCCGCGGCCAATGATGCGTGCTGCTGAGCCGTTGAGCCGCGCGATGGCCATCTCGATGCACTCCATACGCTCGGCGTGCACAGTGATAAGAAAATTCCTCCCCAAAAAGAGATCGAGCTCTAACGCGCTCAGGCTCTTCTGGATGCGGTCTACGTCTGCGTCGCGCAAGACTATCATCAAGCCGTTGTCATACGTATCGATCTTGGGGCGGTACTGCGGATTGATTAAGTCTTCGACGGCCAAGGGGTGAAGGTTGAAGAGCCCGCCCATCTTCTGGACTTCGGCGACCTCGGGCCGGGGGAAGTCGATCCAAAAAGTCACGCCAGTCTGGCCAATCTTTGTAGCTAGATCGGTTAGAGAGAGATCGGTCACTAGCCCCTGGCCCTCTTCGTACACAAACGTTCTCAGGTGCATCACCTCCAATCTCAGAGTGTGGCTTAGATTAATACACTGAAAGGCTTTTGTCAAAAACGTGCCTCTCCGGTAACAGGCGCTTGTTTGTCTTTATTGGCTTCCGGTTTTGAGATTCGTATTTCCCCATACCCACGAAAGCCAAAAGCCATTTAAGGCGCTTTCATGCGGTTTCTCTCATCAGAAGTATGTCCGCTAATCAATATTAGCGGACGTTACTCTCTGGATCTCTGGAGAGATCATGCGGGTTGCTTTTTGCGGGAGGAGCCGGTAACGTGATAGCTAAGAAAAGACGCCAGAAGGAGGAAGCCCTATGAGCAAACACTGGAGACTGGAAAAACCGCAGAACGACATGAACAAGATTCTCAGCTA
>JBBIUX010000006.1:0-75407 GCA_037440025.1 Candidatus Fraserbacteria bacterium | reverse complement strand
CTCGTCCCAGAGCAGCCCCAGCCAGCGCAGGCTTTCTAAGATCGGTTCGATCAGCTCAGGGCGATTGCGCTCAGTGTCTGTGTCTTCGAATCTTAAAATAAAGGCGCCCTTGTGCTTACGGGCGAAGAGCCAGTTAAAGAGTGCCGTGCGCGCCCCGCCCACGTGTAGTTCCCCTGTGGGGCTGGGGGCAAAACGAACACGGGGTTTGGTCCTCATAAGCGTTAATTCCTCAAGGAGTTTTCAGAATATCATGCGTTCCTACGCGACGCAACCATAGAATTTTCCCAGGATGAATCTCGAATGTTAAGCGATACCGTCGCGTCACCCGCGCCTCCCAGATATGCAAAGCGCCTTGTATTCTCTTGGCTTGGAGCGACGGATGCCGCATATCTCGCACCAACAGCGCAATAGCTTTTTCCGTCCGCGTCTGTAAGTAGCTCGGCAGCCGAAGATAATCGCTGACAAATGAGTCCGCTCGCTCAACACGGCTGAACAACATCAGCGGCGTGAGCGACGACGCGCTTGCAGATCTTTAATCAAGTCTTCGGCCTTGGCAAAGCTCTTGTAACGCCCGGCTTGAAAATCTTCATCAGCTTCGCGCTCTTTTGCTTGCCACTCTGGGGTCCAGAACCAAGCTTGCTCAGGATCGCGCAAAGGGTGCAGAAAAATGTGCCCGTCAATCACTTGCACCTCCAAGGTATCGCCGCTTTTCAGGCGCAACGCTTGGCGCACTTTGCCCGGCAGCTTGATCTGGCCAGCTTCTCCCAGTTTTACTTTCATTATGCCTCACTCGTAGATGGACGTACCTGTTTCCGGGATGCCCGTGATAGATTTAAATTTCTTGCGCAATGTACTCGTGATCGGTCCCGGCGTGCCCACTCCGATCTTTCGTCCGTCAATCTCGACGACTGGGGCGATCTCAGCAGCCGTCCCCGTGATAAAACACTCGTCGGCCATGTAGAGCGCCGAAATCCCAAAAAACTCCTCGCGCACGGGAATTTTCTCTTGTTGGGCAAGCTCGATCACCGTCTCACGGGTGATGCCGGGCAGATTGGTCACTGTTGGGGGCACGAAGATCTTCCCGTCTTTGACGATGAAGACGTTATCAGCCGTGCCCTCGGCGACAAAGCCGTTGCTGTCGAGCATGATCGCCTCGTCCGCGCCGACGTGATTGGCCTCGATCTTGGCCATAATGTTATTGAGATAGTTGAGCGACTTGATGCTGGGCGACAGCGTATCCGGTGGTCGAGCGCGGGTACTGGCGACGATAGCGCGCAGGCCGCGCTTGCTGATCTCTTCGCCGTAGAGCGACTTCCATTCCTTGACGATGATAATGACCGAGGGCTTCCCGTGGCAGCGGCGCGGGTCTACCCCTAAATCACCGGGCCCGCGCGTCACGATCGGGCGAATGTACGAACTGTGCAGTCTATTAGTTCTTAACGTTTCAATGATCGCTTGGGCCATCTGCTCTTTGGTCAGCGGGATTTCGAGAGAGATCGCCCGGGCGCTGTCGTAGAGCCGGTCAATGTGTCGGTCGAGCTTGAAGACATAGCCATCATACGCCCGAATACCCTCAAAGACGCCGTCGCCGTAGAGCAGCCCGTGATCGAAGACGCTTATTTTCGCTTCTTCCTCAGGGACGAACTGACCGTTGAGATAGACCTTCATCGCTCTCCTCCTTCTTGGCTTCCACTCTAAACAAAGCACCGGGAAAAATCAACTTGGCACAGCTAAAAAATTTCAGTATGATGCCAGCGTTGCAGAGGAGGCCCTCACCCCCAGCCCCTCTCCCGTTCAGACGGGAGAGGGTGGCCCGAAGGGCCGGGTGAGGGCCCTAGGAGGAGAGAAGTACTATGCGCCATAAAGACTTGGTCTCTTTCCAAAATTATTCCGCCGAAGACCTGTGGGCACTATTGGAGACGGCGCTGCAGCTCAAGCGCGAGTTGCGCGTGGGGGTCACCCATACGATGCTCGCGGGCAAGACCCTCGCGATGATCTTTCAAAAACCCAGTCTGCGCACGCGCGTCTCATTCGAAGTCGGCATGACCCAGTTGGGCGGCCACGCGATTTATTTAAGCCCAGATGATATCAAACTAGGTCAGCGTGAGACGACCGAAGACATCGCCAAAGTGTTGTCGCGCTACTGCGATGGGATCATGGCCCGGGTCTTCGGTCATCAGATCGTCGAAGAGTTGGCTAAATACTCTGACGTCCCCGTCATCAATGGGCTTTCTGATCTGCTGCACCCGTGCCAAATTCTTGGCGATCTCTTGACGGTGCACGAGAAGAAGAGAAAGCTTGAGGGCTTAAAGTTCGCCTGGATCGGCGACGGGAACAACGTCTGTAACTCGTGGCTGGAAGCCGGGCCCAAGCTGGGGATGACGATCTCCATTGCCTGCCCGCAGGGACACGAGCCGAATCGCGAGATTACAGAGCAAGCGCGTCGGTTGGGGAAGGTCGAGCTAGGGCATGACCCGACAGCAGTGGCTAAGGACGCTGACGTTCTGTACACCGATGTCTGGACGAGCATGGGCCAAGAACAAGAAGCCCAAGAGCGCCGGAAAAAGTTCAAAAATTTTCAGATCAACCGAGAGCTTCTGAGACTGGCCAAGCCCGACGCGATCGTGATGCACTGTTTGCCGGCGCATTATGGAGAAGAGATCACGCACGACGTCGCGCACGGGCCGCAGAGCGCAATCTTCGATGAAGCCGAGAACAGACTGCACGCGCAGAAAGCTGTCTTGGCGTTGCTGATGCGCTACAATTGACTATGCCTCCGCGCTCGCCTGAAGTGCAGGAAGTTTCCGAGCCCCGGATGAGAAAACTCTTCCAAGTGAGCGAGCGCGTCTGGATCGTCCCGCCCCAATGGGAATACGTCGAACCGACGATTGGGTTTGTCCTAACGGACGAGGGCGTCGTCGTGCTTGATGCGGGCAACTCACCCGACCACGCCCGCCGCGCGCTCGAGGCGTTACGGCATCTCACCGACCTGCCCATACGGTATGTGATAAACACTCATCGCCATTGGGACCATACGTTCGGGAACCAAATCTTTGCAGCCCCGGTGATCGCCCATGCCTTCACCAAACAGAAAATGCTTGCCAATATGCGCGACGACTGGGCACCGGAGCACATAATAGATTGGGTGTCGGGTTGGGTGCTGAAGATGGTGCCGACGCTCCATCTGGGGCAGTTCGAGGGATTGCGTCTGGTTCTGCCGCAGATCACTTTTACGGGGAAGCTGGAACTTGAGCTCGGCAGTGTGCACTTTCGCTTGCTTTACGCTGGCGGGGGCCACACAAAAGACTCTATCATCGTTCATCTGCCCAAAGAGAAAATAATCTTTCTCAGCGACGCTCTCTACCCGAACCCTGAGGGCAAGATCACAAAACTCGCCGGGCTGTTCTCGAAAGTCGAGCGCCTAAGGGCCGAAAAATTCATCCCCGGCCACGAAATGCCCTATGATCGAGAGAAGTTCGCGTTGCGCCGTGAGTACTATCGCTCGCTCGTGCAGACGGCGCAGAAGCTCCGTCGCCGCAAAGACAGGCTCAAAGAGATAGCACAGATCGCTCTTGACTCGCGCTATGCGGAGATCAACGGGCTCAATGAGACAAGGCACCGCCAGCTTCTGGAACAAGCCTGGAGCGAACTGTGAGCGCATTTGGCAGGCCGACGCTTCGCTGCTAGAATGACGGGAGAATTTATAGGAGGTGTAGGACGATGATGAAAACCGCTCTCAAGGGTGGGGTTTTGTTGCTCATTGGAGGGATATTGGCATTCACCAGCAGCGTCGGAGCCGGAATGAAGCTGGCCATCACGCACGGGGTCTCCTCCGGCGACGTCACGACAGACAGCGCGATCATTTGGGCACGTGGGCTGGAGGTTCCCGGCTCGGCGCTCGCTGTCGAATACGCTACAGATGAGCAGTTCAGCGATGCCCAGCGGGCCGAGCCGGTTGCTCTTCCAGAGAGCACAGATTTCACCGGAAAAGTCTTTTTGAAAAATCTCAAGCCGGGGACACGCTATTACTATCGCGCTCGCCAAGTGTTAGGAAACGAGCAGAGCGAGCCCGTCACCGGGACGTTCGTCACGGCTCCTGAAGCAAACGCGGCTTCAGATGTAAAATTCGCCTGGAGCGCCGACTTAGGAGGGCAGGGCCAATGCCGCCGCCCGGAGTATTTTATCTTCAACCATCTTTCAGACGCGCAGCCCGACTTCTTTCTCTTCTTGGGCGATACGGCGTATAACGACGAGCGCTGCCCCAGCCCGCCCAACCTCCCCGGCAGCGATTTCATCGCCAATGCTTTAGAAGAATACCGCGCCAAGCAAAAGTACCAGTTCGCCGATAAACCCTATCAAAAAGCCCGTGTGACCAGCAGCTTGTATGTCATCTGGGACGATCACGAAGTCATCAACAATTTTGCGGGCACGACCGTAGACCCCAAGAGATTGGCTATCGGGCGCCAAGTGCTCTTTGAGTACTTCCCCATCACGCCAAATCCGCAAGACCCGAACCGTCTCTATCGCTCGTTCCGCTGGGGCAAGCACGTGGAAATCTTTATCTTAGACACGCGCCAGTATCGCAGTGATAACAAGCTGCCCGACGGTCCTGAAAAGACAATGCTCGACAAAGAACAACTGGCTTGGCTGAAAGAGCGCCTCAAAAGCTCTGACGCGACCTGGAAGTTCATCGTCTCGACGGTGAAGCTTTCGTTTCCTTCGGATTGTCCGGCGGCCTGCGACGGCTGGGCTAACGGCGAGAGCCCCACGGGCTTCGAGCGCGAGCTCACGGAGATCTCCAACTTCATCATCGAGAACGGCATCAAGACCGTCGTCTGGCTCACCGGGGATGAGCACATCGTGGACGTCGTTCAGTACGATCCTAACCGAGATCGAACGATAGATTTCTATGAGTTTACGTCGGGGCCGCTGAGCGCGCTGACATCGTACATGGGGCCGTTGGACGAGACGCTCAATCCCACCCGTCTCTACGGGAGCAACGAGTATTGGAATTTTGGGCAGATCACGCTCTCTGGGACGACAGGCCGCCTGACGTTAGAGTACATTGACACGACGGGCGAGACGCGCTTTAAGCGTGAGTTTCGCCCCTGACGAACACCCGGCGGCTGAAGTCGCAGGGAAGTCGCGGGCTGGAGGTTGCCGCCAGGAGACTTTGTAAGACCAGGCGATCGCTTCAGTGACACGGCCTAAGTTCGATGTCTAAAAAATCGAACTTTGTGTATAATATTCCTGTGGGAGGGCAAACAAGTGAGTATCGGGGTGAAAGCGAGCAATATACTTCATAAGCAGCCACCTACACATCCACTTCCTAAAAGCACAATCATACGCGATTTTGCTCAAAACCCTTGACAAATAACGGAAATTAGTATAAAATAATAGTATCACTTTAACCAAAGGAGGCAACTATCATGAAGTGGGGAGAATACAACGATCAGGTGGCGGAGCGGGTGACTGGCTGGTTCAGCAGGAAGATCGGGGCACGAGTGCTCTACATCTTGGCGATCCTCGGCGCCTTCGTGCTCATGAGCGGCGCTCCTGAGAAGTGGGCGTAAACTAAAACAAAATTTTGAAATTCCTTGAGGGAGTCCCTACTGGACTCCCTCTTTTAGTTTCCCTATAATGCTTGCCAGCATGAGCTGGCAAGCGAAGTTGTATGTATGGTCTGTTGTTTTGCTGAGCTTGATACCCATTGGCCTCTACCTGCCTCAGCTTCAGCGTGATCCAACACAAATATCGCTAGTGCTGATTGCTGCAATTCTTGCCTTCCTAGCTGATATCTTCGAAGTTGAAGTTGCCCTAAAGCGTAGGATTTCAACTAGTGAGGTTATCTATTGTGCCGCGCTGTTTATCGTTGGCCCTTCGGTGATGATCTGGAGCATTTTATTAGGAACACTCCCTGCTGAAATCGTTTTGCGATGGCACTATTTGCCAGGAAGCTCAATTGCGTTTTTTTCTCGTATTGGGTTTAATACTGGTCAGCTTCTACTCAACAGTTGGGTAGCTATCGGAATCTTCCAACTGCTCGGAGGTCACCCGCCCCCGTACACCTCCCTCGCTGAAATGGTACCGCCAGTTCTTGCTTACTTAGGCTATACAACAACAAACACGATTCTCGTTTCTGGAATTCTCACCTTGACCCAACGCATCAAGTTTACAAAGCTTTTGCCGTTCAAAATGCGCAACCTCCCCTTTCAAGTCCTTGCCCTCGGCATTATCGCCATCTTAATAGCCGTTCTCTATGCCCAAATGCCTTGGCAAGCCCTGCTTGTGCTCATCCCAGTGGTGGGAGTGCACCTGACGCTGCGCGGCTACACCAAACTGCGCCGGGAAACCCGCCACACTATCGAAATGATGGTCCACATGATGCACGAGCGCGATCCCTACACGGCAGAACACTCCGAAGAGGTCGCGGACCTCGCCGAGAAGATCGCCCGCGAGATGGAACTCCCCGAAGACCACATCGAGACGATTCGCGTTGCGGCTCTGGTGCACGACATCGGCAAGATCGGTATCCCCGAAAAAATTCTCAACAAACAGGGCCCCCTCGATGAGTCCGAGTGGAAGCTCGTCAAACAGCATACCATCATCGGTGCCGATCTTTTGAAAAATCTTGAAATGTACAGCGAAGCCGCTCAGATCGTCAAGTACGAACACGAACGCTGGGACGGTACCGGCTACCCCGACGGGCTCAAAGGTGAAAAAATCCCCATCGGCGCGCGCATCATTCATGTCGCGGACGTCTATCACGCGCTCACCAGCGACCGTGTCTACCGCGAATCCCAAGGACGCCCCAGTCACTACGAGCCAGCTGAAGCTGTCCGCATGATTCAAGGCCTGAGCGGGCGCCAGTTCGACCCTCAAGTCGTCGAAGCCTTAGCGCGCGTCATCTCCGATGAGCTGAAGGAGCCGTTATGGTCCTCCTCTGGGCGATTCTCCTAGGGCTTCTTATCGGGTTGGTGCGCCATCGGGGAGTAGCACATCTTGCGCAATTGAAGCTACGAGCAAGTTGGTTGGTGCTGCTCGCTGTGCTCATTCAGATACTCATTCTCCCCTTGGGTCAGGGGGCCAAGCCTATCCTCACCTGGGGGATGGAGTTTTTTCACATTGGGTCGTATCTGCTCTTGCTGCTCTTTGCTGTAGTGAATGTCCGCGAGCGGGCATTATGGGTGATGGCCCTGGGGATGCTTTCAAACTTCATCGTGATCACGGCCAACGGCGGGCACATGCCGGCGTCCATAGACGCACTACGCGCTGCCGGGAGAATTGCAACAGTAGAAAAATTACTAACTGACGGCGTCTCAGGCAACGTCATATTAATGAGCGAGCAGACGAAGCTCAATGTTTTGGGGGATATCTTTTGGCTGCCCAGCTGGGTGCCGTTTGCCAATGCGTTCAGCATGGGGGACCTGCTGCTGGGCGTGGGCGTGGTCTGGCTGCTGGCGAAAAAGCCTGGTGGCTGAAGCCACAGGCTAGAAGTTACAAAGCCCGCTTCAGCGGGCTTCGCAACCCCAGCCCGCAACTTTAGTTGCCGGGCGATAAGGCCAGTTCATGTTCCAAACAGTCTACTCTCAGATCGCACTCGGCCAAGGGCTTGTCCATCAACGCACAGTGATGCGGCGCTTGGGAATCTCTATGGGCGTTGGGACGAAAGAACCGGCATGTCAGACAGATCCTCGCGACTGTAATAATACCAGCGCGATAGAGCGACTCAATGAGCTTGAGCAAGAACTTCAAACTTTCTGCTTTCTCTGTTTCGGAGAGCTGCGCGAGCGACTCTTGCAGGGCTTCTGCCCAGCGCGAGAGCTTTTCGGCAGAACGCCGCCCCTGAGCTGTCAGGCGCAGCGTCTGCGCGCGTCGGTCTTCCAGCCACGGCTTGCGGGTGAGCAGCCCCTTCGCTTCCAGCGAAGCGACGGCGTCACTCATCGTCGCGGGGGTCAGCCCGAACTCCTGGGCGAGCTGCCCCACACGGCAGAGATCTCCTGTGTGAGAATTCAGATAGATGAGCGTTTGAATCTGGATGGGGCTGAGACGGCTCTCCACGGCCTCCTCCCACAGGAGCGTGCGCAGCACGTGGGAGAGCCGCTCCAGCGCTCCAATGATCTTCTCGTCTAAGTCTGGTCCAGACCTCTCCCCCAGCCCCTCCCCTAAAGTGGGAGGGGAGTTCTCCACCTTACCCTTTAGGGAAGGGGGGCGGGGGGTTAGGTTAAAAATCTCCGTCTTTCGCATAGGGGGAGCTCCACAGCGCGACCTGCAGCGTGACCGACTTGAACCATGCTTGGTGCATCTTATCAACCTCGTCGGGGCTGTGCCCCTTCTTCGCCAAGAAGGGCTTGATCGTCGCCGTGATGGGGTAGATAAAAGCGATGAGATAGCGCAGCGGGACGTGGGGCACGGAGCGCACTCTATCGGTTTGATTCTTCTTGGTGCGATGGTGGCGCAGCCCGATCTCGTGCTGATAGTTCAGCCACGTCTGATCGTAGGGGCGAGTGCAGGTATCTAATATCCATTGGCCAAAGCGCTTGCGCACTTGAGCTAAATAATCTGCATCGGGCTTGCCATCAGGCCCGGCGAAGTAATAGACCAGATGCGGGTGTGATCCCACAAAGCCGTACCAGAGATCTAATACGGCGTCAATTTGGTCTTTGAGGACTTCGCCGGCCATCTTGAGGTACTTTGCGTCTTCGGCGGTGAAGAGCACCGCTTGCTTGAGCTCCTCAAACTCTTTCATCGGGACGGGCGAGGGAGCGGCGCTCCCGTAGGTGTAGCCAGCGATATTCATAGCGAGCCTCCTTTGATCTGATATAGTTAGGATTCCTAATTATATGGCTCTGAAGCCGCTCTGTCAAGGGGTTGCACTCCCTGCACCAAGAGATCGGTGCCTGCAAACTCTTCTCTCCTGTGATGGTCAGTCCCAGGATCTGCCTAGGGGAAGAGATTGAATCAGCTGTCCTCGGCAGCCCGCGATGAAGAAGATACTAGACTGCGACGGCTGTCGGCTCGGGCACGGGATAGCCCTCGGCCAGCAAAGCCTCGATCATGGCCCGACGCGCTTGGTGTAGATCAGCCAGCGCTTCTTCAGGCGTGGCCCCACTGCCTAACACACCCTCAAATTCTGGATGCGAGGCAATGTAAACGATCGTGCCGTCGTCCTGGCGCTCAGGCTCGATCTCAACCTTCCACGGCAAGCGGTCATAGTAGCCTACATCCTTCTTCATGGATTGCCCCCTTTCGCTTTCTGCCTCTCCAAGAGCTTGTCGATGATCCGCACGGCGGTCGTTGCATATCCCTTGGGCAGAGACTTCTTTCGTGCGACGGTGGCCCGCAGATCGGGATGGTCGGGGTGGACGTAGACGCGGTGCGGAGCTCTGGGGCGTGTGATCTCACGGAAGCCGAAGCTACGGTAGAGCTTGTCCAAGTCATCTTCGCCCCAACCGCTGCGAGTGCGGCGCATCCGCTCCAGAAGGCCCACATCGCCGTTGAGCATGAAATTCTACACATCCTCTACTGGCTATTTTAGGCTAACGTTCTGTTCTCCGCAAGCCAGAGGGGTCGCTGCGCCACGGGATCGTTTTCTCTTTTGCCCCGACGTCTGACAGCTTGCTCGTCTGGCCTCAGTGGGGAGCCAGCAGGTGGCTCGGATGGTTCTCGTCCCATTCCCATTTCCAGGGACTTTCGGCAATATACGCGCGAATCTGGTTCAGCTCGTCCTCGGTGCGGATGACGTGCTCGTAATAATTGCGTTGCCATAGGGGCATTCCCGGCGTGCCACGGATGCGATTGATCCGTTGGGTGGTAGCCGATTTGAAACCGGCGATGAATGATCCCAATGATCTGGGGGCACGATGTAGGGGCGCACGGCCGTGCGCCCCTACGGAATGCAATCCCCTGCCGTCGGTGATGATCACGATGCCGTGCAGATGGTTGGGCATGACGATGAAATCGTCCAATTGGATCTCGCGGCGGATGGCCGCCTACGTTCGGCTGACTCTGCGCCAAGCCGACCCGCCCTGAATTCCCCGCAGCCAAGGCCAAAAAGACCAAGGCCGCGCCTAAGCCGACCCACTTCAAACCGCGCATGACATTCCCTCCTTTTGGGCTGATCGGCCCGCCCATCGGGGCAAAGCTGTGCCCGGCGTTCTTCACGATCACGAGCGTCGCCGACACGCCCGCCGCTTGTAGTTTCTCATAGAAAATTTGAGACTGACTGACGGGGACGAGCGGGTCGCGTTCGCCGTGCAAAATCAAGAACGGCGGATCATCCGCAGAGACCCAGTTGACGGGGCCGGCTCGCTTTAAGACCTCTGAGTTTCGGTCTGACGTGCCGAAGACCTGCTCCATCAGTCTGGGATTGGCTCCCTCAAAGAGCACCGTCAGATCTGTCGGGCCGAACATATCTACGACAGCTTGTACTCGGCTCGAATATTCTAGATACGGCCCGACATCGGCCTCTTGCCATCTAAATCTGCGTATTTCTGCAAGATCTCGTGCAGCAGCTCGGTGCCCGCGATGTCTATGGCAAACGAAGTGCCTCGCGGCGGCACGCCGGGCAGGGGCAGCGGGTCCGTCTGATAGCGCAGATCGCTCACACAAGTGGGGCTGCTTTCGTGTTCGGGTCTGTCGCCCTCGACGTGCGTCATGACCACGACATAAACCGGCTTTTCAGCTACGTTTCCCCCTGTCCCAAGAGCCGCATCGGTGCTCAAGCCCAACAGAGCCGTCAAGCCTATCAGCGCCATGAACTTGCGCATAGGTATCGTCTCCTTTGGTCTCGAGATACTAGCAGTGTAGCTCAACGGGCCATAAAAAGTCGGTAGAGCCGTCGTCAAAAATCGCTTGTCGCCGTGGCGAGCTCCGAGGCGCTTTGTTATAGTTAAGACTATGCGCGAGCGCGATGTCATCAGGCTCTTGAGCGGCAAGCTTCCCATCGGCGACGATTGTGCCGTCATCCCCTTCAAAAAGACCAATCTTCTGCTGACGACGGATATGCTCCATCGTCAGACGGACTTCCCTGAAGGGGTGACGCCTTACACGATCGGGTGGCGAGCCGTGGCCGTCTCGCTCAGTGACATCGCCGCGATGGGCGGAAAGCCACTCGGTGTCGTGATCGCCCTGGGGGCACCGGAGTTTGATAAAAAATTTTTAGAAGAACTCTTAGACGGGGCCTTAGCGTGCTGCGATGCGTGCGAGACAAAATTACTTGGTGGTGATACCGACCGTCACAGCGAGCTAACGATAGTGACGACAGGGCTGGGGGAGGCACAAAAGCCCGTCCGGCGCCAAGGTGCCCATGAAGAGCATCTCGTCTGCGTCACAGGAGATTTAGGCCGAACAGCCGCGGCGCTTCAGTTTTTCGAACAGAAAGAGTACGATCAAGCCAACCAGCTCTTGCAGTTCACACCCCGACTGAGCGAAGGGCAGGCGCTCGCGCCCTTGGCGAGCAGCATGATGGATATTTCAGATGGGCTAGCGCGTTCGCTCTATCAGCTGGGCGAGGCGAGTAGAGTCGGCTTTCGCTTGGACGCAACGGCGATCCCCTTTGCTCTGGAGATCGAAGAGCTGGCCCGCGATCAAGACGAGCTCCTCGCCATGGGGCTTTTCTTTGGGGAAGATTTCGAGCTGCTCTTCACGCTCCCGTCAGAGCTACTCCTTGACGCCCGGCAGGTTTGTGAGTTTACTGTTATCGGCCAAGTAGTACCCCAAACAGAGGGCGTGAGGATGCAGATCGGACCAGAAAGTATTCTCTTGCCCGATCGGGGGTACGAACATTGACAGCGTGAAAATTTATAAGGAGGCTTTTTTATGAAAAGACTCGTCTATCTAGCCGGGGTAGTTCTGTGTGTAGGAATGGCCCTAGCACAAGAACCGTCATCGCTTTTTGAGCTGGTCTCCGGGCTATTCTATCTCAGTGTAAGTGATCTCAACGAGCTTCTAGGAAAGAACGATTTCCCGGCACTCTCCTCCCCCGTGCCGTTGACGGGCAGCTGGACGCGGGTGCACGCGGTCGAGTGGCTTCCCTTAGGGCTTTCCCTAGCGGAAGGTTCCGTAGGTGCGCAGCGCGGCCCACGACGAGTGAGTCTTTCGCTCTTTTATTTCAGTGCTTTTGTGGACAGGCGCTGGCCGCTCTCGCAAGCCGTGCCCAGCTTACGTGGTTTTGTGAGCGGGGGGCTTGGTGTGGGCACAGCCACACTGCTCTTGGGCCAACGCGCCCTCACCGAAGAAGACTTTGAGTCCGTCTTGCAAACGGCGCACGACACGCTGCTGAGGCGGCTCTTTCTCTCGGTGGTTCCCCGTGTCGGGATTGAGTTTGTGCTGACGGACGTGATCACGCTGCGGGCTTCTTTTGGGTATATCTGGTCTCCGTGGTCGGGGGCCTGGGAGCATTTTTCTGAAAAAATCTCCGGGCCCCCTAAAGATTTCAGCGGGGTCTTAGTCGAGTTCACGGTCTCGTATACGCCAAAATCACGCTAGCATCACTATTTGACAACCGCTTCCACGTCGAGTTCTGGGTGCAAGAGCGGCTGCGAGAGGAAGTTCAGCTTCTCGAAGCCGATCACGCGCCCTGTACGATCCTTCACCAATATGACTTCTTCTCCGGTCTCCTCACACGTGTATTCTTTGTGAGGGTCTGCAAACCAAACATTCAACGTGTTCCCCTCCCGATCGTAAATCACCTTGATCTTTTTTATCTTCTCCATACGATCTCACCTTCTTTGATATTATCGCTGATATAGGTGGTAATTACAAAGCCGTCGCCGTTCTGATGTCGCGCTACCACGCAGATAAACCGCTGACCATATCGACGATAGTAGAGATGGACAGCAGGGTCAGACTTGCTGCGACGCACCTCTACCGGTTCAGCCAAAGCTTTTTGCACGTGTTGTTCCTTACCGCGCATGACTGGGTGCTTATCCCGCACAATCTTGAGCCAATAACGACGGGTGAGGCGAATCGTGCGCCCTAAGACACTTTGAACCTCAAACAGCACTTGTCGAGAGCGCTCTGTAGCCATTTACAAACCCCGTTTGCCGATAAGTTGCAAAAACTCGCCGCGTGTGCGTGGGTCTCTTCTGAAAATACCCTTCACGGCGCTGGTTACTAACCAGGCGTCTTTTTGCAGCTCGCGCATGGCCATGCACAAGTGAAAGCCCTCGACGACGACGCCGACCCCTTTGGGCCGGAGCGCCTCCATCAAGAAGTCAGCGATCTCTTCGCTGAGGCACTCTTGGAGTTGCAATTTCTTCGAAAAATGTTCAACGACCTGAGGGATCTTGCTCATGCCGATCACCTTGCTATTGGGGATATAGCCGACGTGGGCCTTGCCAAAGAAGGGCAGGATATGATGCTGGCAGAGACTGTAAAACAGAATGTCTTTGACGACGATCATCTGATCGTACTTAACGGGAAAGATCGCCCCAGCCACAAGCTCTTGAGGATCTTGGTGATAACCCGCGGTGAGTGACTCGATCATCTCGATGAAGCGTCGCGGGGTTTCAAGCAAGTCCTCACGGTCGGGGTCTTCTCCGATATGCGTGAGCAGCCGTCGTATCAGTTCTGTTATCTCATTGGTCTTTTTCACAAACTCACCCTGCCATTAGCATAGCACAGCCCAGATTTGACAAGCAAATCACTGACTCTCTAGGATTGGCATGAATCTCTCAAGGAGGTACGCTATGAAGCACACGCGACGTGAGTTCTTACGGGGCATTGGAGCTATAGCAGGACTGAGCTGGCTCATAGGGCTGGCAAGCTGTGGGCCATCCCAGCCATCGGGGCCGATCAAGATCGGCACGCTGTTGGACTATACCGGCGCGTTGGCTGAGTTCGGGCCACCGTTGCGCAATTCGGCTGACTTGGCAGCCACGCACATCAATGATGCCGGTGGGCTGTTGGGGGGACGCACGCTTGAGCTCGTGCACGAGGACGCAGCGACGGCGGCTTCCGTAGCTATTGACCGCGCGAAGAAACTCATCGAGATTGATAAAGTCCCGGCGATCGTCGGCGCACTGGCCAGCGGGGTCACGGTGCCCGTGGCACAGACCGTCACGATCCCCAACAGAGTCATTCTGATCTCACCGGCCTCGACCTCGCCGCTCTTGACGAATTTGCCGGACGATGCAGGCAAAGATTTGCTCTTCCGAACATGTCCGTCCGATGCCCTGCAGGGTGTGATTTTGGGAAAGTTGGCTTTTGAGTTGGGATACACGGCCGCCGCCGTAATGTACGTGAACAACCCCTATGGACAAGGTCTTACAGATGAGTTCAAGAGGTCGTTCGAGCGCTACGGCGGGCGCGTGGTGAGCGAGGCCGCGCACCCGGAGGAAACCCAGCCTAGCTACGTGGCCGAGCTGCGCAAGTTGACCGAAGCTCAGACCGATGTACTCGTCGCCATCGGCTACCCAGGACATGCGACGATTTATCTCAAAGAAGCGATGGAGGGCGGGTACATCAATACGTTTTTGTTTGTGGACGGAACGAAATCCGAGAAGATCATTGAAGCCGTCGGAGCTGAAGCCGTCGAGGGGATGTACGGCACCGCGCCGGGGTCGGAAAAGACTCCTTCGCTGGAGATTTTCAACGCTGCATATCAGCGAGCGTATAACGAATTGCCGCCGCAGCCTTTTATGGCCAATACGTATGATGCGGTGATCTTGCTGGCCTTGGCAATTCAGAAAGCTGCCAAGGCCGAAGGTCTGGCTATCCGTGATGCCCTGCGTTTTGTAAGCAACCCTCCGGGTGAAATCGTAAGCGCGGGCGTCGAGGGCCTCAAGCAAGCTCTTCAAGCGCTCAAAGACGGCAAGGAGATAGACTATGAAGGAGCCGCCGGCGCGGTCAATTTTGATACCCACGGAGACGTGATCACTCCCATTGAAATTTGGCGGTACACAAGAGGCACAATTCAGACAGTTCGTCTGGAAATGCCCTCAGAGTAATCAAAAAAGAGGGGGTCTTGACTTCCCCAGGGCCTCAACGCTATAATCCGCCTAACGCGAGGCCGTCGAGCGCCAAAATGAAGGAGTAAGGGCACGTTGCAACGTGCCCCTTCAGGAGGTGGTTCACGCACAATAAAAATGTGGATTTCCTGGTGTAGCTGTTTTGTGGCGCTCGATGGCTTTAACATTATCAAAAAAGGAGGGTTTCTTTTGCTATGAAAGTTCTCAAACGTCGCACATTCTTAAAAGGAGTTGGTCTGGCTGTCGGCACAGTGACTCTCAGTGGTGTCCTCCGTGGCCCTGTGCTTCTCGCCCAACCGCCGGTGGTCACCATCGGGACGCTTTTGGACTCTACCGGCCCGTTGGCCGAGTTCGGCCCGGCAGAGCGCAAGGGCGCTGATCTCGCCGCGAAGCACCTCAACGAAGCCGCTAAGGAAGTCCTCGGCGGCCCCATTGTGAAACTTGTCCACGAAGACCCCGGCTTCCCCAACTTCGCTCAAGTCGTGGATCGTGCCAATAAGCTCGTCAAAGTGGACGGAGCCGTCGGGCTGGTCGGCGGGTTAGCCAGCAGCGCTTCGCTGGCCATCGCCCGCGAAGTCTCCAAGCCCAACAAAGTTCCCCAGCTCTCGCCAGCATCCTCCTCGCCCTTGTTGACTGTCGAACCGGATGATGACTATCTCTTCCGGACGACGGCTTCAGATGCGCTCCAAGGGGTCGTCCTGGCCATGTTGGCGCGGGGCGAGATCAAAGAAGCGCCGGTCAAATACAACACGGCCTCTACGCTCTACGTCAACAACGCTTACGGCCAAGGCTTAAACGATCGCTTTGCCAAATCGTTCGAGAAGCGCGGCGGCAAGGTGCTCGCGGCGGTCCCGCACCCGGAGGACCCACAGGCCAGCTATGTGGCCGAGCTGCGCAGGGCTCTGGACGGCAAGCCGGACGTGCTGATTGCGATCAGCTATCCCGGCCATGCTGCGATCTACCTGAAAGAATCGGTCGAAGTCCAGAGATACCGCAGCTTCCTGTTCGTAGATGGTACCAAGTCCGCTGACATGATCAAAGCGTTGGGTGCAGACCTGCTGGAGGGCTTCTACGGAACGGTAGCAGCCGCCGATCCAGCGGATCCCAACGCCAAGAAGTTCGAGGAGGAATTCAAGAAGGTCTACGGCGCTATCCCGCCGATTCCGTATATTGATACGACCTACGATGCGGTAGCTGCGCTTGGATTGGCCTATGCTCAGGCTCTCAAAGACGGTGTGGCCGCGAGTGGGACAGCCGTGCGCGACCGGCTGCGCCGCAGTTGCAACCCGCCTGGCACTGCAATAGGTGTTGCGGATTTCGAGAAAGCCCTTCGCGCTCTGGTCAAAGACCAGGACACGATCAATTACGAGGGCGCGGGCAGCGCGGTGGACTTCGACGCCGCCGGCGACATAGTCTCTCCCATCGAGATCTGGCAGTACAACAAGGCTGCCGCAGGCGGCATCAAGACGATCGCGCTGGTCAAGGAGGTCCCGCCTGAGTGAGGAGGGCGGATGCTCAAGCATCCGTCTCAGCAGATGGAAGCCCGATGAATCGGGCTACGAGCGCGCTTCAGCACGCTTCCATCTTGCTCAGACGGCGAATTCATTCGCCGATCGGAGTTGGCGAGCGGGGGCCTACAGGCTCCCGCTTGTGTTTTCCCGTCGGAGATGATAGTATTAAGAAGCAGCTGTCTGCTATGGATAGGCAATTGTGGAGATCACAGAACTCCTATGGCTGGAAGAAGTGGTGTCCAAGATTGAGACGAAGCACCATGTCACGCCAAAAGAGGTCGAAGAAGTCTTTGCCCATCGCCCTAAGGTTAAGAAGATGCTTCGAGGACGTTTCCGTGGTGAACACGTCTATCGAGCACTGGGGCGGATGGAGGCCGGACGCTACTTGACGGCATTTTTCATCTACAAGCGAACAGGCAAGGCGCTGATCCTCAGTGCTCGCGAGATGGACCGGAAGGAGCGACAACTCTATGCTAAAAGTTAAACGAAGTCGTACACGCGATCCCTTGCCGGAGAGCTTCAGCTCCCTCGAAGGGCTCTGGGAGTTCTGGGACACTCATAGCACCGCCGACTACGAAGACCTCATGAAGGAAGTTGATGTGCGCGTGAACATCCGTTCTAGTAAAGTCTATTGCGCCATAGCTAAGAACTTAATTGCCCAACTCCGTGCGGAGGCCCAACGCCAAGGAGTACCCACCACCGCCCTCATCCATCTGTGGTTGGCCGAGAAGCTCAAGGAAATCCCGCAGAGAAAGTGATCTGACGAGAAAGACCTGGGGGCTCCCGCTTGTGTTTTTCTATTTGCTCTGTACGCTCCCCTTCTCCTCCGGTAAGACCCCCTGCGGCCGAAAGAGCAAGATGGCTAAGAGCAAGACCCCAACCAACAGATAGCGCACGTAGAAGACCTGGGTCTTGAACTGAAAGGGCACGAGAGCATCGCTGAGAAATGTCGTGCCCATCCAGATGGCCCAGATGGCAAACGCCCCAAAGACCGCGCCCTTGTGATTGCCCGATCCCCCAGCCATCAGCATCACCCAGATCATGAACGTATAGCTCATCGGATGAAAGAGCCCAAAATCAATAGTGCTCACCGATGCCGTAAACAAAGCTCCGCCAATGCCCATCACACAAGCTCCCAAGACGAACGCTTGCACCTTAAACGCAAAGACGTTCTTGCCGAACGCACTCGTCGCTGCTTCGTCCTCACGGATCGCTCGCGAGACCCGGCCCCACGGCGACCACGTGACCCGCTGGAGCAACAGAAAGATTATCACAAGAGAGAGCACAAGAAGCACAAGCAAGATCACGTCGTAGTCGCGCGAGTCCAAGGGCGCAAGCAGCTCTTTCAGAAAACCGGGCAGCCAGGCACACGGGTGGTCTTCAACCAAACAGAAGAGCGGCTTGGGGATGCCCGACAGCGGCTGCGGCCCGTTGGCCAGCCAGCGCTCGCTCTGAAAGACGATTCGCAAAGACTCAGAGATCCCAATAGTCGAGATGGCGAGATAGTCTTCACGCAGGCGCAGGGTGAGCAAGCCGATCACCAGCGCGATCACCCCGCAGACAACGGCTGCCCCCAACACACCGAAGATAAACGGGAGATTGAGCCCAAAGAGCTGCTTGGTATATTCAGCAGCAAGCCCTGTAGGCATCGCTTTCGTGATGAGCGCCGAGGTGAACGCCCCCACGGCAAAAAACGCCGCGATCCCAATATTAAAAAGCCCTGTCAACCCCCACTGAACGTTCAGCCCCAGCGTCAAGACCGCATAGAGACAGGCCGTAATAGCGGGCGCCATGAGATATGCTACCCATTCTCTGGGTGCCATCCCCATAATGACCCCAAAGAGAAGAGCTCCCAAGACGGCCAGCCCCCACCGCCATCGGGCCGAGCGCGCAAAGAAGCTGAACAACCATCCCCCCAGCCCCCCAAAAGTGACTAACGCTATGATGCGAGTGAGTTCCATAAAGCTATTTTACCCCAAAAATGCCCTGCGGTCGCACCAGAAGCACTACAATTAAGACGAGAAAAGCGACCGCGGGCTGATAGGCCGGATTGAGCCACTCCGTCGAAAGACGCTGCACAATCCCGATGACCAGACCCCCGATCAAAGCGCCGTAGGGATTCCCCACCGTCCCTAACACGGCAGCAGCAAAGAGCGGGAGCAGAAAACCCCAGCCCATCTCCGGGAAGAGTTGCGCGTTCACCCCGTACATAATCCCCGCGACTGCCGCTAAACCCGCTCCTATCCCCCACGTCCACAACCGTACTTGTTCGGTGTTGATCCCCGTGACGCGTGCCAGATCGGGATTGTCTGCCGTCGCACGCATCGCTTTGCCCAACTTTGTCCTTTGTAAAAACAGATAGACGAGCGCCACTAAACCCAGCGCCAGCACGACGATGATGAGCTCGTCAGGCCGGATGCGAATGTCAAAGGGGAGCTGCCAGGCCGGTCGAGAGATCCCCGGAAAGTAATTGATCTTATCCGGCCCCCACAGAATATAGATGAGATTGCGCACGATGAAGGCTGTTCCCAAAGAAGCCATAGCTAAGATCACTGGGCTCGCCCGCCGAGCGCGCAGTGTCCTGTAAAAGACCTGATCGAGCGCGATCGCCAAGAGCGCCGTGAGGACGACGGCGATGGGCATAGCCAGCAAGAGCTGCCAGCCGAAGCTGGTCCCCCCGAAGCGCTCTTGGGGCACCCCCAAGAGGGGAAAGAGCACATGAATCAAGAAAAAAGCGAGATATGCCCCCACACTCATCAAATCGCCGTGGGCGAAGTTGGCAAACCGCAAAATCCCGTAAATCAGAGTGAGCCCAATCGCGCCCAGCGCGATAATGCTCCCGTAGATGATCCCATAGACAGTCAGCTCGAGCATAGCTTTAATCGTCGGGCAAGCTGTCGGTGAGCTTGTCCCACTCTTTTAAGGCAAAAGTGGACTCCATTCGCAGATGGACCAAGGCTGCCGACAACTCGCCTTCCAAAGTATCGCGCTCGTCTCCTTCAGGCAGACGACGCAGTTGCGCCATGAGATGCAAGACGTGGGCACACTCCTCAGCTAGCTCCTCTAAAGCTAACTCTAATAAGTCTGTCGTCGGTCGTAAGACCGTCATGGTCTCTGTAGCCTTAAGCATCTTTCATACACCTCTCTTGCGCCAGCCGGGCAGCCGAGCTCGGAGTCGTTCACTCTCACGCTGCAAGATCGCGATGTCTTTTTCCCACTTGCGGATGTTTCGCCAATCCGGAGAAGATTGAGCTTGCTCTATAGCGATCTTCTCACGATGAAGCGCAATTTGATGCTCCAAACCAGCGATACGTCTGCGCACCTTCTTACTCCGACCCATAAGTATATCAAGACAATAATCTGCTCGTCAGCCTCCCAGATACAACCGCCCGATCTCTTCGTTCTGTAAGAGCGCCGGCCCGGTGTCGTCAAAGCGATTCTCGCCGGAAGCAAGCACATAGCCATGATCCGAGAATTTCAAAGCTTCTCGGGCGTTCTGCTCGACCATGACCATCGCCACCCCTGTCTTGTTGATCTCCCTCACCCGTTCAAAGAGCAGCTCGACCAGCTTGGGAGCCAGCCCTGCGCTCGGCTCGTCTAAGAGCAAGAGCTTTGGGTCGAGCATCAGCGCTCGGCCCATCGCCACCATCTGGCGCTGCCCTCCAGAGAGCGCCCCCACTCTGACATGGCGCCGTGCCCTCAAGTCGGGAAACAACTCAAAGATCTCTCCCAGGCGAGCGCGATAGTCGTCATCGCGAATGAAAGCACCCATCTCAAAGTTCTCTTGCACCGTCAGCGAGGGGAAGACGTTCTCCGTCTGGGGCACAAAGCACATCCCCAGCCGGACGATGCGGTCAGGGCTCCAGCCCGTGATATCCGTACCGTTGAACGCGACTTTCCCAGATTTTACTGATAGCAACCCAAAGATCGTCTTCAGCAACGTGCTCTTGCCCGCACCGTTGGGGCCGATAATCGAGACGATCTGTCCTGGCTCGATGGTGATAGAGACCCCGTGCAGAATTTCCATCCCGCCGTAGCCGGAGACGAGCCCCTGCGCTTCTAACAGTGCCATGCTCACTCCGACATTATGGTGCGGTACTGGCTGCCCAGATACGCTTCCAAGACGCGCTCATCTCGTTGGATCTCTTGAGGCGTGCCCTCGGCCAATTTCTCCCCGTTGCTCATGACGATCACCGGATTGCACAAATTCATCACAAAATCCATATCGTGCTCAATCAACAAGAACGTTACGCCGCGCTCAGAGCACAGACGTTCAATATTCGCTACGAGCTGTTTCATCAAAGTGGGATTGACGCCCGCGCCGGGTTCATCGAGCAGCACCATTTGTGGGTCAGCCATCAATGTGCGGGCCAACTCGAGCAATTTCTTCTGCCCTCCAGACAGATTGCCCGCATACTCGTCCTTCAGATGCAGCAAATTGACAAATTCCAGCACGGCGAGCGCTTGGTCGCGAACCTCCTGCTCTTGCCGTCGCACGATCCCCGGCAGAAACCACGGATAAAAAATATTCTCCCCGCGCTGCCCGGCGGGGACAAGCATTAAGTTCTCCAAAACGGTCATCTGCTTGAACTCGCGGGGAATCTGAAAGGTGCGACAGAGCTTCTTGCGAAAGACGCGATAGGCAGGCAGCCCAGTGATCTCTTCCCCGCGGAAGATGACCTGGCCGCTATCAGGTTTGTGGAACCCCGTGATTACATTAAAAAGCGTCGTCTTGCCCGCGCCGTTGGGGCCGATCAACCCCGTGATCGTGCCACGTTTGACAGACAAAGAACAGCGATTGACGGCACGCAGGCCACCGAAGTCTTTAACCAAATCGCGCACTTCGAGCAAGACCTCAGACTGCATCGCACCCTCCAGACCACGGGAATTTGTCGAGATTATAGCGCATCTCCTGAGGAGAGAGCAAGGGCACTCTAGAATGTCGGCCCGACCTCCTCCCCGACGTAATGCTCCTCAAAGCTTGTGTACGCGCGATGGAAGAGCAGCTTAAAAGATCCTGTCGGGCCGTTGCGCTGCTTCCCAATAATGATCTCGGTCTCATGGACCAAAGGGGCCGTCGGATGGTCTTGGCCTTCAGACTCTTCAGAGCTCTCTTCGCCCCCAGGGTCTTCACGATACAGAAAGAGCACCACATCAGCAGTTTGTTCGATCTCGCCTGATTCTCTGAGATCCGACAGCCTGGGTCTTCTGGGCTGATGACGCTCCGGCGCCCGCGAGAGCTGCGAGAGCGCCACCACCGGAATATCCAGTTCACGGGCTAACCCCTTGAGCGACCGGGCAATGTACGCCACCTCCTGCTCGCGCACGTCGCTGCGCCCTCCTCCTTCGACCAATTGCAAGTAATCCACAAACAGCGCGTCCAGCCCATGCTCGGCCTTCATGCGCCGCGCCTTGGCTTTCAGCTCCAACACGGAGATGCTGGGGGTGTCGTCAACAATAATTTTGCTGTTCTGCAGCTTGTTTGCTGCACTGATGATCCTTCTCCATGACTCCGAGTCCGTTTGCAGATACCCGCCGCGCAAACGGTGCAAATTAATGCGCGCCTCGGCGCAGAGCAGTCTTTCTAAGACTTGCTCTTTGGTCATCTCTAAGCTGAAAAAACCGACACATCGGGCAAAGCGCAACGCCATCTGGCGTCCGATGGAGAGCGCCAGAGACGTCTTGCCGACGCTGGGGCGTGCCGCCACAATGATCAAGTCCGAAGGCTGTAGACCCGCGGTCATCTCGTCAAAACGACGATAGCCTGTGGGCAACCCCGTGACTGTATGCTGCGAGGGATCGCGCTGCAGCCTTTCTAGGTGCTCCAGATGCTCATGAAGAAAATCCCGAATGAGATAGAAATTCTGTTTGAGCTGGAAGCGTGAGATCTGAAAGACTTTCTCTTCAGCGGCATCGAGCAGGGGCTCCAGTTCGGACTCTTCGCTAAACCCCAACTCGGCAATTTCATGGCCGGCCTCGATGAGCGCACGCAGGATCGCCTTCTTTTTGATGATCTCCGCGTAATAGGGCACGCTGGCCGTGGTGGTCACTTTGGCGACCAGCTCACTCAAGTATGCCCGGCCACCAATATCGTCGAGTCTATTGAGCTCATCAAGACGATTTCCAACGGTGATCAGATCGGCGGGTTTGCCACCCTCGAAGAGCTCCAGAATGCCCCGATAGATACTCTGATGAGCTTTCCAAAAGAAATCATCAGGCTGAAGGGTTTGAAGCAGCTGGGGAATCGTCGCTTCGGGGTCCAGCATGGACGCCCCTAGAATGACCTGTTCGGCCTCACGGTTTTTCGGCAGCGCCCTTGAGAATTCTGATGTCTCTGGCACAGTGCACTCACCCAGACGATTATAGCCGTAAAAGTCTCTGAGAAGCAATCAAGGCGGAGCCACACCGGCCAGGGTCTCTCAAACTTGCAGATTCACGCCTGTTTTGCTACATTAGGGGGACCGTTAGCGCGTCTCTTCCTGTCCATATATCTGTGGCAAACCAGCTGGAAGAAGACGCTCGGAACTTTGGAGAAAGGAGGAAGCGATGTGGAGCTTCTAACGATCAAAGAGCTATTAGAAACGGGGGTGCATTTCGGGCATCGGGTGCGCAAGTGGAACCCCAAGATGCGTGAGTATATCTTCACCGAGCGCAAGGGCATTCATATCATAGATTTAGAAAAGACCATTCGTCTTTTTGAGGAAGCCTATCTCTTCGTGCGCGATACGGTCGCTTCCGGGAAGAACGCGCTCTTTGTGGGCACGAAGCGCCAAGTCCAAGAGACCATTGCTGAAGAGGCCAAACGCTGCGGCGCCCTGTATGTGAACCAGCGCTGGCTCGGTGGAACTCTGACCAACTTTGGCATCATCCAGAAGCGCATTCAGCGAATGAAAGATTTAGAAGATATGGAAGAGGCCGGGGTTTTCGACGGCATGCCGCCCAAAGAGGCACAGAACTGGCGCCGCGAACTGATGAAACTGCAGCGCACCCTCGAAGGCCTGCGCTACATGGACCATTTGCCCGGCGCTCTCTTTGTGGTGGACACCATCTTAGAGAAGAACGCCATTCACGAAGCGCAGCTGCTGGGGATTCCCGTGGCGGCCATTGTGGACACCAACTGCGATCCCGATCCCATTGATTTCCCCATCCCCGGCAACGATGACGCGATCAAAGCGACCAAGCTGATCACGGCCCGCATGGCCGATGCCGTGTTAGAGGGCCGCGAGGGTCGCTCCGCCGATAAGACCCCCGTCAAGAAGCCGGAGGAGGCCGCGGCAGTCATTCCAGCTGCTGTACAGGTCAACGGAGCCCCAACGGTTGTCGAAGACCCAGAAGAGGGAGCAACAGCATGAGCACGGCACCGTTGAACGAGTTAGTGAAAAGGCTCCGTGAGGAGACAGGCATCGGCATTCTCGACTGCAAGAAGGCCCTGGAAGAAGCCCAGGGAGACTTAGAGAAAGCCAAGCTCATCCTGCGCGAGCAGGGCAAAGAACTCTTCGCCTCGCGGGCTGGAGAGACCAAGCACGGACGTGTCGAAGCGTACATTCACCATAACGGGCGCGTCGGGGTCCTGGTCGAGATGAACTGTCAGACGGACTTTGCTGCGAACAGTGAAGCGTTCCGTGAAGTTTTGAAAGACTTGGCGATGCACATTGCGGCGGCGTATCCGCCCCCGCAGTACGTCAAGCCCGAAGACGTACCGGCTTCAGTCAGCGCGCAAGAGAAAGAGCTCTATCGCCATCAAGCCCAGCAAGAGGGCAAGCCCGCTCATGTGATCGAAAAGATCGTCGAGGGGAAGATCAAAAACTTCTATCAGCAAGTCTGTTTACTGAAGCAGCCCTTCATTAAAGACCCCACGGGCAAGACCACGGTCGAAGATATGTTGGGCGAGCTGACGAACAAAGTGGGCGAGACGATCATCGTGAAGAGATTCGCTCGGTTTGCAATAGGAAAGTGAGCATTCTATCGGCCTGCACGTTCACACACGTCGCCGCATTCTCTTGAAGCTCTCCGGAGAGGCTCTGGGAGGAGATCGGGGTTGCGGGCTCGACTCCGCAGCACTCGAGATCATCTCCGAGCAAATACGATGCACTCGCACGTTAGGGACGGAGATCGCCGTGGTCATCGGCGGCGGGAACTTTCTGCGCGGCGCGGAACTGAAAGAGCTAGATCGCGTGGTGGCCGATCAGATGGGCATGTTAGCTACGGTGCTCAACGGCCTAGCGCTGCGCCAGAGCCTAGAGAACCACGGCGCTCCGGTGCTGTTACAGTCGGCGGTGGTCACAGCCTACACCGAGCCCCTCGATCCCCGCAGCGCTCGCCAAGCCCTGTCAGAGAAGAAGATCGTGATCTTCGCCGGTGGGACGGGCAACCCCTTCGTGACGACAGATACAGCCGCAGCGATCAGAGCAAGCGAAATCGCTGCTCAAGTCTTGCTGAAAGCAACGGACGTCCCCGGCGTCTACAGTGCCGACCCTAAAAAAAATCCCAAAGCCAAGCTCTATACAGAACTCACACTGGACGAAGCGATAGCCAAGAGACTGAACGTGATGGACCTGACGGCTTTAGCGATCTGTCGGGAGAACAAAATCCCTATAAGAGTGTTCGACGTCTTCCGTGCGGGCAATCTCGAACGAATTGTGCGCGGGGAGCCCATCGGCACGGAAGTCACCGTGAGCCAATGAACAATGAAAATGAAGAAGAATGAAGCAGGGAGGCACTGCCATGCAACGCGCGTCTTTGTTGGTTATCTTTCTCATCGTGGGGAGCATCCAGCCAGCCCAGACGCAGCCCCAGCCGTCGTGGGTCTATCACGCCTACGACTTCACGGGGGTTTCACATATTGCCGGCTTTGGTCTGTGGGAATTTCGCTCGCTGAAAGCCGATCTCTTCGCGCTGGCCGAGCAGTACCCCCACATTGTCCAAGTCGTCTCGCTCGGCCAAAGCCACCAAGGCCGCGAGATCTGGGCTGTCAAACTCAGCGACGACGTTTCTACTGAAGACCCCACCGAACCCGAAACGCTGTTTATTGGCGGCCAGCACGCTCGCGAATGGATCGGCGTCGAAGTACCCTTCTTGATCGCTCAATACTTAGCCCAAAACTACGCGACCGACGAGCGCGTGCAAAAATTAATAAATACCTTAGAGATTTGGGTCGTCCCGATGGTCAACCCTGACGGCCACGAGTACACGCGCTCAGATCCGTGCCCCACAGCCCCAGAGCAGCTCTGTCGCCTGTGGCGCAAAAACCGAAGAGACCTGGGCAACGACGTCCTCGGCGTTGATCTGAACAGAAATTGGGGCTTCCAATGGGGTTCCCGTGCTGGCGGCAGCCGTGACCCCCGCAGCATTACCTATCGCGGCCCAGAACCCTTCTCCGAGCCGGAGATCAGATCAATCCGTGATCTGGTGCTCGACCCGCGCCACCGCTTCAAAGCGTTTATTGACTATCACAGTTTTTCCCAGATCGTCGGCGCGCCGTGGGCCTACACGTTCGATCCCCCTGTGCCCCTCAGCGAAGACGCTCGCTTCAATCCCCCGTCTGATGGCGGTGAGTACACCCGGATCGTCGAGACGATGGCCCAGCTCATGCAGGGCGTTCACGGGCAAACATATCAGGCATGTCAGATCAGTTTAGGTTGCCCCTACCCAGCCGGCGGCGTCTCAACCGATTGGGTTTACAGTGAGACCGCGGGGCTATCTATCTTAGTGGAGCTGCGCCCGGCGACGGGCACGCCAGGGTTCGTTCTGCCCACTGAGCAAATTCAGCCGACTTTCGAAGAAAACCTTCCGGCGGCGCTCTATCTGTTAGAGCAAGCCCTCCCAGAACTCATCGTCCGGGACACTATCACCGACGACGGCAGCGTCCCCGCGCTAGAGATTGGCTTCAGCCCGGATATTCGTGTAGATGGCCCCCCTCTGGACATTCTCAATGGCACGGAGCAGCCCTTCGGAGAGAACGATCACGAAGACGCCGTGGCGGGCGCTGTCAATCGTGTGCACCTCACCGTGCACAACCGAGGGTTTTCAGATATTTCTAATGTGATCGTCGAACTCTATTGGAAGGACAACTCCCAGCTTGATCTCTCCGCCTGGCCGGAGGGCTGGCAGCCCGTTGACGACGACGCAGACCCGTTGAACGAGCCGCCATTTCGCCACTTTGTAGCCATTCCGGCAGGGGGAGCCACGACGGTGACGCTCTCGTGGGTGCCCCCTGTCGAGGCGCCTGACGCAGCGTTGCTGGCACGCGTGCGCCATCTGCAAGACCCGGTTCGCCTGTTGCGCGATCCGGCCCTGCGTCTTGAGCTTGATCGCTATGACAATAATATCGCCTCGCGCCGGCTGCAGGTGTCCGGCGACTCAAGTCGCCGTCTCAGCAGATGAAAGCACACTCAAGTGTGCTCCGAGCCCAATTTATTGGGCTTGCATCTTCTGAGTCGGATGCTTCAGCCTCCGGCTTCAGACTTCTCGACGACCTTGGGGACTTCAAAGTAATCGTCGCGGCGCTTGGGGGCGTTCTTGAGGGCCTCGCTCACAGGCATGGATGGGTGAGGCTCGTCGGCCCGGAAGACATTGCGCACATCTAAGATATGCTTCATCGGTGCGACGTTCTCCGTGTCGAGCTCCTCTAATTGCCTGAAATAATCGAGAATCCGGCCGAGCTGCTCTTGAAAGAGAGAGACCTCTTCTTCGGTGAGCTTGAGCCTAGCCAGCTTGGCGATGTGCAGGACGTCGTCACGCGTGATCATAGCCCTATTATACTCTTGCCAGCTCGAACTTGTCCCCGAAGCGACGCCGAAACTCGGCTGTAAGAGCGTCGTCCGGCTTCTGTTGCACCAACTGAAAAGCTTCCTCGCGCGCGGCTTTCATCAAATCTATATCTGCTATCAGGTCTGCAACCTTGAAGGTGCTGTCGAGCCCGTGCTGCGCCACGCCGAGCATATCGCCTGGGCCGCGAATCTTTAAGTCTTCTTCGGCGATCTGAAAGCCGTCCAGTGTGCCCTGAAAGACGTGCAGCCGTCGTTGGCCCTCTTCGCTGCGCGGGGTCGCGATGGCAAAACAATAGGACTTATCTCCGGCCCGCCCTATCCGCCCTCGCAACTGATGGAGCTGCGACAGCCCAAATCTATCAGCGTGCTCAATAATCATAACAGTCGCGCTGGGCACATCGATTCCGACTTCAATAATGGTCGTGCTCACGAGAACGTCCAGCTCCTTATGGACGAGCCGCTTCATGACGGCTTGCTTCTCGCTCTCGCTCATGCGCCCGTGCAGCAACCCCACACGAAACTCTTTCAAAAACGTCTGTTCTAATTCTTCTTTCGCCTGCGTCGCGGCTTTCAAGTCCAGCTCTTCAGACTCTTCGATCAAGGGGAAGACAATATACGCCTGAGCGCCCGTCTTCAGCTCTTGCACGACAAAATCATAGACCTGGTCGCGCTTCTCCTCGGAAATCCAGAATGTCTGGATCTGCTTCTCAAAGGGCAGTTCGTCCAAAAGAGAGACCTCAAATTGCCCGTAAAGCGTCAGAGTAATCGTTCGAGGGATGGGGGTGGCGCTCATGACTAAAATATCTACATTTGCGCCCTTCTGTTCGAGCTGGGCTCGCTGAACGACCCCGAAACGGTGTTGCTCGTCAATCACGGCCAGTCCCAAGCGCTGAAAGCGCACTTCATCTTGGATGAGCGCGTGCGTGCCGATCACTAAGTCAATGTCGCCCTGCTGGATCGTCCGGCGTAGAGACGCCTTATCGCGCTCCGGCAGGCTCCCGATGAGCAGCACGACTCTTGGGGGCTTGCTCAGCCGCGCGAGCAACTCTGTAATGTTACGAAAGTGCTGCTGCGCCAATATCTCTGTCGGCGCCATGAGCGCCGCCTGGTAGTCCGACTCCATAGCGATCAAGCATGCCGCCGTCGCCACAACCGTCTTGCCGGAGCCGACGTCCCCTTGCAAGAGCCGATTCATCGGTTGGGGAGCCGCCAGATCGGCGCGGATCTCGGCAATCGCTCGCTCTTGCGCTCGCGTCAGCTTGAAGGGCAGCACTCCGAAAAACTCGTCCAGCCTTTCGTTTGAGATGTGTAAGCTTCGTCCAGGGCGCTCGCCGATCTTCTGCTTTTCTACAGCAACCCCCCATTGAAAGAGAAAGAGCTCTTCGAACGCCAATGTATCGTGGGCTTGTTGGTACTCGTCAACCGTTTGGGGGAAGTGCATCTTCTCAAAAGCTTCTGCGCGCGGCAGCAGTCCCCGGCGTGCCCGCAAGTCCTCGGGCAGTACCTCGGTGAGCGCATCGCGAGAGCGCGAGAGATTGTTCTGAATTAACCTATAGAGCACCGTGGGCGTGAGCCTTTCCGTCGCAGGATAAACCGGCACCAGCCGGCCCGTGAGAAAATTTTTCCCAGCCGGCTCCCAGACGGGGTTGCTCATCTGCATCTGGCCGTGCGTGCTCTCGACAGCCCCGTAGAGCGCGATCAGCTCGCCCTGCACTAATTGATTTTTGAGCCACGGCTGGTTGAACCAGACGGCATAGAGAATCCCCGTATTATCCTGAACGGCCGCTTTGATGATCTCTAGATTTTTTCTGGGTCTGATGACATCCACGGCCCGCACGCGCCCTTTGACGGTGACCTTATCGCTGTGTCGCAGCTGCATGATCTTTTTGCTCTCGCGGCGATCTTCGATGCGGCGCGGGAAGTACGTCAACAGGTCTTCAATAGTCTGAATGCCAAGCTTATTGAGTAACTTCTCCCGTTCGGGGCCGACGCCCTTGGCGAAGCGTACTGAGGCTTGTAGACCCTCACCTGGCCTTTTCCCTTCTCCCTCGGAGGGGAGAGGAGCTAGAGGTGAGGATGACGATGGGCTGGGGGTGAGGGCCTCCAAAGCCCGCAAGCAATCTTCAAGTTCGCGCACAACGGCGCGACGGGCCTCTGGAAGTTTGATAGTGTACCCGCGCACGAGTTTCTTCAAGCGCTGTGCGATGGCAACGACGGCTTCAGTCTGAGTAGCCATCAGCTCTTGTGCGCACGTCTCGACGAAACCCTCCAAGCCCCCGATGACAGCGGTGTCTTGGTAGCTGGTGCGCTGCTCAAGTTGCAAAACTTTGCGCAGTTGGGAGAGCCGAGAATCAAAAGACTTCATTGAGTGCGATGTGTAACCCCGGCAAGAGCGGCGATTCCAGCGTCTCACTTTTTTTATAGAGCCTAGCCCGCTCGTAGCCCCGCTTGCCCAGCGCCAGCACCTCTATAGTTCGAGCGTCGGGGTCCACAATCCAATACTCTGTTACCCCATACTTAGCATAGAGGCGGCGCTTGAAAACCCGGTCCTTCTCTTCGGTCGAGGGTGAGAGGATCTCCACGACTAAGTCTGGGGCTCCGCGGATCTCATCATCGCGGATAATCGTGCGACGGACTTGAGAGACAAAGAGAATATCGGGCTGGACGACCTGCTCCTCTCCTGGTTCTCCTAAGACGACATCAAATGGGGCTTCGTAGACGCGGCCCACCTGATGCTCCCGAACAAATCGGTACAGCAAGGACGACAGGGCTATGGAAGTGGCCTGATGGGCCTCACCGGGTGATGGCGTCATAGGGATCAATTCTCCTTCGAGTAGCTCGAAGCGTTGGCGCTCCACGTAGGGCAGGCTCTTGTAGTCTTCGTAAGTAAATTTAATCTGGGCTTTGGTGGCCATAGAGATCACCTTGTTATCCTACCTTGTCCGTCTCGGTCATTGAAAATTTCTCTCAGGGGAATGTGTAAGGTTGGCAAGAGACGAGAAGTAAGCGTTTGCTCAGCACCATAGAGCCCAACACGCTCGAAGCCCTTCGGTCGCCACTCATAGACCTCGAGCGTTTGTGCTTTCGGGTCGACAATCCAATACTCCTGCACCCCGTGACGTGCGTACAACTTCTTTTTCAAGGTGCGGTCACGTTGAGCTGTGGAGGGGGAGAGCACCTCGACGATCAGGTCTGGAGCACCACGGATCTCCTCGCGGGCGATGATACCCCGACGCTGGTAGGAGACGTACAGAATATCCGGTTGGACAACCTCCTCCTCATCTCGCTCCCCCAGCACGACGTCCAGGGGAGCGAGGTAGACCTTGCCCAACCGGTGCTTATGGACGTGGTCACTGAGCAACCGAAAGAGGTTACCGACAATATCTTGATGTTCTGTATCTGGTGAAGGAACCATCACCAACTCCCCCTCTACAAGCTCATAGCGCTCGGTCTCAGATTCGGGCAGGCTCTTGTAATCTTCGTAGGTGAATTTGATCTGGGCTTTGATGGCCATAGAGATCACCTTGTTATGGTACTCCATTCCCCCTCACTGTACAAGCGTTGGAATCACAGAACGCACTGAAAAAGCCACGGGAGGCACAGAGAAAGTCTTCCGTGCGTTCCGTGATGCACAGGCCCTCACCCCCGTCCCCTCTCCCCTCCGAGGGAGAGGGGAGCCAGAGGGGTGAGGGGCCAGGGTGAGGGCCCCCAAAAACAAACGCCCCCGGGGGTCTCCCCCCAAGGGCGGCCTATTCCGTTGGGTTGGGTTCTCCTACGGCATCGTTGCAGAAGGCGGGCGTCGTAGGCGCGTGCGGTGTTCGTCCGCAACGACGAGGCAGCCAGTTAAATTACTCAAAGGATGCTCCTGCAAGACCCGTTTCAGCACGCGCACCACGGCATCCCGGCTGCGGTCCTTGGGCCTGAGCAAGAGGAGGCCGGGATGCGTTCCCGGTGGAAATCGGCGCACGTCAGAAAAATCGAGGTCGAGCGTAATAAAGAAGCGCCCCTCTTGGCAGACGCGCTGCCACACAACAGGGTCTTTGGCTCCCGACAATCCCTCGTTGGTGCCCCGATCTACAGAGTAACCCGCTTTCTGAAGCAATTCCATGGCACTTTGCCCCAGATTCTCGTCGAGCTTCACCGAGATCATCGCAAGGGCAAGAGTTCTTCTTCTCGCGCCAGTTCGGAGGCGTAGGCCAAAGCCGCGTAGACATCGTCGCGGGTAAGGGGAGGATACTCGGCGACGATCTCATCTGCAGTCAAGCCTGCCGCCAAGTTATCGAGGATCACAGAGACCATAATCCGTGTGCCTTTGATACAGGGCTTGCCGTGGCAGATGTGCGGATCGACCGTGATCCGCTTCAAGAGATTGTCCTGGTGCTTAACTTTCATGGCATACCTCTAGCTTATCCTATCACGCTCTTTGGTTGCGTTCAAGCCGTCTCCTGAAAACCCGGAACTCTCGCGGAGCCACGGAAGACACTGAAAAGACCCGCCGTTCTTCCGTGCTCTCCGTGCGATTCCGTGCCTTCCGTGATTCAAAGGCCTCTAGAAGATCTCATCAAGGGGGATGTGCAAGCCCGGCAAGAGCGGCGATTTCAGCGTCTCGCTCTTCGTATACAGTCCCGCCCGCTCGTAGCCCCGCTTGCCCAGCGTGAGTACCTCGATGGTCTGACTGTCGGGATCGGTGATCCAGTATTCCTGGACGCCATACTTGGCATAGAGGCGGCGCTTGAAAACCCGGTCCTTCTCTTCCGTCGAGAGCGAGATGATCTCCACGACTAAGTCTGGGGCTCCGCGGATCTCATCATCGCGGATAATCGTGCGACGGGCTTGAGAGACAAAGAGAATATCAGGTTGGACGACCTGTTCGTTGCCGGGTTCCCCTAGCACGACATCTAAAGGAGCAAAATAGATCTTCCCTAGGTTATGGCTACGGATATGCTCCCCCAGAGGGCGGAAGAGTTCACGAGCAATTTCTTGATGCTCTGTATTGGGCGACGGGGCCATAATCAACTCTCCTTCCAGGAGCTCAAAGCGCTCGCGCTCCACGTAGGGCAGGCTTTTGTAATCTTCGTAAGTAAACTTGATCTGGGCTTTGGTGGCCATAGAGATCACCTTGTTATGGTACTCCATTCCCCCTCACTGTACAAGCGTTGGAATCACGGAGTCCACAGAAAGAACCACGGAAGGCACAGAAAAAACTTCCGTGCTCTCCGTGGCGATTCCGCGCCTTCCGTGATTCTACTTATGCCCGGAGCGCGCCCGCCGCCAGTCCCCAATGATCGTGGGCAGCGTGAAGGCTAGTCCCCCCACGAGGATGATGAGCAACAGCAACAAAACTGTATCCATTACTGCACCTCCTCAATCGCGTAGAAGCATAACCAAATCGCTCCGCCCAGGAGCGTCCAAGCCATGATGAACTCTTTGCTAATGATCTGGCCGATCAGCAATGCACCGGCTGCATAGTTGGCGACGTCCATCAGTTTCTCTGCCAAGACTTCTCGCTGTTTCGGGTTCATTGCCCTTTCAGTATAGCCTGGGCACTTCTGCAGGTCAAACTTTGAATCACGGAGGACACCGAACAGGCCACAGAAGACACAGAAAAAAACCTTCCGTGCTTTCCGTGCGATTCCGCGCCTTCCGTGATTCAAAAACCAACGCCCCCGGGGGTCTCCCCCCAAGGGCGCTCCGATTCCGTTCTTTTATACGACTATCTCAACACGACTAGCTTCTGGATCTTGCTCTTGACCAACCGGCCATCGGGCGCCTGCATCGTCACGACATAGAGATAGACGCCATTGGGCACGCGCTGCCCGGACTCATTGAGCAGGTTCCAGGAGAGTGAGCTGCTCGCGACCATGCCGCTATCGTAGACCATCTTGCCGCTCAGGCTGAAGACCTGCACCTGGGCCAAGGGGGCACCCTGCACGTCGAAGATCGCTCTGCTCTTGGAGAGCCGCACGCCATTGACACTCAAAGCCGTAGCGACCACCGAGCCAACGCCCGATGGATAAGCATAAGCAATCCGGCCTCCGCCTTCGTCGGTCCTGAAGCTCACATACTGCTCGTATTCGCTCTTGCTGAGGGTCTCTGTCTGCAGACACTCCACCTTGACAGACAGAGTCTTCTTCTTGTCTGCCTTCACGACCTTGCCGGCTGCCTTGTCCCTATCACGCTCGAAATAGGCATTCGTAGCGATGAGGGTTTCGTCAATTTCAATGTCATCATCGCTGGTGTTTTCCGCTTTGAATCTCAGGGTCTTTGTCTTGCCCTCCTTGCACTTCAATTCACTGGTCTTCGCCTCTACATCAAGCTGTGAAACGGCAGGTTCGGGAACCGACGGTTGCGTATTAAAGCGCAATAGCAGCTTGCCCGCGCCAAAAACGTTGTCCGCCCCAACAGGACCAACGTCAGCAGTCTGCGCGAGCAGGCGCACGCGCAGTTGAGCCGGGCTTAAGTTAGGCTCAAGAGAGAGCAGAAGCGCTGCGGCACCAGCAACAAATGGGGCTGACGCCGAGGTCCCAAAGAAGCGCCCTGTAGAGACCAGCACGCCGTCGGGGGCCGCCAGATCGGGTTTCATTCGGCCATCACTGGTCGGCCCTTGGGAGCTAAAAGGCTCGATCGTGCCCTGGGTATACTCTTGGTAATCTACAGCACCCACGGCGATCACGTCGGGAGCCTGCGCCGGAGCCAACAGACTCCCCGCGGCAACCGCCGGTGTCAGGTCGTGATTAAAGCTGAAAATCTCCAATGCGCTCCCCGCTGCCTCCGGTGGGCCTCCAACGGCAATAGCATAGTGCCCGGGCAGGGGAGCGAGATATTCGATGCTCTCTGTTGGGGGCTGTCTGCCGCTTTGGCGATTGACCGAAGAGGCGACTATCTCCATTTCGGCATCGAGCTGCCCATCGCCATTAAGATCGTAGAACAGATAGAGATCATAGTCCGTACGCGCCCGAGGCCATTCGTCCCACGTCAGAAAGATCTCTATAGTGTCGCCGGCCTCGACTTCGAGCGCGAGCCGCTCGCGTTCGTCTTCGACATTGAGCCAACCATCTCTGTCAAAATCTTGCCATAGCCCTGCCCAATGCCGTTGCGCGGCGTTTCCGGCAGCGTTGACCCAGACGGCCCCACGACGAACGGCGTTTTGCGCGATCTGTGCGATCAGTCCCGTCCCGTCGCCAAAATCGGTGTTCACCCAGCCGACCGAGTGATTGATAATCTCGACACCGCGCTGCAGCGCGTCTTCCACGGCGTTCTCTAAATCAACTTCATCTGTGATTCGATAGAGTAAGAACTCGGCCTCCGGGGCCATGGCGGAGAGAATCTCTGTCACATCTGTTCCATGGGGTTCGTCGCCACCTTCCATCCCCAGCCCCGTGTAGTCTTTGTGAAAGACGACGTGAGCAATCCGGCCCGCAGCGATGGCCGCGGAGAGCCCCGAAAACCCGATATCTATCACGGCCACGCGCACCCCCTGGCCACGAACACCTTGGGCGTGAAACCCGCTCGCACCGGTCACCTGGAGACCTTCGATTGTTGCACCCCAGGGACGCAGCGGGAGCCGCACATAGGCGCTCTGGGGCAAACTCTCTGCCAGTTCAAAGAGCTTTTCAGCGGGCACGCGCACGCGCACCAGACGGGAAGATCGGGCCTCAATCTGAGCGCCGAGCGCCGTAAGAGACTGCTCACGGACCTGATCGCTTTCAAGAATGACGCTCACGGTACCCGATTCCAAGCGAATCCCGTGTTGCAGCGCCCAAGCTGTTCTGTCTCCGGTGCGTTGGGCGACTTCAACGAGCCGGCTTTCGAGTTGGTCATAAGCAAATTTGGCTGGCGGCGGTCCCGTCTGGGCACCAGCACCGACAGAAAGCGCCAACAGCCCGATCCCCAAAAGACTGAAAAACTTCATGGCGCCACCCGATAGACTTTGAGGTCCTCACCATCCACGACCCACAGATACGTCCCATCCCAAGCCAGGCCGCGCGGGTCGGGACCGGGGGCTTTGACGGTGCTGATCTGTTTGCCCGTCGCTGGGTCAATTTTGATTAACCCGGCATCGCTGTCACTCATCCATAGATTTTTGCCGTCCCAGGTAAGGCCTGCCGGGGAGTCGCCGGGGGAGTCAAACGATTCGAGCACATCCCCGTTGGAGTCGAGCTTTTCGAGCTTCCCCGTGTCGGCGTCCATCACCCAGAGATTCTCGCCATCCCAGGCGAGCCCTTGGGGATCGGAGTTGGGGAGATCAAAAGCGCCGGTGACTTTTCCATTCTGGGGATTGACTTTATAAATCCGTGCATCCAGGCTATCGGCAACCCACAAGTTCTCCCCATCCCAGGCCAGCCCGGTCGGCGTGCTCCCTGGGGCAGCGAACGAGCTTAGAATCTTCCCGGCTTTATCGAGCTTATAGATCTTCTCGCTGTCTATATCAGCCAGCCAGAAGTTCTCCCCGTCCCAGGCGAGCCCGCTGGGCTCCTCCCCTGGCACGGCGAACGACTCTATGACAGCAGACTCGCGAACGATCACGCTGCGCGTGGTCGAACCAGTTGCACCGAGATCGTCTGTCACCGTCAGCTTGACGATAAACGTCCCAGCCGTTTTATATGTGTGCGAGACCTGCTGACCCTCACCGCTGGCACCGTCGCCAAAATCCCATTGATATTTGACAATCTGGCCGTCGTCGCGCGATTCGGAAGCGTCGAAGTTCACGGGCTCATTGACCGTCGCGGTCGCGGGGGTGAAGTCAAGTTTCGCAAACGGCGGCTCGTTGGGCGGAGCCTCTATAACAGTAATTCCTTTAGTGGCCGAAGATTTCGCGCCCTTGTTGTCCGTCACCGTGAGCTTCACGGTGTACGTGCCCGCCGTCTTATAGACGTGCGTGGCGATCTTGTTTTGCCCTGTCGTTTGATCGCCGAACTCCCACGTATAAGCTGTGATCGTGCCGTCTGGATCAACCGATGCTGAAGCGTCAAAAGTGACAGATTGGTTTGTCTTCGGCTCGCTGGGGGCGACGGTGAAGCTTGCTGTAGGCAGTTCGTTGAGCGGAGCAACGCGCACTGTTTTCTCCACATTAGAGCTCGTGCCGCGGTCATCCATTACCTGCAGAATGACATCGTACTCGCCGTCTTCCTGAAACGCATGCGTTGTCGTCACGTTCTGAGCGGTCGCTCCGTCGCCAAAATCCCACAGATAGCTGACAATCTTGCCGTCGGGATCTCGCGAAGCCGAGCCGTCAAACGTGACGGTCTCCCCGATTTTGGGCTCTTTGGGGCTAAAGCTGAAGCGCGCTAACGGCGCTTTATTGGGGGGCTGGCAGCTTTCTAAGAGACCGCCAAATCCCAAAGCTGCTCCCAACAGAGCTATGGCAGCGAATAGCAAAACCCGTCTTCGTGTTGGAAAGAGCAAAGACTCCGTCCTATAAGACTTCGCTCAGGGGAATTCGCAGACCCGACAAGAGCGGCGACTCCAATATCTCGTTTTTGTGATAGAGCCCGGCCCGTTCATAGCCCCGCTTGCCCAGCGTGAGTACCTCGATGGTCTGACTGTCGGGATCGGCGATCCAGTATTCCCGGACGCCATACTTGGCATAGAGACGGCGCTTGTAGGTGCGATCCTTCTCTTTCGTAGAAGGGGAGAGAATTTCGACGACGAGGTCAGGCGCTCCGCGAATTTCGTCTTCCTGGATGATACGGCGTCGCTCCTTGGAGACGAAGAGAATGTCCGGCTGCACGACCTGCTCTTCCCCGGGCTCTCCCAGCACTACGTCAAAGGGGGCCTCAAGGACCGTCCCTAATGTTCTCTCCTGCACAAAGAGATGGAGTCGGGTAACCAGCTCCAACGAGACCGATTGATGGGCGAATCCTGGGGACGGCGGCATAGGGATCAGCTCTCCTTCCAGGAGCTCAAAGCGCTCGCGCTCTGAGTAAGGCAGGCTCTTGTAGTCTTCGTAGGTGAATTTGATCTGGGCTTTGGTGGCCATGCGCGATCACCCTTGTTATCCTACTCCGCCAGCCACAGCCGTGCAAGCCGTTTGCACGCGGCGAGACCTCTCCCCTAGCCCCTCCCCACCTTTGTAGTAGTCGGGGGTTAGGTCAAAAACCACCGCCCCCGGGGATCGCTCCCCCAGGGGCGCTCGAGGCTGTCCTTCTTAGTCGCGACTGTCCTTGATGTGAACTGCGTCGCTGCTAAAGTCGATCAACAGCCGCTTGCTTTGCAATAATCGTGTGCCGATCAAAATATCTGCGGAATCAGTGGCCACCACGTAGACCTCCAGTCGTTTCTGATCGAAGATGATTCTTCCCCGGTAGACTTGCTCTCGGACAACGGCTCCGGAGGCCAGCTCATAGTCCTCAAAGCCAAGCCACTGCCAATCAGATTGCTGAATCACGGGCTTGGGCACGCTCAGGTAACCGTTAAAACCAGTATCAATGATGGCAGTCTGCCGTTGGCGTTTATGGCCCAAGTCCAAGGTGATCACCACCAGCGGCTCGCCGTACTCATTGACCCGTCCGCGAAGCATTAGCGCAGTTTGTGGACGGCGCGTTCCCCGACGCGGAAGAAATAAAAGAGTTTGTCAGGGAATTGGGCTTGGGCACGGCGGGCGACCTCCAGCTCGTCATCCCCGAGGAAATAAGTCCCGGACTCGATTTCGATGGCTACGATCTGCCCACGATGCTCAGGGAGCAAGCGGGGCTCCAACCGGCGATAGAACTGCTTGGCTTTCTCTGTTTGTTTCGACATTATGGCAGTGCTCATCGTGCTCTCCGATTAGCCATCCTACCCTATGCGGCGGTTTCGTTCAAGCTGTCCCCTCTCCCTCCCTCCTGGGGCTTTGCGGTGCAAGCTCGAACCACGGAGCCCACAGAAAGAGCCACGGAAGGCACTGAAAACACCTGCCGTTTCCGTGTCCCCCGTGGCGATTCCGCGCCTTCCGTGATGCAGACCTCTCCCCTAGCCCCTCCCTTACAGAAAGGTCCAGAGTCTGGGGGTCTGGAGTCTCTCGACCCTCGACTCCTAGACTCTTCGCTGGGAAGGTGGCTGGGGGGTTAGGTCAAAAACCACCGCGAAGGGAGAGGGGAGCAAGGGGTGAGGGGGAAAACACTCGCCCTGCGCTCCCACCATTGACAAAACCGGACGGGGCTTCTATACTGCTAATAGCATGAGTAAAAAGGAAAAGCCTCTATCGGGAGAGCACGAAGCAGAGCGCGTTGTTATCGAGAAGCTGTTTGATGTGGCGAATATTGCCATTGGCGCGCTGGTCTTCGGTCAGTTTCTTAACCCGGAAGGATTTCACTTGGGGGTCTCGGTCCTGGGATCAATTATCTGGTTGCTGATCTATATTTTCGGCTATTTACGGTTAAGGAAGATCGCGAGGGGGTGAGTATGTTACCGCTGTACATTATTCTCCTGGTCATTGGGCTAACAGCTTTGGGATTTACGGTGCTTCCTCTGATCCGCGACTACCTGGCGGAGCGGCGGACACCGCATTTATAAAGTCGTCTGTGTCGTTAAGGCACGGAAAAAGACCCGCCGTCTTCCGTATTCCCCGTGGCAGGTTCCGTGCTTGCCGTGGTTCAAGACCTCTCCCCTAGCCCCTCCCTTACAGAAAGGTCCAGAGTCTGGGGGTCTGGAGTCTCTCGACCCTCGACTCCTAGACTCTTGACTCTTCGCTGGGAAGGGGGCTTGGGGGTTAGGTTAAAAACCACCGCCCCCGGGGGTCTCCCCCCAGGGGCGCTTCGATGCCAGCTTTTGCTTGCGCTAGGTTCTGAACTCGCTTACTAACTCCTTTTGCAACAGAAGCCCTGCTAATCCGAATCGCCTAATCAAGCTGTCTGTCTGGTTGATGTGCACCAACGACTCCGGCGTGAGTTGGACCGTCTGGCACACCGGGCAGCGATATCGCCGCAGATTCCGCAGGTAGAGCCCCTCCAGCAGTTCGACTTCGAACTGTTCAGGCTTCATGGCCGCGCCGCAGCTGGGGCAGGTGTCTTCGTCCGGAGCCCACTCGAATTGTATCTCCTCAAGCTCGTCCAGATAATCGCTGAGGTCGTGGGTCTCCCAGAAGGCTGCTTCTTCTTGTTCGGAGCGAAATTTCGGGAGTTTCATGGTCTCCTCCTCGAGAAGCGTTGGCGTTCGGCTTCGGTCATATCTCGGGCAGTGATGACTTTGAACACCCCGGAGCCTTTATGGGCCACAACGACGAAGAGATAGCGTCCGCTCTTGGTCTGTCCCAGCAGATAATACGTGCCACGTCGTCCGGCCCATGTTATATGTGCGCCAGCACAGACGGCCTTGACCTCGCTGGGCGAGACTCGATGCTTTGTGTGCAATTTCTCGATGATAGCTTGGCTCCACAGGAGCTTGCGAATGCGCACTAAGTTCTCCTAAAAGCATAGCGGTCATGGTATTTCAGTTATACCCGATGAAGGTTCGCTTTGCCACCCCTCACCTATCCCCTAACGCTTCTGAACCACGGAGCCCACAGAAGAAAGAGCCACGGAAGGCACAGAAAACACCTGCCGTTTCCGTGTCCCCCGTGGCGATTTCCGCGCCTTCCGTGATTCTACTTTCAAACGCTATGGTTGCTTGGTCTGTTGAGCCCAGATACGTACAGCGGGCAAATTCTGATCGCGCATGCGTATGGCAATCTGTTGGGACACATGCCCTGCTTCGTAGCGCGCAATCCGGCTTACCGCGTAGAGCTCGTAATATTCGTTCCAGATCGGCAAGCCTTGCGCCATCCGGTTCCGCTCTCGATGGTTGCTCGGATGGAGCCCTTGGTGTGCCAGGGCAGCGTCCACCCAGTGAAGCGCAGCGTAGAAGGCTACGATAGCCAGCCAATCCCAATGATCCGGTTCATTGTCATTGAATACGGAGAAGAGGCGCTCAATAGCGCGCGATTTCCCCTCATGCTCCTGGGGCGTTGGCATGGAAGAAGGCTACAAAGCCGTCTGGGATCCCTTGACGTGTTACGAACGAGTCAAAGAGGAGTTCAGGAAATTGCTCTCCGAGCTGTTTGAGGGCCGCTCCCACAGGGTGGATCAACTCGCTCTGGTGGACTTCGTCGGTGAAGACCCACAAATCCACGTAATCCCCGCAATATTTGGCTGCTACGGCTCGGACGCCGGGGAGGTTTTTGACCCTTTCCGCGAAGAGCCGACTTGCCTTGGCATAGACGCCCCATTTCTCTACGTCCTGGGGCTTTGGCTGCGACTTCGTGACAGACATAGCTCACACCTCGCCTCAGCCCTTTCAGTATAGCCTGGGCACTTCTGCAGGTCAAACTTTGAATCACGGAGGACACCGAACGGGCCACGGAAGACACAGAAAAAATCTTCCGTGCTCTCCGTGGCGATTCCGCGCCTTCCGTGATTCAGAGGCCCTCACCCCCAACCCCTCTCCCGTAGGTCAACTACGGGAGAGGGCGAGACGTTTTGGTGCGACCGCTTTCTCGGAAAGATGCTGCACCAAAACGTCTCGGGGTGCCCGCAGGGCGGGGTGAGGGCCTACACTCCCCGCGCCCAGCGATCCAACGCCTGCAAGACGTCCAAATCCGTGGGCACCCCGCAGGCTTGATAGCTCTGCCCCTTGATCCATGCATCGAGAATGCCCAGCATTTCTAGATCGTCAATTCTGTTATCTGCGCCTGCGGCGCAGGCGGCAAAGCCTCCCGCCGGTGGCGTCGGCGGGGTCGGTGGAGTTGGCGGTGTGGGTGGCGTCGGTGGTGTAGGCGGCGTGGGACCGCCCGGCGGGGCGCTCAAGAACGGACTGGCCGTGACCTGCCCCACAGCGCCGTTGGTCCCGCTGGGGCCGGAAGGGCTGCCCCAGTAGTTGTTCGTTGCATCCACATCGTCTCCCGACGTGATCGAGGCCTCAACTCCAGCTTGTCTATTGCCAGAGATCTCGCACTGGTTGATGTGATTATCCGAAGCTCGGTCGGCCTGAACACGCGCCCCCTGGGAATTCGACATCAGCTTGGCTCCTGTCACTTTCACACCGCTCAGGCGTTGCGTGGCGCTGATGTTGATCCCCGCGCCAATCGTGTCTACGTTGCGGTCATTATTGGAGAACTCGCCTCCAGTAATGGAGACATTGCTAATATCACTGGTCGCTTGAATATCTACGCCGTGATCGTTGTTATTATTAGCTGTGGTGGGGTTGATGGAGATGTCGCGGACGCCTCGGCCTCGAGCGGTGAACCCAGAGCCCAAGCCCGCCGGGGCCCGCGTGCCGTTCTGATCGAATGCGCTGTTTCGCACAGCCACCGGCCCCACGTCGCCCATCGCGCCACCGGCCCCCAACGATTGCAAGCGCAGGCCGAAGCCGCCATTATTGGCAAAGGTGCTTCCAGTAACTTCTGCCGGACCGATGTTCCCCGTCAGCGTGATCAATTCCGCTCCAGAGCCGATCGGCGCAGCTGCTGTATCACAGGGAGTTAAGCCTGCTCCCCCTTGGTTTTCTTTGATAACTGCTCCTTCAAACTTGATGTCAGCGATAGCTCCCCCGTTTGTGCGTAAGCAGACCCCTATCCCCCCGTTCTTGCTGATTTGAACATTGGTCAAGGTGATGAAGACAATGTCGGTGGTCAGAGTCACAATACGGATGCCGTTGTCGCCCGCTTGGTCGACGAAGCCGCCCTCCATCGTCAACCGCCCGACCGAGAAATCACGAGGCCCCAGATGATTAATAAAAAGATTATGGAAACCGTTATTGCGCAGACGGTTGTCAAGGATCTGAATGCTATCTACCCTGCCGGTGTTGAAGAACAAGACGCCGTTAAAGCCGTTGCGTTGGATGGTGTTGTTCCGGAAGACAAAGTCTTCCACCGCACCAGTATTGGAAAAGTTTACGCCGTTGGCGGCGGCGTTTTCTATAGTGTTGTTCTCGAACACCACATCTGAGGTCAAGCCGTTCCCAAAGACGACGTTGTCGCCGGTGTTACTGGAGATGTTACTGCCAGAGACCACCACCCCCATGACGCGCCCGGTGTTAGCAAGAGCCAATCCCGGACCGGCATTGCCTTGTACAATAAGATTAGAAAATTCGCTATCTTCAACATCGTTGGTGGGGCCAACGAAGATGATCCCTCCGATCGCATTGCCAATGATGCGGTTGCTAGAGAGGTTGAAGCTGCGAACGCTTCCGCCAATAGCGAAACCTATACCCGGGCCTCCGTTGGTCTCGATCACGCTCCCGGTGATGAGCAGATCGTCGACAGATCCTCCCGTGAAGATGATCCCCCCGCCTCCGTTAGCGCGTACTTGAAGATTCAAAAAACGTAGATTACGGACAGCCCCTGGAGCACCGACCAACACTCCCGGCCCTCCACTTCCTGTGAAGATGCTGTCCTCAACAGTAATGTTCTGATTAGCGCCTACGGTCAGGCCCCCGGTGATCATAAATCCTTGGCCTGCTCGACCAAGGGTGACACCGTTGGCCGCAGCAGTTATAGTGACTGGGCCAGCGATCGTCGTGGCCATGGCGCCGTTTGTGGAAATCAGAATCAATCCGGGCACGGTAATGGTAACTGCTACAGGGTAAGTGCCCGAAGCGACAACGCAAGCGCCGCCGGGACCCACAGCGCTCCCCGCGTCCGGGCCCGCGACCAGCGGCACTCCCGATACACAATTGACAAGATCCACCGGCACGGTCACTCGTAGCGTCTGTGCCTCAGCAACTATTCCGACCACTAGCAACACCCCAACAACAATTATCACTCGCATAGAGTCTGCCCCCCTCTTTGTATAGTTATCTCTTGTTCTCAGCTTTCGCAAGCTGTCGGCACATTGACGGAGCGGTTCTGTTCATTATTGATAAAGACATTTGCGACAGGGCACTGTACGGCGCCAGTGGGATCAGCAAAGATGCCGAAATTGCTATGATCACTGATTGTATTGCCCGAAAGTTCCGCCCGTCCGTTGGCCAGCACGGCAACTCCATCGTCAGCGTTTTGAGCGATGGTGCTATCTCTCATCTTTAGGAGCGCGCCCTGGACGCCCACTCCTCGTCCCAACACTCCGGGTCGTCCGGCTGTCTGCTCTATCACGCTCTGCATGACCTCGACTTCCGCCCTGCTCAACACCAGCAAGCCATAGCTGAAGCTCCGTTGGATGATCACTCCCGTCAAGCTTACCGTGGAGTCGTTGAGCGCTTCTACGCCGATGGCGGGGCGCTCAGGGCTCATGGGAGGAGGCTGTGTCTCCGTGATGCGATCTCCCTCTAGGCGGACCAAGAGCGACCTATTGACCCGCACCCCCGCGACCCGGCTCCGACTGATAGTATTATCGCGCAGCGTGATACTGCGCACCTCCTCGATGAGAATGCCGATCTCGCTCTCACTGACAGCGTTATTTGTAACCAACGCTCCAATTGCGCCGTGACCGACGACCATCCCCGCTGCCGGTGTCGCCCCCGGTGCTGTCGGGGAGATTCTTATCTCGTTCTCCGCGATTTGCAGATCGGTGATCTCGCTGGTGAAGAGACCATGGGAGCGCGACCGGAAGATTTTATTCTTGCGGATTTCGACGCGACTCCCGCCGATGACCGCGATCCCGTAACCAGCGCTTCCGTCGGGGTTAGCTGCCGTGTCCATGATCTGATTACCGAGGATCTTCCCGCGCAGGAATTCCGTCGCGATGACGCCATAGCCCACGTTGTTGCGAATGGCGTTGTTGACGATGGTGATGTCCTGGGCTTCGCGGCCCAATTCGGTCAGCTTGCCCGCGATCTCAATGCCAGAGCCAACGTTGCTGAAGATTTCATTCTGTTCGACACAGACTCGACTGGAGGCTTCGATACTGATGCCGGATCTTCCCCCGCTGATGCCAAAGCCCCGGATCACCGCGCCGACGGTCCGTAGGACGACGATCCCCTTCTGGTCGCCGGTGCTGGCAATGTTGGTGAGGCTCTTGCCCTCCTGGCTTTCGAAGATGATCCCTTTATTGATCACAATGCCTCCGCTGTAAGTGCCCGGCTTGACCAAAACCTTATCGCCGTCGCGGGCGTTCTGAATGGCTTGTTGGATCGTGGGAAACTGAGCGGGTACGGTCAAGACCCGCGCGCCGGCGGGGGCGTCAGGGCAGGCTGTGGCGGCTGTAGGCGGTGGCGGGGGAGGAGGTGGCTGTTCCCCTGGGATCGGTGTCTGTTTGATCCACATCTGAAGCAGTTGCAAGATCTGGGTATCGCTGATGATCACGCCCTCTGTTCCGGGCACGGGGGTTTGCCGTACCCAGAGAGTGAGTGCCTGGAGCATCTCTAAGTCATCCAAGAAGCCGTTCTTGTTCTGATCGAGCGCCTGTTCAATAGTTGCGGAACCTAGAGCCTGGAATGCAAGGAGCAGTCCTGCCAGGAGCCAGAGTTTCTTCTGCCGCATGGGCTTTCCTCCCTCTTCTTAGTGTGAACAAGTTAAGTTTAGAAAAAAGGATGAGTCGTTGTCAAACGCGCGTCCGGCTCACTCGCTACTTCTCCAGATGGTAGATGGTGTATAGTCCTTCTCGCCCCGCGCGCGTTATCTTGGGCCATGCGGCGAGGCGCTGGCGCAACCGTTGGGGGAGCTTTGCCGGGTCGGAGAAAGTTGCCGTGCGCAGGGCCAGCATAGTCCCCTCTGGGGCGATGAAGTGATAGAAGTCGGCTTGGGGGTTCTGTTGCAGGTAGTGGCGCACGACGCGCAGCAAGCCCTCGTTGCTGCCCAACTGCAAGACGACGAGAGTTGCGCGGATGTTGGGGTCATCGGTCCTGAGGGGGGTTTGCACGGCAGGGCGATAGCGTGGGGTAGGGGCAAGGGTATTGGAACTCGTTTGCCACCACCAGAGCCCGCCGCCGATCACTGCGATCACGACGATTCCGATACCAACAAGATAGACCGGACGCCATTTCATATATAATGCCTCCAGAGAATCACTTTGCTATCCTACCTACTCCCCCTTTCCCGTGCAAGCTCTGCATCACGGAGGGCACAGAGAGAACCATTCTTCTGTGCTCTCCGTGGCGATTCCGTGCCTTCCGTGATTCAAAACCAAAAGCCCCCGAAGCGTGCGCTCCGAGGGCTTCCCCACTGCGCTCTTTATAGCCAGCCCTTACTCGACCGCGATGATGTTGCAGGTGCCAGTAGCAGCACCAGTATTGTTAGCCGTGAAGGTATACCGTGCTCCTGTATTGGAGCCTGTCGGGTTGTTCACCGGATCGCCCACGGCTACTTGGTTCCCAGCTAAGCCAGCCGGAGCAGCCGTCAGGTTGTAGAAGTTTCCCGTTGTCTCCGTGGGAAGCTTGGTTTGCACCAGATCCAAATTGAACCCAAACAACAGGATCGTGTCGTTCCCTTCGCAGGTGTAATCCTCGTTGTTGTTAGCAGGCACATCGCCAGCGTGGATGATCACGATGTCATCGCCATCGTTATCGGCGGTGCAGTAGGTATCATTGCCTGGCCCACCGGTGAAGACATCGTTGTTGGGATCACTCTCGTTAGCGGCGCAAGTACCGTTAAGATCAGTATCTCCCAAAACGTCATTATCCCGGCCGCCAGCGAGCAGGTCGTTCCCATTGCCGCCGACGAGTATGCCCACGGCATCCTCGGCGATGAAGTCGTTGCCGTCATTGCCCAAGAGACAGTTGTTCGCCGTTGAGCCATCGAGGATCACGTCATCGCCACTTTCACCCTGGACCTGGATGGGCTCCTTAGAAGCAGTCTGGGGGTCAAGGATGTAGGCAACATCAGTGCCTCCACCCAGTTGGAATATATTGTTAGTACAACTGGTTCCACTCCCCACTGCCTCAATAGATGCCGTGTCGTTCTCCCCTGTGAAGACGGTGGTGCTGTCATAGGGAGAAGTGGTATCTTGGTTGCCGTTGGTGCTGGAGCACGTGCCGGCGATACAATTGACGTTGGCTCCGACGGCCCACACCAGGTAGGCCACGCCGGAGACCGCCAAGGCCGCTAGAAAGAACAGAGCGAAATGATTGCGCACAAGCTTGAAGAGCTTCATCTCTCGCTTGGCCTCCTTTTCCTAATAATATCTAATTGGCTGAGGGACCCTCGGGTGACCGAGGGTCCTCTCGCCAGCCCTTACTCCACGTAGATGATGGTGCAGGTGCTGTTGGCACCAGCCGTGATAGTATACGTCCCGCCCGTCTGCGGATCAGTCTCTTCTGTCTTTTGTCCTGCAGTTAGCACGACAACCCCATCCCTTCCGTAGCCGAACTTCAGGATGGTGTCGTGGCCGTAACAGGTGTAGTCGTCACTAGTCGCCCCTGCAGGTGTATCACCAGCGTGGATGATCACGATGTCGTCGCCGTCTGCAGAAGAAGAGTTTATGGTGTCATCTCCAGGTCCGGGATTGAGCACATCGTTCCCATTGCCGCCGGTGAGAGTGTCATTGTCCTGGCCGCCGGCCAACAGGTCGTTGCCATCGCCGCCGTCGAGTGTACCTTGGGCATCTTCGATGATGACGTCGTTTCCGTTGCCACCGTTCAATGTATTATTGCTGCTGCATCCATCAACGATCACGTCGTCGCCGTCTTCGCCTTCGACAGTGATAGCTGCTTGAGTACCATCATCCTTGCGAGGCCCCAAATAGAGGGTATCGCTGCCTCCGCCAGCACTGAAGGTATTATCGCCGCCATCGTCGCCGACCACGCGGCACTCGATGGAGGCGGTGTCGTTCTCTCCGGTGAAGACGCCAGTAGTCACGTTAGCGTCATTCGTGCCACCAGCATTGGTAGCTCTTCCGTTGGTGCTATAGCACACACCGCCGACGCAGTTAACGTTCGCCCCAGCAGCCCACACCAGGAACGCGATCCCGGCGACAGCTAAGGCCGCTAAAGCAAACAAGCCAAGCGGATTCTTAAGGAACTTCATCTCTTGCTAAACCTCCTGTTCCATTTCCATAGTGTGTAATTCCCCTGGAGGGGCAAAGCATCGTCTTGCTTCGCCCCTCCGAGGAGATCCACTCGCTTTATCGGAGCACGACGAGCTTCTGGATCTTGCTCGTCACGGTCTGCCCGTCCGCACCCTTGACCGTCACGATGTATAGATAGACGCCGTTGGCCAACTCGCTCGCTGCCGAGAACGGCACGACGTTGCCCTGAGCACTCTGGTTGAAGACCAGCTTGCCGCTCAAGTTGAAGACGTGGACCGTCGTTTGCGCGATCCCCACGCCCTCGACCACGAAGTACGCCCCAGAGTTGCGCACCGGCGCTTGGCTGAGCGTGATGGACTTCACCGCCAGAGCGACCGGCGCACCGAGCACTTCGACGGTCAGGGGCTGCAGCTCCGCTTCCACGCTGGGCACCGCGGCCTTCACCCGCCCGGCAATGGTGTAGACGCCGGGCCCGGCGCTGGCCGGAACGGTCACGGTATAGCTGAGCATGACCGTGCCCTTGGCGTTGAGCCAGAGCCACTTGTTCTCAGAAGCTTTGTAGTACGCGCCATTGAGCTGAGCGGGCGTGACGCTCCAACCGGTGGGCAGGCTCTGGGCGATCAGCAGCCCGTTGATGCCGTCCTTGGCGTCGAGCTGCACCGTCACGGTGAAGGACTCACCGGGGCGGACGGTGCGGACGCTCGCGGCCAGGGTCGCGACCTTGGCGGTCGTCGGGTTGACGACCGAGGCCGGGGTGAACTTGCCGCCCAACGGCACGGTCAGCTGGCTGCCCTTGACCCACAGGTCGATCAGCTGGATGATCTGGGTGTCGCTGATCTTCAGTGGTGGGCTGCAGCCGGGGACATCGCCGTTCTTGACCCACAGGTCTATCGCGGTGATGATCTCCGCGTCGTCGAGCACCTTGTTCTTGTTGGTGTCCAAGGCGAACGGCAAGCACGCGGCTCCACCGGCGACGGTTCCCTGGGCTCTCTTGCTGTCGTCGGGCGTCTCCACGGTCACCGTGTACTCGCCGGGCGTCTGGAAGATGAAGCTGAACTGATCTTCTCTGAAGCCCGCGGGGTTGACCGTGACCTGCTTGCTCGTCTGCAGGACGACGTTGCCCAGGCCGTCCTTGATCGTGATCGTCACGGTCTGCGTGTCCTCTTCGGTGCCGTTGTTCTTGATCCTATACCTGAAGGTCACGCTGTCACCCACGGTGACATCAAAGGTCAGCGGTTCAAGGTTCTCGATCTGGAAGACGGCTTCCGTGGGGAAGGCCGGCTCGGTCAGGAACGGCACGAACGTCACTTTGTCGGTGACGCGGTCGCCGATGCCGCCGGGGTTGGTGGCGTGCTTTGGACCAGAAGGCTCACCCCACCAGTTCTCCTTGGCATCAATGGACTCGCCCGGCGAGAGCGCGTTGGCATCCACGCCGAAGTTCTCGTTGCGCGCGATGTTGTTCTTGGTGATCTTATTGTCACGCACCTTGCGCGCTTCGATACCCGTGGCGTTGTTGCGGATGCTGTTCTCAGTGATGGTCGTGCCGGAGGTATTGAGCAACACGCCGACGCCCACGCCGTCGTTCCCTAGGATTCTGTTCTTGTTGAGTTCGATACGGCTACCGCGATCGTGGGCATCGAGCCGGACGCCGATGGCGTTGCGCGCCAAGCTGTTGTTGGCCATGCGCACGCTATCCAGGTCGCGCCCGCTGAATAAGTCAATACCCGCGTCGCGGTTACTGTTGATCTCTGGGTTGTTCTCGATCACATAGTTGCGCCCGATTCGATCTTGCGCCGTGATCTTGATACCGCTGTTATTGCTGTTGACTTTGCTGCCAGTCACGGTGATCTCGCTCGCCGCTTCGTTGACACTGATGTCAATGCCGTTGCCGATAGTATCGACATTCCGGTCGTTGTTGGAGAACTCATCGTCAGTGAACGTGAACAGCGCCAGATCGCGGCTGGATGCGGCGCTGAAGCCGTGATCGTTGTTGTTCGTGCCCACGGACTTGCTCACGTCAACGGTGCGGATGGACTCTGCAGCCAACAGGACGCCGCTTCCCAAACCGACCGGGGCGCGCGTGCCGTTGAAGTTGAACTGCGAGTTGCTGATCTTGATTGAGTCAATATCCCCGCGGGCCGGCGGCGCACCAAGCGAGATGATGCGCAGGCCGAAGCCACCGTTGTTGTTGAACTTGCTGTTATCAACGTTGAACGACTCCATGTCACCGGTCAAGGTGCGGATGTCTGCGCCCGTGCCCGGACCAGCCTGGTTCTCTAACACCTCGATGCCGCTGGTGCTGAGATCGGCGATGTCGCCGGTCGCCGCTACGAAGAGCGACAGGCCGCGGACCGTGTTCTTGATGAACTTATCGTTGGTCCAGCTCAGGCGGCTGATGTCACCGGTCGTGGTGAACAGCGTTGCACCCGTCAGACTGTTCTCGCGGAACTCGTTGCCGGAGAACTTGTTGTCCTGGATGTTATTATTCGTGTTGATGGCAATGAAGCCGGCGCTCGGTCCGAAGACGGGACAGCCGGCGACGATGCCAAACCCGTTGTTGAACACCTTATTGGAGTCGAAGCTTGAGCGCACCAAGTCGCCACCGAGCAGCTTCAGGACGCCGTTGCTGCAGTTCTGGCGAATGTTGTTCCCCGTGAGGGCCAGCCCCTCGATGTCTCCAGGGACGAACGTGAAGATACCGTTGCCCAGGATGAAGGGAACCGCGAAGTTCTGGTTCGAGTTGATGTTGTTGCCCTCGATGGTGACGTCACGCAACTCGGTGACGGGCAGTATGAAGTAAATGCCGCCGGCCATGTTGCGGGTGATCCCTTGATCGAGCGTCGGGCCGGTGTTGTCCTTGATCAGGACGTTATCCACGCGGCCGGTGTTGACGAACAGCATCCCGAAGAAGGTATTGAACTGAACAAGGTTCTTCACGATCAGCGAATCGCGCACCTCGCCGGTATTGCTGAACTGGATGCCGCTGCCGAGGAACGCTCGGTTGATCGTGTTGTTCAGGATGGCTGTCTGTTCGACGCTGCCGCCGTTGCCGAAGATAATATTCGGACCGAAGTTGTTCTCGAAGTAGTTCTGCTCGATGACCACGTTGCGGTCCTGGCCACGACGGCCCACCGACCCGGCGTTCAAGAAGACGATGCCCGGTCCGAGATTGTCTCGGATCGTGTTCAGGAAGAACTTGAACAGCTCCACCGAGGTCGGGACTACCGTTGTGATGCCCGGTCCGGCATTGTTCCGGATGATGTTGTGCTGAATGGTGATATTCTCATCCGCCTGGCCGACGGGCGCACCCGTCCCGATCTGGATAGCGCCGGCAAAGTTGCCATTCAGGAAGGTCAGACCTTGATCGATCTTTGGTCCGCCGATGGTCACACCATCTCGCTGGATGCGCACTGCAAATGTAGCTAAGTTGACGATGGTCGCATTGGCACCGATAGCTGAACGAATGGTAAGGTTCTGTAGAGTAACAAGAATGTTGGCAGCTACTATATAAGTTCCCGGGAGAACCACACAGGTATCTCCTGGAGCCGAGACCTGGCCTGCATCAGGGCCGGCTGCCAACGCTACACCCGCCGCACAGCTAACGAGGTCAGCCGCAGTGGTGACGCGCAGCTCGCGGCCGAAGGCATCTGCCGCAGTTCCGATCAGTATAAAAGCCAATACGGCGATAATAACCGTCCGCAAGTTCGGAGCCTTGCTCAACTTCAATTCGTACCTCCTTCTCTCTTTGTTGTCGAGTTGCTTATCCGATGATGTGAAGATAGCCGTTCGGAACATGGTCTCGTACCCCTTACTGCGACGGAGGCGCCATCTCTTCAGCGCCGCCGAAGCTGAACGAAGCCGAGAGCACGATCGTGTCGCTGGCGCCCTCGCCGACGATCATGTTGTTCTGCAGCCACGCAAAGTCCACGCCCAGGGTGCCTAGCATCAGCCCGGCGCCAACGGTGAGCGCGAACTGCTCGCTGTCCGCCGGACGGACTGCACCGGCACGCACCGCCAAGGGGCCAATCCCCTTGAACTCCGCACCGGCACGGATCGCCATCTCCCCGCCGGCATACAGGTCCACGCCCGCCGCCAGCACAAAGTCCGGCGAGACGGCAAAGCCAAAGCCGACACGGAAGAGCTGGTCCACTACCCCGACTGAGCCGGTGGTCCAATTCATCTTCGTGCCGCCCACGTCATAGGCCGCCGCGCCGATGGTCAGGCCCGGAATCAGCCCGTCAATCAGCAGGCCGCCATCGAAGCCGATGCCCGTGGCCGACTCATCTAAGAGCGTGTGGCTGTAGTATTTACCGGCCCCGCCCACGGAGACGTTCATCCCGTTCAGCGGGAGCGGGAAGGCTCCGCAGAACGTGCCGAGCAGCTCGGTGTTGCTGCCCATGCTGCCGTCGCCGAGCGGGATGTCGGTGATGGACACCAACGAGACGCTCAAGCCCCAGGGCATCCCAAAGAGCGTAAAGGTGGCCCCGGCGTGATTGTAGTTGATGCCGGCTCCAAACAGGTTCGTGTTCATGCCGCCGACTTTAATGGACTGATCGGCAGCGGCTTTAGCGACGCCCGCGGCGTTCCAATAACACGCAGAGTAGCTGTCGGCGACGCCGACGAAGGCTCCGCCCATGGCGAGCGCGCGCGCGTCTACGCCGTTCTTGAAGACTGGGTTGGCTCCCACGCCCTCTTGGGCCACAGCCGTCAGGCCGGTCAGAAGGACGAGCGCCAACGCCAGAATCAAACTTCGGTTCATCGTTTCCTTAACCTCCTTATACATTGCGTATTGCTTGCACCATTGGTGTACCGTAGGGGCACGGCGCCGCCGTGCCCCTACATTTGTGGGTTCGCTAGCGCAAGACCACGAGCTTTATGACCTTGCTCGCCTTGGTCTGTCCCTTGCCCGACGCCGTGATCACGAAGAGGTAGACGCCGTTGCCCACGTCAGAGACGGTCCACTCCAGCGACGCGCCGGCCCTGCTGCCGGTGAAGACGAGCTTCCCCGACAGATCGTAGACGCTCACGGCGGTCCGCTCGATGCCGGTGCCCTCAACCCGGAAGGTCGCCCGGGTGGTCGCGGGGTTGGGCGAGACGGTGAAGGCCTGCACTTCGAATTTGGCGATAAAGAGCGTGGCCGTGGCCGGATCGGCGCCGGCGTACTCGGCTCTGAGAGTGTCGCCGTCTTGGGCTTCAACGGTGGCGCCGCTGCCGGGCTCACCCGTGCTGATAGACTCGCTGCGGAAGACGCCCGCCTGGGCCGTCTGATTCACGGTGACCTTCCAGGTCTTGACGACCGTGCCGCCGCGCAGCTGCGTCAGCGTCACGGCATCCGTGAGCGTCCCACTGCGACCAGCGTCCGTTACTTCGATGAAGACGGGCTTGCCGATCTCGATGGAAGCCGGGTCGAACTTGACCGTGGGCCTGGCCACTGGTGTCGGCGGCTCAAAGAGCGGGATGATCCCGATGGACGTGGCCGCGTAGTCTTGGGGGTTATCGGCGGCCTGGAAGTGCGCTTCGATGTTGTCGCGATCCTGCATCTGCAGGATGCCGTCGCCCAGCTTGATGTCGCTGGGCAGGCCGCGGCGCAGTGGCAACCCCTGCTGGTTCATAAACAGACCCGTGTTGGGGCCGGTCTCCTGCAGGGTGACGCACTCACGATCTCCCGTGTGGCGGTCGAGCACGATCACCGGGATTTGCTCCACCAGATCGGAGCGGAAGTTGGAGATGGGGTCCTCTAACTGCACGAAGACGTCCATGCCCACCTTGTACTCTTCAATGGGCCGACCGGCGTCGTTGACGAATCGAATCTTCTTATCAAACTGATCGAAGGCCGAAGGCTTGATCGTAGCCGTAATGGCGATGACGTCGAAGGCATCGAGAGCGCGCTTGATCTCGTCAATGCTCTCGATCATTGCGACATCGTCGTCGAAGTAGGTCGCGTAGATGACGTCGTCGCGGGCGACTGCCAGTTGCCCGTCGTTCTGTGCGTCCACGGTGGGCGTGAAGACGACCTCCGGGCCCTGGCCGAAGACCGTCAGGTCATCGGGGACGGGGCAGGAAGCCACAGCCTTGGGAACGATCTTCAACGGGCCGGTGTTGCGGAAGACGCTGGTGTTGACGCCCGTCTCGGTCAGGACTTCCAGCTCCTGGCCGCCGTTGATGTCGAAGATCATGACGACGACGCGCTCGACCCTGTCGGAGTCGGCGTTCTGGTCGCGGTCCTCGACCTGGACGAAGACGTCATCGCCGATGCGCAACTCGCTGATCTCTTGCCCGGTGGGGCCGATGAACGAGATGCGCGCCGGGTTGCGATGGGCGACCTTCACTTGGGCGACCGCGAAGTCATGGGGGTCATTGATATCGCCCATGCCGAGCATCGCCACGGGGACCGCGCCGACGGTAAAGGTCGAGCTAATAGTAACGGGGGCTTGTGCGCCCGCTACGGTCACCGGGGTGACCGTGCCCGTGATCGTGATGGTGCCCTCGGGGCAGGTCAGCTTATAGCTATGCTCAAACGACTGTCCCGGCTCGAGCGGGGTAATAGTTCCGGCGCGGGAGACCGTTCCCCCGACGAGCGTGCAGCCATCAACGTTGTCGTTGACGAGCAGAGCGCGAAGCGCTTGTTTCGCCGTCACTTTCACCTTGACGGTGAACTCCTTATTGGCTGCGACGGTATCGGGCACGTCGCGCGTGACGGTCACCAGGCTCGAATCTACCGTGGTGACCTTCAGGGCTGCGAAGCCAAAGGCGCTCGCCGCACCGGAAGCTGCGACTTCGATGTTCGAGGTCCAGGTCACGGTATTGGCTGGATCGGCGCCTGCGGCTGTTGCCGGGGTCGCCGAGCCTGTGATGGCGAAGGTTCCCGGCGCGGCTCCGGCGCGCACTCGGTATTTGAGCTCGAACTTCTGTCCCGGGGCGAGCGGGCTGATCGTGCCGCCGCGGGTGTCGCCGGTGACAGTGAAGGCCGGATCGGGCCGATCGCTGATGATGATGGCGGTCAGCTGTTGCTTGGCCGTGCAGCGCACGGTGATCTCGCTCTCGGCACCGGGGGCCAATTTCACCGGGACGACGCGCTCACATCGGATGAGCGCGCTCTCGCCGACGTCGGTGCGTGTCCCGGTCGGCGGAGTTATTACCGGAACGACGCCGGCGGGCGCTTGATAGAACGCAAGAATGGTGTCTTTATCGAGCGCATCAAGCTCACTGGCGCCCAGCGTCCGCCCCTTGTTCTTGAAGTCCACTAAGATGACGCCGTCAACATTTCTGAAGACGCCCGTGTCAGGGCCGGTCTCGACCAGGGTCAGCTCCATCGCCTGCTTGGTGCGGGCGTTGAAGAGCGTGGCCTTGACCGTCTCGATGGTGGTGGGGCTGGTGTTCTCGTCCGCGTCAGTGACCGTGACGAAGATCGTGCGACCGATGTCCGTCAGACTGACCGGGTTCCCACCAGCATCAGTAATAGAGATGATAGCACGTGCTCGGGTGCCCGGCGCGGTGCCGGTATAAATCTTGCCCAGATTGATGCCGATATCGTTGGGGTTGGTCGGGTCTTGATAGCGCACAAAGAGCGTATCGGTATCGAAGACTTGCAGGAGCTGGTCCCCTAAGGTGACCGGCTGGCCAACCGTCGCTTTGGTGATGAGAATACCGGTTTGGCTACGGAAGACCCCGGTATTGACTCCGGTCTCTTGCAAGACCAACTTGTCTTCGCCTTCCCTACTGCTCACAAAGTCCCCAATGGCCCCACCGGCCTTCAAATCTGGGAACTCCGGGCACGGTCCGGCACAGAGCTGCACCACGGGGACCTCGTCCCCCAACTGGGTCGTCAAACTGCCCTTCAGGAACTCGACCTCATCTGAATCACGGTTCTCATCGGGGTCGATCACCGTGATAAAGAGTGTCTCGCCCACGCGCCAATATTGCTTGGGCGTTCCGTTAATATCCGTGAGAAGAACCTGGCCTTTACTGGCCAGCGCTGCTGGAGCCATGGCCGTGATGCCCACAATAAAAGCGATCACGGCGATCAGGCTCGCCAACTGTACTCTGCTCTTCTTCACTTGTATACCTCCTTCTATTTGGGGTCTAAAATATGGCCAACATGCTCAGAACAAACAACGCCCGCGCCGATGCGAGCGTCTACCAAAACGATCCGTGCTTTCGTAGTTGCGACCACCTCCCGATGAAGATACTGCATACGCTCACGAAAACGCTCGCCCTTGGTCCTGTCTCTCTGTGTGAAAGCACCAGATACACTCCCAAGGCGTGAATTTGCCGACATTCTAACACCCGCTCCCCCCTCTTGTCAAATCGAACGCTCTCTTCAAGAATGACCGTGGAGCGAGGTTGGAAGATCGCCCCTGTTCCCGCCCGAGCCCCATCGAGCTCGGTTCTTCTCCACGTCGTTTCCTCCCTCTACAAAAAACTTGGTAGTATCCTAGCATAATCGGGCCTCGATGTCAAGCAGGGCTCTCGCTCTGCTCACTGTAGTCACCCGTCGCGCCCTCTTTCCATTCTTCTTCTTTGGCCTGAGTCTACCCTTTCTCTATGTCTATCCCAAGGACAACCGTCCCCAGCGTACTATGATCTCTGTGCGCCGCGCACTGTTGCGCCCATCATATTCACGGGCGGCGCCGTGACCGCGATCACGCTAAGCCGACAGATGTCAGCGACGATGGTGCGCAAGTTCCCGACCTAACCCCCTATGCCCCCTTCCCTAAAGAGGAAGGGGGAACTTCCCTCCCCCTTCAGGGCGAAGCGTTTTGATGCAGCATCTTCTTCAGAAAGCGGTGGCATCAAAACGCTTCGGGGAGGGGCCGGGGGAGAGGTTTCTTAACCGTTCGCGCCGCTTCAGCAATCCTTTCCGCCGTCAGCCCGTAGTGCGCCAGTAACTGTTCAGGCTTGCCCGACTGCCCAAATCGGTCTTGAACCCCGACGCGCACCAAGGGGATGGCCTGCTCTGATAAAATTTCTGCCAGCGCCCCGCCCAGTCCCCCGATCACCGAGTGCTCCTCGACGCTGACGGCGCAGCCCGTCGCCCGCGCGTAGTCAACCACACGCGCGTCCAACGGCTTCACAGTAGCAACGTTGACGACCTGGGCTGAGATCTTCTCTTGGGCAAGAAGCTCCGCAGCCTGAAGACTATAGAAGAGCATCAGCCCGCACGCAAAGATAGTGACGTCCGTGCCGGGGCGCACAAGCTTCGCTTGACCTATGTCAAACGTCACAGACTCATCGAAGACGACGGGGAAGGCCGCGCGGGCCAAGCGCACATAGACCGGCCCCGGATGATTATAGACAGCATAAATAACTTTCTTGGTCTCGTAATAGTCCGCCGGGACGATCACGGTCATGTTGGGCAATGCCCTCATAATTGCAATGTCTTCGACGGTCTGGTGGGAGGCGCCGTCCTCACCAACCGTGATTCCCCCGTGTGTCGCGACGATTTTGACGGGCAGCTTGTTATACGCGATGGTCTGGCGAATTTGCTCAAATGCCTTTTCGACGAAGATCGCAAACGTTGAGACGAAGGGCTTTTTGCCCGAGAGGGCCAGCCCCGCGGCGGCGCTCATCATATTGGCTTCGGCGACGCCGAAGTCAAAAAATCTCTCAGGGAACTTCTCTTTGAACCAACTCAAGCGTGTCGAGCCGGGCAGGTCTGCTGTCAGCGCGACGATATCACTATCTTTCGCTGCGAGCTCTAGGAGCGCCTCGCCGAAGGCGGTGCGCGTCTCAAGGAACCGAACTGTCTGAGTGCTCATAGTTCTGACCTCTCCCCTTGCCCTTCAGCTGCTCGCGCACGACCCTGACGACTTCTTCCGCCAGCCGCGCTGCTTCTTCTGCGGCTTCGCGGGTGTAGACTTTTGCAGGGATGCTCCCTGGCAGGCTGTTGGGGTAACGCGTCGGCACATAGTAGCCGTCTAAGATGGCCCAGCGCTGGGCGTGCCGTGCAAACGCCTCCCAATACTGGGCTGCCTCTTGACACAGCCGCTCGATAGAATGCCCCAAGACGATTTCTCGCCCCTGAGCGTACAGAAACGCCTTGAGGGCTTTCTCTGCGACTTGCTGGGCGAGAAAGCACGCGATGTGATGCGCCCCCTCGCGCACAAGATGGCGCGTCCATTTCAGATCTTCTTCGGCCTGCTCCAGCCAGCGCCGGCCCTCTTCAGTCGGCTCTCTCATAGAGCATCTGCCCTTGGGCTAAGGCCCATTTCAAAAATCCGCTCTCGCGCTCACGGGCGAACTCCTCCGGCGTGTACGCCACCAGATCTATGTCCACCTCCAACGGAAGCAACGCTGCCAAGCGGTGATAGAGGTGAGCCGTGCGCGTCACTACATCGTGCTTGGAGTGCATCACCACTATCAGATCGAGATCGGTGCAGAGATCGCGTCGCCCGCGCAGATACGAGCCAAAGAGCCAGACGCGCTCGACCTCTGGTATCTGAGCGAACACTTTGGGCAGGGCCTCCACGACGCGCGCCAGCGCCTGGACGTAGTGGTGACGCTCTTGATCTAGGTCTGACCTCTCCCCTACCCCCTCCCCTAAAGAGGGAGGGGAACTCCCCTTCCCTTCAGGGAAGGGGGCGGGGGTTAGGTCCCAGTATGGGGGCTTCACGCTCATCGCTGCAGCTTCTCCCAGTCCGCCAAAAATTGTTGCAGCCCCATATCTGTCAGCGGGTGATCGAACAGCTTCTCAAACACAGCATAGGGCATGGTCGCAATGTCCGCGCCCATCAGAGCAGCTTCGACCACGTGTATCGGGTGCCGCACACTCGCTACTAAGACCTCCGTCTCGAAGCCGTAGTTATCAAAAATCTGAATGATCTGCGAGGCGAGCTGCATCCCGTCCTCGCTTCTGTCGTCAAGACGCCCGACAAACGGGCTGACGTAATAGGCACCGGCTTTTGCAGCGATGAGCGCTTGACTGGGCGAGAAGATCAGCGTCACGTTCGTGGGAATATCTTCTTCTGAGAGTATGCGCACGGCTTTCATGCCCTCGCGGGTCATGGGAATTTTGACCACGATCTTCTCGCTCAGCTCGGCCCACCGGCGCGCCTCTTTGAGCATCCCCTCACAGTCCGTGCTGATCACTTCGGCGTTGACTGGGCCCTCGACGATCTTGCAGATCTCTTTGACGACGTGAACAGGGTCGCGGCCCTCTTTGGCCAACAGCGTTGGGTTGGTCGTGACGCCGTCTAGGACCCCCATTTCGTGGGCTTGCGCAATCTCTTTGACGTTGGCGGTGTCGAGAAAGAATTTCATGATCGTTTACCTCTCCCCCAGGCCCCTCCCCTAAAGCGGGAGGGGAGTTTGCCCCTTCCCTTTAGGGAAGGGGTTGGGGTTAGGTCCCTAATCATACCGCAACGCCCGCACCCGCGCCAAGTTCGTCGGATCAGAGGAGTCGTCGTCCTTGGGCGTCTCCAAGATAAACGGCTTCTCGCGCAACGCCTTGTGATTGACCAGCAAGCGAAAGCCTTCGCTCCCGATATATCCCTGCCCGATGTGCTCGTGACGGTCACGCTGCGACCCCAAGGGAAATTTTGAATCGTTCAAGTGAACCAGCTCGAGGCGCTCCAGCCCGACCGTGCGCTCTAGTTCTGTGAGCGTCTTCTCCAGCCCGTCGGGCGTCGTCAGATCGTAGCCGGCGCAGAACGCGTGACACGTATCCACGCAGACCCCGACTCGGCTCTTGTCCTTTATATTGTTGAGCACAACCCCCAGCTCAGCGAGCTGAGTTCCCAGCTCGGTCCCCTCGCCGGCTGAATTTTCCAGAAGAATTTTTACGCCTGGGGCGTGCTGGGCTGCGGGACTGGCCAGCACTTGATCTATCGCTTGGACGATGCGCTCCAAACCGGCATCTACTCCTTGGCCCATGTGCGCCCCGATGTGCGTATTGACGTGGGGGATATTCAGCTCGCCGGCTCGTTTTACTTCGTCCCGTAGGGCTTGCACAGACAGCCCAAAAATTCTTGGGTCGGGCGAGGCCAAATTAATCAGATAAATCGTATGGATGACCGCGTACTCGATCCTGCTCTGCCGACGGCGTTCTATAAACTTTTGGGCGTCTTCGGGCTTGAGCGCGCCCATCTTCCAGCTGCGGGCGTTGTGCGAGAAGATCTGCAGCGCGTTGATTTGTAAGGTCTCAGCGCGGGCGATGGCTTGGTCAAGCCCGCCGGAGATGGAGAGATGACAGCCTAGCACCAATTTGCTCATGAGAGCCCAAAGACCTCCTGGGTGTTCCGCGTCGTCGCCCGTGCGATGTCGTCGAGCGAGCGCTTTTTTATCTGGGCTACCGTCTGGGCGACGTAGCGCACAAAACTTGGCTCGTTGCGCCGGCCGCGCACCGGCACCGGCGCTAAATACGGGCAGTCCGTCTCGACCAATAATCTCTCTAACGGAATCTTTGCGACAGCTTCGCGCAAGGTCTGAGACTTCTCAAACGTCACGATCCCGTTGACCGAGAGATACAAGTCCAAATCGAGCAGCTTCTGTGCAAGTGCCCAATCTCCCGTAAAACTGTGCACGACCCCGCGCACCCCAGAGTGCTCCTTCAGAATTTTCAGTAAGTCTTCAGCCGCATCACGCAGGTGAACAACCACGGGTTTATTCAGTTCGAGCGCCAACGCCAGCTGCGCCCGCAACGCTTTTTGCTGAGTCTCCCGCGGCGCGTACTCTTTGAAATAATCTAAGCCGATCTCGCCGACGGCGACGACTTCCGGCTCAGCCAGCAGCTTGCGGAGCTGGTCGAGCGTCTCCGGCCCAGCGAACTGGTCCGCTTCATGCGGGTGGAGCCCTGCTGTGCAGTGCAGTTCATACTTGCGCGCGATCTCTAAGCCCTTGTGGCCGGAACGTAGATCGGTCGCGATAGAGATAACCCTGACGCCGGCTTCGAGCGCCCGTCGGACGACGTGCTCGCGGTCCGCGTCAAACCGGGGACTGTCTAAGTGAGCGTGGCTATCAATGAGCATAGCGCTCACTCGAACTCACGCAGCGTATACGGCAGTTCCCTGAGCACATCCCCAGCGATCATGCCGCGCTCGCCCAGGGTCGGTTTGAGATGGTCCGCCGCCAAGCCATGCAGGTAGACCGCGCAGACGCTCGCCGTTATACCGTCAAGCCCTTGAGCCAGCAAGCCGGCAAGACATCCCGTCAGCACGTCGCCGCTGCCGCCGCTGGCCAGCCCCGAATTGCCCGTCGAGTTTATAAAAATCTCCCCGTCGGGCGTCGCCGTGACCGTGGGCACGCCCTTGAGCACCAGCACGCTGGTACACTGTCGCGCTGTCTCACGGGCTACGCCGACCCGGTCGGCCTCGATCTCTTCGACGCTCTGAGCGATGAGCCGAGCCAGCTCGCCGGGATGGGGCGTGAGCACCGTCGGGGCCTGACGCTGCGCCACAACGTCCAGATGGCCGGCGAGCGCATTGAGCCCGTCGGCATCTAAAACTAACGGCTTGTTGGCTTGGGCGACAAGCTGGCATACCAGCTTCACCGTCTGCGGGTGCTGGCCCAGCCCCGGCCCAACGACCAGCACGTCTTTGTCCTGAGAGATTGCTAAAATGCTCTCGAGCGCTGCCAGTGCCAACGATCCGTCTTCTTCAGGCAAGCCCAGTTTTATTACTTCAGTCAGTTTGGCTTCCATCGCGGGCAGCAAGCTCTCCGGCACCGCCAGATAGACAAGCCCCGCGCCAGCACGCAGGGCCGCTTCGGCCGTTAAGGCCGCTGCTCCGGTGTAGCCCCGCGAGCCTGCAATAACCAACACCTTGCCGTAGTTCCCCTTGTGGCTATACGGCTCGCGCCGGGGCAATCGTCCTCGCACCCATGCCGGCTCGACCAACGTCATCTTGCTGGCATACTGTTCTAGCAGTGTCTGGGGGTAACCGATGGGCTTCACGACCAGCTCGCCGACGTACTGGCGTCCGGGGTAGAGCAAGAGTCCCAGCTTGGGCAAGGCCAGCGTCACCGTCAGATCGGCTTGAACGGCCGGCCCTGTGACGTAGCCTGTGTCGGCTTCTACTCCGGAGGGAATGTCAACGGCACAAACGAACGCCGTACTGAGATTGATCAGCTCGATGGCGTAAGCGGGCAGGTTGCGCGCCGGTCCGCGAAAGCCCGTGCCAAAGAGCGCATCTATCACGATGTCGGCTCCTTTCAGAGCCCGATAGATCTCTCTGGTGTGCTTTGGCTTGGTGTGGTATTCAAGTTTGAACCCCAGCTTGCGCAGCATACCGTCCTGATGGCGCGTCTCTGGGGAGAAGTACTTAGGGTTGCACAGGACGTGCACTTCAATCCGGGCACCCAGATCGAGCAGCCCTCGGGCGACGACGAGCCCGTCCCCTCCGTTGTTGCCCGGCCCAACGATGATGACGCTCTTTTTCTCTGCCAGATCAGGGAAGCGCGTAGCAAGCTCTGCCAGTACGGCTCGCCCGGCGTTCTCCATCAGCACCAAGCTGGGAAGGCCCACGATTTCGATAGCTTGGCGATCCAGCTCGGCCATCTGTGTACCAGTGAGGACTTTCATAGTGGGAGCTCGACTCCTGGAGCAAAGGGATTGACGAAGTGCACCCCCTCTCGAGAAGAAAAAACGGCTTGGCTGCCATTCACTTTTCCTCGTATAACTCTTCCCGTGCCCAGCGTCGGCTGCTGCGACGCAGAGGTTTCCGAGCCATGAGACTGCGAATAAAGGCCTTCTCCTGCTCCCACGCCTCCAGATCCGTCGCCAGCAGTGTCGCATCGGCTGCTAACGCTTGGTCAATGGCCTGCCGGATAAGTTCGGCCTCACTCTGCCCAAGTCTCTTGGAGAGCTGCTTCAAGTACTTCTCTTGCTGGTGCTCTAAATAGACTTGCTTGCGGATCATACATCGCATTATACATCACACGACCAAGCTCGCCAATGTCTACAACAGCGCCTCGACGAACTCGTCTGCTTGGAATTCTCTCAAATCGTCGGCCCGCTCGCCCACCCCGATGAGCTTGATGGGCAACTGTAATTCGCCCGCGATTTGGATGACCGCGCCGCCCTTGGCCGTCCCATCTAATTTGGTGACGACGATCCCCGTCACGTTGACGGCTTGGTGAAAGAGCTTCGCCTGCGAGATGGCGTTCTGGCCGGTCGTGCCGTCTAAGACCAACAAGCGCTCATCAATTCCCCGCCCCAAACGCTTCTCGACGACTCTGTTTATTTTTTTGAGCTCTTCCATCAAATTGTGTTTGGTCTGCAAGCGCCCTGCCGTGTCAATGAAGAGCGCGTCGGCCTTCTCGGCCAGAGCACGCTCCACGGCATCGAACGCGACCGCCGAGGGGTCCGCGCCTGCTTGATGCTTCACGAGCTGCGCCCCCGTACGCTCGGCCCAGATGCCCAACTGCTCAATCGCCGCCGCCCGGAACGTGTCCCCCGCGGCAAAGATAATTTTTCTCTTGCCCAGGTCTTCTCTGAGATGTTGCGCCAACTTGGCGATCGTCGTCGTCTTGCCCGACCCGTTCACCCCCACAATGAAGAAGACCGTGGGCCGGCCGTCAGCGCGCAAGCTCAACGTCCCCTCTGCAGGCCGCAGGCGCTCTTTCAGAATCTCTTTGAGCACCCCCAGCACTGCAGAGGAGTCTTGCAGGCCGCGCGCGGCGGCGCGGTCTTTGAGCGCCTGCACGATCTCCAATGTCGCTTCGACACCGACGTCCGCCGTGATCAAAACTTCTTCAAGCTCGCTCAGCAACGCTTCGTCAATGCGCCGCCCCGGCTGGAGCACCTGGGCCAGCCGACCGACCAACTGCTCTTTGGTCTTTTGCAATCCATCTTTGAGACGCTGCAACCAGCTCATTACATTCTCACCGGCGCTTGTAATCCCAACAGGTCGAACGCGCGCCCCAAGACGATCTGCACAGCGCGCACCAACGCCAGCCGTGCTCGCATCAGTTCGGGATGTGTTTCGTCTATCACGCGATGCTTCTCGTAAAAGTCGTGAAAGATCCCGGCCAGCTCGTGCACGTACACTGCCAAAAAGTGCGGGGCAAGATGCTCCGTCGCCTCGCGAACGGCCTGCTCAAATTCGTCGAGCTTCTTGATCAGCTTCAACTCGGCCGGCTCGCACAGCAAGTCGAGTTGGAGTCTGGAGTCTGAGGAGTCTGGGAGTCTAGAGTCTTCTGACTTCCCAGACTCCAGACTCTGGACTCCAGACTTCTCCAGGATGCTCCCAATCCGTGTGTACGCGTACATCACATAATAGACCGGGTTGTCTTTAGACTGTTTCTTAGCCAAGTCCAGATCAAAATTGACGTGGGAGTCGGGGCTGCGCATCAGAATAAAATAGCGCACGACGTTGACGGCAAAGTCCTCTCTCAATTCGTCTGACTTTTCTGACTTTTCATCCAGTTCAACCGTTTGCTTGATCTCGTCAATCAGCTCGTCTATGGTCACGAAGGTGGCCATGCGCTTGGACATTTTCACTGGCTGGCCCCCACGCAAGAGATTGACCCACTGATGGATGAGCACACGAATTTTGTCGGGGGTGCATTCTGGGGGGAGCTTGCCCTGGTCATAGAGCGCCCGCACCGCCGCTACGACGTCCTGAGAGGTCTCTTGATGGTCTGCCCCGAAGATGTCCACAATCACATCGAAGCCGCGCAGGAGTTTGTTCGCGTGATAGGCCATGTCGGGAAGTCTGTAGGTCGGCTCGCCGGTTTGACTGCGTACCAGCACCCTGTCTTGCGGGCGTCCTAGTGCCGTCACCTTGAGCCAGATCGCGCCGTCTTTTTCATACGCCAAGCCCAGCTCGCGCAACCATTGCAAGAGCGTCTTGCTGGTCACAGAGACCAAGCCCTCAGAGTCTAGAGCTTGAGACTCCGGACTCCTAGACTCTCGACTCTCATAGAGCCAACTCTCGTTGTAGTAGACATCGAAGACGCGCTCAGACGGTACTCGATAGAGCCGGGAGAGAGTTCGTTTGATCTCTGTAAAGAGTTCGGCCTCGGCGAGTTCTTTGAATTGCTCGATATCCACGTCAGCCCAGCTTGTCCCGTGTCTGTTCTGGATCGCACGGGCGATCTCATAAATATACTCCCCATGATAGCCTTCTTCCGGGAAATGCGATGGCTGCCCTAGTAGCTCCAAGTAGCGGGCTTTGACGGACTCGCCCAACAGCCTCATCTGACGCCCGGCGTCGTTATAGTAATACTCGCGGGTCACGTCATATCCCGCGTTCTCTAATAGTCGCGAGATCACATCTCCGAGCACAGCTTGACGGCAGTGCCCAATCGTCAGGGGCCCCGTCGGATTGGCACTGACGAACTCAACCTGGGCCCTCTTGCCCTGCCCTACGCTCAGCTTGCCATAGTCGTACTCCTGAGCCAAAATCTCCTCGAGAGCCTGATGGACCGTCTCCGGCTTGAGAAAGAAGTTAAGAAACCCCGGCCCGACGACTTCTATTCTCTCGAAGGGCGCTCTGTCTATCTGAGCCGCGATCTGCTCCGCGATCTCGCGGGGCGATTTTTTCAGCTGGGCCTTGAGTGCAAACGCGATATTGCTGGAAAGATCGCCGAACTCCGGCTTCTCCGGCACGGTCACTTCAATAGTCTGAGCCGGAACGCTGATATTCTGAAGGGCTTCTTGCAGGTGTTTTTCGACGAGTTTTCGCAGCATTTACGGGCACCGGGCGCGCTCAGGGTTGTAGGCGTTCATCAATTTCTCTATAAAGTACACGATGCGCTGCTCGATCTCCGATGTGATCGCTTCGGCGTCGAACGTATCGAGCCGCCCCCAAGCCGTCAGCGCGATCTTTTTCTGTAGAGGGGCATACGGCGCGAGGATCAGCTTGCAGTATTTCTGAAAATTTTCGGTGCGCAAGCGACCTACGAGTCTTTTCAGCCCCTCGGCGACCGGGTCGTCAAGAGCAGGGCTCTCCACGGGACGATACTGAATGATGACGCCTCCGTGTTCCAGCATGTGGACTTGAATTTCATTGGGAATGGACAGGTCGTGAATGCCCCAATCGGTCGTGGCCCCTGAATGCGGCCCCGAGGTCGGCGGGATCGAGTTATACTGTACGGTCTCGCCGGCCCGCAGATGGTAGCTCGCTGGCTGCTGGATCGGGATGGGAATGCCCGGTTTGGCTAAGAACGACTGATACGCCGCCCAGACGCCCAGCCCGATGACCACCAAAAAGATTCCCAGGCCGATGCTCCAACGGACAACTCGGCGGGCAAATGTTGGCCGTTGCGGCTTGTGCTTCTTGGGAACAGCCATCGGCCCTCCTTTTCGTTGCTCGCTATACCGCATATATTGACAGCCCTTACGGGCAGATTATATCATAGAGCGACGAGGCCCTCACCCCGCCCTGCGGGCACCCCTCTCCCGTCGGTGACGACGGGAGAGGGGCCGGGGCGAAGCGTTTTGGTGCAGCATGTTTTTCGGAAAGCGGTCGCACCAAAACGCTTCGGGGTGAGGGCCTTGAGGAGGGTTTTATGGAACAGTATACACAGATACTGCAATTGGCCGACCAGCCGTGGGAGAAGGGCATCTCGCCCACGATCTGGCAGAAGCCCATGTGGACACGCGCGGACTCAAACTCACACGCCCAAGTGATGCTGGTCAAGATGGCACCGGGAGGGACTTCTCCGGCCCATCGCCATCCGCACCCTCAACTCTTTTATGTGATCTCCGGCACGGGGGTCGTGCGCCTCGACGGAGTCGAGCGCCCGTTAAAACCGGGCTCGGTGGTGCGCATTTTGGGAGGCGAACTGCACGACTTCGTCAACACCGGGACGGAAGAGTTGGTGATGATCGAATTGCAGGTTTTTGACATCAAGATTGACCTGAAGAGAGTGCTGGAGCAAGTGAAGAAGTAGGGGCAGACCCCTGTGTCTGCCCTTGGGCGAACACAGAGGTTCGCCCCTACATGTGAGGGATTCTATGAACCTAAAAATTTGGCTTTTAGCAACGCGTCCGTGGTCGTTCACCATGACCGCGATCTCCGTGGGCGTCGGCGGGGCGGTGGCTGCCCTCGATGGTGCTTTTGACCTGTGGCTCTTGTTCGTGACTCTGATCGGCGCGGTCTTCGTCCACAGCGCGACCAATCTCATCAATGACTATTTTGACTACAAGAGCGGGGTAGACCGCCCCGGCGCTCCGACGACGCTCTATCGCCCGCACCCGTTAGTCCAGGGATTGATTGCACCAAAAGCCGTGCTCGCCGTGAGCTGGGCGCTCTACGGGTTCGCGGGCGTGATCGGGCTCTATTTGATCTGGCTCAAGGGGTTAGAATTGCTTTGGTTCGTGCTTGTCGGTGCGCTGGCCAGCCTGTTCTACACAGCGAACCCGTTCAAATACAAATATTTCGCCCTGGGCGAGCTTTCGGTCTTCCTGATGTGGGGGCCGGTCATCGTCGGGGGAACGTATTTCGTACAAAAGAGCACCCTGAGCGTTGAGGCCGTGCTGATCTCTCTTCCCTTCGGAGTGCTGGTCGCACTAGTGTTGCTCGCCAATAATCTCCGAGACATTGACTATGATGGCAGCGTGGGCATTAAGACCTTGGGAACGCTCTTGGGCCAGCGCACGACGATGCACTTCTATCAAGGGCTTATCATCGCAGCGTATCTGGCTATTGTCGCGCTGATCGCCCTGAAGATACTGAGCCCGTGGGGGCTGTTAGTTTTCTTCTCGGCGCCGCTCGCGTTCAAGCTCATCACAACGCTTCAGCAAAAAATTCCCAACGACGCCGACGCGCGCACGGCCCAGCTCGATACGCTCTTTGGGATTTGTTTGATTCTCGCGCTGATTTTAGAAAAACTCCTGCCCCTACAATCAAGAGCATGACACGAGCACCGTTGGTGACGGTCTGGCTAGCTGTCGTCGCAGCGTTTGGGCTATGGTACTTTATCTTTCAGACGGAGACGTGGAACTTCTGGCTGAGATTGTCGCTCTCGGCGGCCCTTTTGGCAATCAGCGCTCTCGCGTTGACACCTGACTACAGAAGGCTCTTTCGGTTTGGCCGGCGCGATGTGGTGATTGGCATCGCTTCGGCCTTGGCCCTGTACGCTGTTTTCTGGGTTGGCAACCAGATGGCTACCACCCTCTTGCCCTTCGCCTCTGCCGACATCAGCAAAGTCTACGCGAAGAGAGAGCAGCTCGATCTCGCATGGATCGGGCTGCTGTTGTTCTGTATTATCGGGCCGAGCGAGGAGATCTTCTGGCGCGGCTTTGTGCAGCGACGGCTTGCCGACCTGTTCGGCAGTAGAACGGGGCTGCTGGCGGCGACGGCGCTCTACGCGCTGGTGCACCTGTGGACGTTGAACGTGATGTTGATCGCGGCGGCGGCCGTCGTTGGACTTTTCTGGGGTTGGCTCTATGGGCGCGAGCGCAACCTCGTCGTTGTCATGGTCTCCCATTCCCTGTGGGATCTCATTGTCTTTGTGCTGCTGCCCCTGGGGAGAATATGACATAGCTCAGCAAACGACATGATCTAGCTCGTGGCGCAACGTCACTTAAGGTCAGTAGAATCTAGAAGCTTCCGGTCCCTACTCCGTACACGGAGAGGACCCGGATGAGGCAAACGCGGAGGTTTTATGACAATAGCAGTCCCTAAAGAGATCACGGCTCATGAGCGACGGGTGGCTCTCGTGCCGGAGACTGTCGCCAAATTAGTGAGGTCCGGCATCGAAGTGCAGATCGAGACCGGAGCCGGCGCCGGCGCGTCATATCCCGATCGAGCGTACCAAGCCGCCGGAGCGACAATCGCTCCAGATGCCAAAACGCTCTACAGTAGCGCAGCAATCGTCATCAAAGTGCAAAAGCCCGAGAAGAACGAAGTCGCACTGCTCCGAGAGGGCAGCGTGCTCATCGCTATCCTCCAACCGTTGATCAACCCCGAGCTTGTGCAAATGCTAGCACAGAGAAAGACCACGGCTTTCAGCATGGACATGATCCCCCGGATCACGCGGGCTCAGCCCATGGACGTTCTGTCTTCTCAAAGCACGGTCGCGGGATACAAAGCCGTCCTGATGGCCACCCAGTATCTGCCCAAGTTTTTGCCGATGCTCTCGACCGCTGCCGGGACGATCACACCGGCGAAAGTCTTTATTATCGGCGCGGGCGTGGCCGGACTCCAAGCCATTGCCACGGCGCGGCGCTTGGGCGCCATCGTCCAAGCATTCGATGTACGCCCCGCGGTCAAACAAGAAGTCGAAAGCTTAGGTGCCAAGTTCGTCGGCTTAGCTTTAGAAGAAGCCGCCGACAAGTCCGGCTACGCCAAAGAACTCAGTGAAGAGCACAAACAAAAAGAGCGCGAGCTGATCGCCCGGTACGTCAAAGAATCTGACGTCGTGATCACGACGGCACTCGTCCCCGGCAAAAAGGCCCCAGTGCTCATCACCAAAGAGATGGTCGCCCCCATGAAGCCGGGCTCAGTTATCATAGATTTAGCCGCGGAGCAGGGCGGCAACTGCGAGCTCACCCAAGCGGGCAAAGAGATCGCCGTGAACGGCGTGACCGTTGTCGGGCCGATCAATTTGCCCAGCTCAATGAGCTTTCACGCAAGTCAAATGTATTCGAGAAATATCGCCAGCTTTCTCAGTTTACTCATTAACAAAGAGAGGCAGCTCAAGCTCGACTTCAATGACGAGATCATTAAGGGCTGCTGCGTCACGCATGATGGGAAGATTTTGGTACAGAAATAGGACCTCTCTCCCAGCCCCTCCCCCGGAGGGGCAGGCCCCCGTGCCTGCCCTGGGCTGAGGTGGGAGGTCTAAAACTAAAGGAGGCTTTATGACCGAAGCACTTCTCGCAGCACTCTATATCTTCGTCATCTCGATGTTCCTGGGGTTTGCAGTTATCACCAAGGTTCCGCCTTTGCTCCATACCCCCTTGATGTCCGGTTCTAACGCCATCTCAGGGATCACGATCATCGGCGCTCTCATTGTAGTCGGGCGTCAAGAGGGCTGGTTGCAGACAACCTTAGGGCTCATAGCCATCATCTTCGCCATTATCAACGTCGTGGGGGGCTATCTGGTCACTGACCGCATGTTGCAAATGTTCAAGAAAAAGCCGGGTGAGAAATAATGACCCTCGCAGAGATTTTGATCGCTATTGCGTACATGATCGCATCGGCCCTCTTTGTGATCGGGCTCCAATGGCTCAGTTCACCCAAGCGGGCCCGCGCAGGAAACATGCTCTCTTCGTTCGGCATGTTGTTGGCCATTGTGGCTACGCTGTTCGTGTCGGGAATTACGGACTACACAATTATCATCATCGGACTCGTTATCGGGTCAGCGTTGGGGGTCGTGATGGCTCGCATGGTCAAAATGACGGCCATGCCGCAGATGGTCGGGGTTCTGAACGGCTTTGGCGGCGGGGCTTCTGCCCTGGTCGCCGCGGCGGAGTTTTTCAAGCACGCTGCCGATCCCAGCACACTGACACTGGACGTCTCGATCACGATCATGCTGGCCATGATCGTCGGCGCGGTGACATTTTCGGGCAGCATGATCGCGGCAGGCAAGCTCCAGGGCATCGTGAATGAGCGTGCCGTCACGTATCCATTTCAGAATATTATTAATCTGGTCTTCTTCTTGACCATTCTCGCAGCCGGTGCGTATCTCATAGTGAGTTTCGGAAACCCCTGGGTCTTTTCGTACTTGACAGTCGCTGCGCTGATCTTTGGGGTGCTCTTTGCCATCCCCATCGGTGGGGCAGATATGCCCGTCGTCATTTGTTTCTTAAACTCGCTGTCGGGCATAGCTGCAGCGATGGCCGGCTTCGTCATCAAGAACAATGCTCTTATTATCGCCGGCTCTTTAGTGGGAGCATCGGGCATTATTCTCACACAGATTATGTGCTGGGCCATGAACCGCCCGATTACGAACGTCCTGTTTGGCGCGTTCGGCGCGGCCGTGACCGCCGGGGCCGGGGCGGCGAGCGCCGCGGGCAAGACCGTCAAGCCCATCCAGCCCGATGAAGCTGCTATTCTTTTGGCCTATGCTCAATTAGTGATCATTGTTCCTGGTTACGGCATGGCCGTCTCGCAAGCGCAGCACGCGGTCCGTCAGTTGGCCGATGAGCTGAGCAAACGTGGTGTGACAGTCAAGTATGCTATTCACCCCGTGGCCGGACGTATGCCGGGGCACATGAACGTCTTGCTCGCCGAAGCCAACGTCCTCTACGATCAGCTCTACGATATGGACCAGATCAACGACGAGTTCCAACGAGCTGATGTCGCCGTTGTTCTGGGAGCCAACGACGTTGTGAACCCGGCGGCACGCTATGATAAGAGCAGCCCGATCTACGGGATGCCCATTCTGAATGCTGATCACGCGAAGCAAATTATCGTGATGAAACGCAGCATGAACCCCGGGTTTGCGGGCATCGAGAACGAACTCTTTTATAACGACAAGACGAGAATGCTCTTCGGCGATGCAAAAGAATCACTGACAAAGCTGCTCAACGAAGTGAAGAACGTGTGATAATCCGTTAATATAATATGTTGGGCCGTCTAAGAAGGAGATTTGAAGCAAGCCCTCTTGTTGCGTTAAGATGTTTTCAGTATGGACTACCCGTTTTCCGAAGAGCACCGTATCTTTCGCCGAGCAGTGCGGCGCTTCGTTGACGAAGAACTCAACCCGAAAGTAGATGAGTGGGAGGCCGCCGGTATCTTCCCCAAAGAGCTGTATAGAAGAATGGGCGAGCTGGGCTTTCTGGGGATTCGCTTTGACGAAAAGTACGGCGGCGCCGGTGCAGATATTTGGTCTACTGTTGTCTTCTGTGAAGAGCTGGGTCGCTGCCGCTCGCGCGGGTTGACCATGAGCGTCTTGGTGCACACGGATATGAGCTCACCCTATCTGTACAAATACGGCTCCGAAGCCCTCAAACAGAAATATCTCCCGGCACTCATTCAGGGCGAGAAAGTCGGCGCTATCGCCCTCACCGAGCCAAGCGGCGGCTCCGATCTGAGCCGAATGCAGACCACGGCGAAAAAAAAGGGCCATCAGTATATTCTCAACGGAAGCAAGACGTTTATCACGAACGCACTCAATGCCGATCTCTTCTTTGTAGCTTGTAAGACCGATCCCAGCGCCGGGCACCACGGGGTCTCGATGCTGCTTGTCGAGAAGGGTCTGCCGGGGTTCGAGATCCAAAAACTCCCCAAAAAACTGGGCATGCACGCCTCTGACACCGGCGAACTCTCGTTTGATAATTGCCCCGTGCCTGTCGAAAACCTGATCGGCGAAGAAAACAAGGGCTTTTATTACAGCATGCAGGGGTTACAGAATGAGCGATTTGTCTCGTGTGCCGCGGCGACGTCGTCGGCGCAACAAGCCCTCGAAGACGCCATCCAATATGCCCAAGAGCGCGAGCTGTTTGACCGAAAACTCTCTCAGTTTCAGATCACGCGTCATAAGCTGGCCAAACTCCAGACGAAGCTGGAGGCAGCACGGCAGTTGCTCTATCACGCCGCGCGACTGATGGAAGCCGGTGAAGACGCCACGCTGATAGTCTCTATGTGTAAAGCCTTCTGCGCCGACGTCGCCTGTGAAGTCGCCGACGAGTGCCTGCAAATTCACGGCGGCTACGGCTACATCGAAGAGTACGATATTGCTCGATTCTATAGAGACATAAGACTGTGGAAGATCGGCGCTGGCACCACCGAAGTGATGTACGAAATTATCGCGAAGCGGATGGGGATTTGAAATAAGAAGCCATTTTTGGCTCTGTAGAAATCCTTGGTGCCGGATGCTCAAGCATCCGTCTCAGCAGATCCAAGCCCGCTGAAGCGGGCTGGAGGAGCGTGCTTGAGCACGCTTGCACCTCCTGAGACGGCGGATTGATCCGCCGGCTCCAGGAGATTTCTACAAAGCCATTTTTCTATTTCTTCCGACTTCTGATACTAATCTCGATTCATGGTGTCACCCTGAGCGGAAGCGAAGGGTCTGGATTCTTCGCTTTGATCAGAATGACAAAGTGATACGATGAAGTAGAATTAGTATGACCTCTTGACCTCTGACTACGGATCAGCCCTCAGCGTCGAGACGATCTCCCCAGAGAAAGTCCACTCAGTCTGGCTGAGAACCGTCAGGGTCAGATTGCGCACATAGACCGTGCCCTCGAGTTCTGGATCGCGCTGGTCGTGCCGCTTTCGCTTGAACGTGAGATCAGCAGTCAGCTCCCTTCCATGCTGAAGGAGGCCCGTCACGCGATCTTTGTCATACGTCGCGGTGACCGAGATCGGCGCCGTCCAATCCCCCACCATATTGAGGGCCGGCGCAACAGCCCTAACGGAGATGTGCCCATGAACTGTATTCTGAGCCGGGTCGAGCATCAAATGCTGATACGAATTGCCAAAACTACCTAAGTCGTGTCGCCCTTCGATCATCAGTTGACCGTTCATGAACGCCAGGGCCGGGATCTCTGCGAGCAGGTTCGCCGGAACAATCCCCCCGAAGATCAGTCGTCCTGCTGTGCGTCCCAGATCAAACCCCATCTCCGTCAGCTTATTGAGATCGCCAGCAAGATACGCAGCCCCATTGAATGTATAGATCGTCGCTCCGCCGGAGCTGTAGCCGGGCGCGACTTGAATGGTGTACGAAGTCGCATAGGGCACTTCATGGAGAAAGACCATTTGAGTGATTGTCAGAGAGCGTCCACCTTCACCAGCCAGGGCAGCAGTCCAGCCTCCTATCCCGATACCCCAGACGGCCAACGACAGCAAAGCAAAAATTTTCACGGTTCGAGACATACATCCTCCTTCAGTTTGGGCGTTTTGCGATAAGAGTATTGTAGCGAATTAAGCTTCTTCAGAAAAGTAATATGCGTTACACTCAAGAAGAGCCGAGGGCAACGCTCTAAAACTTTCGTGCTATCAAGGGGAGGCTCCAACTCAGTGCCCCGGGTTGGGCAGTCTTATCGGCTTTCATCTTGGCACCCCAATTGTAAGCAGCCGTAGCGACAAAGGCCGGTACCAAGGGCAACTTTAAGATGAAAATCTCTTGGCTCGCGGCAACCCACGCTTGGGTCGCCAAGAACGCCGCCCAGATGTTCCCCTCGACACCGTGTACGACACCTATCAATGCGACGCCGGCAAGGGCCCCCAGCCCGCGTCCCATGTTGATCGTACGGAACCCCGGTGACGTGAGCTTAATGATGGCAAGAGGGTCCTCTTCACTGACGATGGGTATTCTCTGCTGCAAGATCACCAGGCGATAGAGGGGGTCACAGCTCTTCTCGAACCGGAGACAGCTCGTATGGACTGTTCCCAGCCCGATAGCCCCACCGATGACCGCCCCCACTTCTGCACCCAAAAACTCTTCGGCCCAAAAGCTCCCGGGGGACTTTTGAGCCAAGGCGTCTGTGCTCATACTCACTATCGCGGCGATAGCTAAACTGACCCCTAGATATTTGAGCATGGTCTGCCTCCTCCCGGATTTGCAAAAGACACCAAGAAGAGACTAACGCTTTCCGTAGGGCATAGTCGGTAATGCTGACCACATTGACGGTGGCAGGGCGACCAGTCGGTCGCCCGTATCTCTTGCAATCGCTGCCGCCTTGAGTTATCTTGAGAACAAGGAGGTCTCACATGGCAGAGTCCAAAGATCGGCAAGAGCCCAGCGAATCGTTAAGTTATCCCGGTGGGGTCTATAAGAGCAAAGAGACCCTGTACCGCGAGCTGCAAGCAGAGCGAGAGAAAATCCTAAAGATGGGGGATTCTCACATATTAGAAAAGCGCAAGAAAGCCGGCCAGCTCAATGCCCGCGAACGATTAGAGTATTTGTTCGATGAGGGTGACTATACTGAGATCGGAATGCACATAAAACACAGAACCGTGCACTTTGGCATGGACAAAGCCCGCATTCCGGCCGAGGGGGTCATTACGGCCTTCGGGAAAGTGAACGGGCGTTGGGTAGTCGCTTTCTCTGAAGATTTTTCATCTATGGCCGGAACTTTTGGGGAATATCACGGCTTCAAAGAGACGTATGCGATTCAGCTTGCTATGGAGAAGGGTTTTCCCATCATTGGGATGAATGATTCCGCTGGGGCTCGTCTCCAAGAGGGCATAGATACCCTAGAAGCCTACGGGCGGCTCTTCAGAATGCAGACGTTGGCCTCGGGCGTGATCCCACAGATTGCACTCTTGCTCGGCCCCTGTCTCGGAGGACAGGCCTATCATCCGGTCATGCAGGACTTTCTCATTCAAGCCCGTGACACGGGCTTTCTGGGCATTGCCGGGCCGGCTTTTGTGAAAACACAGATCGGCGAGGAGATCAGCCTCGAAGAACTCTGTAGCTGGAAGGCCCATGCCGTCAAAGCCGGGCAGACACACATAGTAACTAAAGACGACAAAGAGACGATAGATAAAGCCAAAGAGCTGCTCTCTTTCTTCCCCGCCAATAACCGCGAGCGAGCGCCACGTCGAGAGACCGAAGATCCCCCCGCGCGCGCCGTGGCCGAGTTGGATAAACTCGTTCCTGATGAGCCGTTTAAGCCCTTTGATATGAAGAAGGTGATAGGAGCGATAGTAGACGACGGCTACTTTTTAGAGACGATGGAGCACCATGCCAAGAGCGTGATTACGGGATTTGCCCGCTTTGGCGGTCGTCCCGTCGGGATCTGGGCAAACCAGCCGATGTGGGCCGGAGGCGTCATAGATACCCATGCGGCGGACAAGGGAGCCCGATTCATAAGATTCTGCGATCTCTTCAATATCCCCGTAGTGACTTTGGTAGACTGCGGAGGCTATATGATCGGCTCGCAGCAAGAGTGGGCCGGGATTCTGCGGCATGGCGCGAAATTGCTCTTTGCTTGGGCCAATGCTACTGTCCCCTTGATCTCCGTCATTGTGCGGAAATCCTACGCGGGGGCTCACTACGGGATGCTGGACAAGAGCATCGGGGCTGATTTTGTCTTTGCGTGGCCGACAGCTCGCGTGACCATCGTTGGGGCCGAGACCGCTGCCAGCGTGATCTTCGCCCGTGAGATCAAAGAAGCGCAAAATTCTGAAGAAGTGAAGACAAAGAGAATTCAAGAGTTCAGTGAACTCTATGAAAACCCGTACCGTGCTGCCGAGCGAGGGTGCATTGATGAGATCATCATGCCCCACGATACGCGAAAATATATCAATCGCGCCTTAGATGTGCTGGAGAACAAGTTTGTGCCTCCCGGCACGTGCCCTTGGAAGGTCTGGAAGAAATATCCGAATATTAACTTATAAAGGCTCTGTAGACATCCTTGAGCTGGGAGGGGTCACCGCCTATCATAGGACGGTGACCCACGATGAAGAACTCCTCCCAGCTCCTGAAGTTTACTGAACTCTGTATGCAACTGGCAAGCCAGCAGGT